>NC_013943.1:1933246-2255453 GCF_000025725.1 Denitrovibrio acetiphilus DSM 12809
CTGTATCGGATTCATCCCGGGGAGTGGAAACCTTACTCTGCCCGGGGCGCCTTCTGTCCAGCTCTTTCTGAACATCTTCCACGGACAGCTCTATCATAGGAGGGCAGCCGTCAAGTACAACCCCCACTGCTTTTCCGTGGCTTTCGCCAAATGTAGTTATGGTAAAATTCGTTCCGAATGTACTTCCTGCCAATTTTTCCTCCTAAAGCAGTAAACAATGCATTAATCTATAAAAACTTCGCCGCCGCTTATTTTAAAATGTCTGCCTGTATTAACATCTTCGACCATGCAGGGCTGAATGGTTCCACGATCTTTATAGCCGTTGGACTCCCACGTTCCCTGTATATATTCATTCATAAAATAGATTCTTTTTAGCCACTTACAGCTTTTATAACCCCATAGGTTCGGGATAATCATCCGTACAGGACCGCCGTATTCAAACTCTATTTCTCCCCCTGCAACATGAGTGCAGATGAGGATTCTGGGGCTGTTAAAGTCTTCTGCATGAATAGACGTACTATATCCGCCATAGCTTTCAGTATAAACATACTTGTATTCACCGGGATTTGCCCATTCGACAAAATCAGCCCAGCGAACACCCTGCCAGTCAGCACGCACTGACCATTTTGAAACAGAGGTAAGTCTGCTGTTCAGCGTGACTGCCTTAAAACACGCAAGAAAATCATCCAGCTGATATTTACCGGCTTTTGGTGTCTCTCCGCCGATCTGTAAAGTATAGCTTTCTCTTTCCGGAACTTCTTTAGTATTTTCAATATTAAACACCGGACAATTTACGCTTCGGAGAAATCCCACTATTTATACTCCAGCACTTCTATGTTTTCCATGGTGATAAGTCCGCCATCCAACATCTCTTTTATCTCAGGAATTATTTTATTAAGATTAGCTTCCGAATCTACCACTTCTACTATTAAAGGGAGATTCTCAGACAGGGCGATCGTTCTGCTGGAGTGGATAACAGCACTTCTGCCATAGCCATACATACACCTCTGAACCGTTGCCCCTGCGATCTTATTTTCAAGGCACAGTTCAACAATGGCTTTAAATAGCGGCTGTCCATCATAGGTGTCTGAGCCTCCGATAAATATCCTAAGCAATTTGTGTGTGCCGAGCATAAAAAACTCCTTAAAGTCTTGCGATATAGATCCCTACAAATGCAGCAGTAAGGCTGAGTATAACGTTACCAAATATATATATAAATGCCGATGCGTATGCACCGTCCTCGAAAAGATATAGTGACTCAACAGAAAATGTTGAAAATGTTGTAAATGCCCCGAGGAATCCGACAGCAATAAGAAAACGTAGATTCTCGCTTACGGCAAGTTTCTCAACAGAAAGGGTAAAAATAAGCCCAAGCAGAAATGACCCGGCTACATTCACAACCAGCGTCCCGTAAGGTATCCTGTTACCTAAAAGCAGCATTGATCCTTTAGAAACGTAATATCTGGATATAGCCCCGAGAAACCCACCTACACCTATTAACAAAATTTTCATTTACATACCTTCATTTAATCCTTATATAAAAAAGATGAACACACTACAAGGCGTTTTTGCTATTTGCGCAATTGCTTTTTTATTAAACCTGCCTTTCGGCTGGCTCAGGACATACACAAGAAAGTTCTCAATCGGCTGGGCTGTATGTATTCATGCTCCCATTCCGATGATAGCATTTATGCGTATATACACTCATATCGACTGGGTATACATTCCACTATTCTTTTTATTTTCTATTGCCGGTCAAATACTTGGCGGCAAACTAAAAGAAAGAATCAGATCTTCTTAATTTTCAGCCTCAGAGAGTTAGTCACCACACTTACTGAAGAGAATGCCATAGCCGCTCCTGCAAACATCGGGGAAAGTTTCCATCCAAATGCGGGGTAAAACACTCCGGCTGCAAGGGGTATCAGCGCTATGTTGTAAAAGAACGCCCAAAAAAGGTTCTCTTTGATAATGTTCAGTGTAGCACAAGACAAGTTGAGTGCTCTGACTATCCGTAATGTGCTGTCACCAAGGATAGTTATATCCCCCGACTGCATCGCAACATCTGTTCCGCTGCTCATGGCAAAGCCAACATCACTGGCAGCAAGTGCAGCAGCATCGTTGATACCATCACCAACCATGGCTACTGTCTCGCCTTTTGCTCTGTACCCCTGTAAGATATCAAGCTTACCCTGGGGGCTGATGCCTGAGTGATATTCTTTTATTCCTATCTTATCTGCAACTATTTTGACTGATTTTTCGTTATCACCGGAAACAATCACAGGTGTAATGCCTCGTCTTTTGAGAAGACTGATTGTTTCTGCGGCATCACTTTTAACAGAATCTGTAACACCTAGCATGCCAGCATAAACCCCGTCAACGGAGGCATATATACGGGAACCGCTAAAAGCTGATGCCTCTGCCTCTACCCCGTTGCGTTGAAGAAATTCATACTTACCGACTAATACTTTTTTGCCGTCTACAATTCCTGAAACACCTTCTCCGTCGTAGTTTTCAAAATCTTCAACAGGGCTGAGTTCCGCTCCTGCTGCTTTGGCATATTCTACAACAGCCACAGCAAGCGGGTGTTCGGAGAGAGCCTCCACTGAAGCAACCTCCCCCATATATTCGGGGGCAACAGCGAATTTTTCTACTTTCAGATTTCCTGTTGTGAGTGTCCCTGTCTTATCGAAAATTATGCGGTTTACCTTACAAGCCTTTTCCAGTGTCTCACCGTTTTTAACGAGGATGCCGTTTGAAGCTCCGCGTCCGGTGCTGACCATAACGGCAGTCGGGGTGGCAAGCCCCATAGCACATGGACAAGCAACAATAAGAACAGAAACAAATGCAAGCAGACTGTTTGCCAGAAGTGGTTCAGGTCCCACAAAAAACCATGTAAGGAATGTTACCACTGAAATAACGAGCACTGTCGGAACAAATACTGAAGAGACTTTGTCCGCCATACGCTGCACAGCAGGTTTTGATGCTGTCGCACTTTTTACTGTCTTGATTATGCCGGCAAGAACTGTCTCATTGCCCACTGTCGTTGCTTTATAAAGAAGAGTTCCGCTGGTGAGAACCGTTCCGGCATAGAGCGTATCCCCCTCCCGCTTAGCCACTGGAACAGATTCGCCTGTCAGCATAGATTCATCTGCACGCCCCTGTCCTGACTCAACCTCACCGTCAACAGCTATTGAGCCGCCCGGTTTAACTCTTATTACATCTCCGACAAATATATGACTCGCCGGAACTTCCTGCTCCACACCGTCTTTTATAACATATGCAGTCTTAGGAGCAAGGTTCAAAAGTGCTTCTATCGCACCTTTCGCACGTTTCTTAGCACGGGATTCCATCATACGACCGAGCAGAATAAAGGTTATAATCACACATGCGGCATCGTAATATACATGATAGTTATCGCGCGCTATAAAGTAATCGGCAAAGACAGTTACAAAAGCCGAATATATAAATGCTGAAAGTGTTCCTACAGCAAGGAGCGTATTCATATCTGAGGTTCTGTTTTTGAAGTTTTTCCATGCGATTTTATAAAATATACCGCCGCCGAAAATCATCACACAGAGAGTAAGGATCATCATAATCCAGAATTTGAAGCTCTCAATAACAGGGACATTAATCATCGACAGAGTAAAAACCACCAGAGATATAGGAGCTGCAATCTTAAATTTATCAGTATAGAAAGAAACTGTCTCGTCCTCTATCATATCCTGATCGACACCTTTAAACTCATAACCTATACGTTCCAGCTCTGTGCCAATGGCGTTAACATTAATAACGTCAGGATCGTAGCTGACTGCGGCAGAATTCGTTGCCAGATTAACAACGACTGAATCAACACCGTCAACTTTTGCAAGTTTTTTTTCTACCCTGCGCACACAAGCCGCGCAAGTCATTCCGCCTATATTAATACTGCTGTCAACGTTCTTTTTATCACTCACAAGCCACTCTCCGTAATAACAAAATAATTTAATACTATAACCAGTACAACAGATCAGGATTATTTTCATAATAGCATACATTTGCAAATAACCTGAGTGCTTTACTCTTTTTATAACTTACTCAAATTAATGGTGGTGTCAATAACATTATCAGCTAAAGGAATCCATGGAGCAGTGATAAGTCTATACCTGAGACCGTTATGGGTATTTGGTAATTCAACTCCTTCTGTAAATACCATAAAGATACACGCAGATAACGTAAAAACCCCCAATGCTTTTAACATCAGGGGTTTTGTTATTTTTATTCAAAAACACCGGCATATTACTTTTGCAGTTTCTTCAAAAATAATATGTAAAAGATTTATTCTTTCGCAAGAAGAGCATGTTCAATCACTTCTTCAAACTGACTGACGTATACAATCTCCATTGTGTTCTTTACGCTTTTCGGCATTGTCCGAAGGTCTTTCTCGTTTTTTGCAGGTACAAGAACCTTTTCAATGCCGTGCCTTTTGGCTGCCAAAAGTTTTTCTTTCAGCCCGCCTATCGGAAGCACTTTACCGGTAATAGTTATCTCGCCGGTCATAGCAACTTTTTTATTGACCTTCCGTCCTGTAAAGCAAGACACAAGAGCTGTTCCCATTGTTATACCCGCACTTGGACCATCTTTTGGGATAGCTCCGGCAGGTACGTGTATGTGTAGATCGAATTTTTCAAAATCTTCAGGATCTATACCAACTTTTTCTGCAATAGTACGTACATAAGTAAGTGCTGCCCTTGAGGATTCTTTCATAACGTCACCAAGCTGACCGGTCACATTCAGAACGCCCTTCCCTTTGAACTTTGTACATTCGATAAATAGAACATCGCCCCCCACAGGTGTCCACGCAAGACCGGTGACAGTTCCAACCTCGTTATCTTTAAGTTCCTCATCATCAGAAAATTTCTCCGGTCCAAGGTGCTTTTCAAGGGCTTTTTCTGTAACCATAAACGATTTCCGTTTGTCACCTTCAGCGATCATACGCCCGAGCTTTCTGCAGACAGTGCCTATTGTTCGCTCAAGGTTACGCAGACCGCTCTCTCTTGTATAACCAGCAATAAGGTCTGCAAGGGCTTTTTTAGAGAACTTCACTTTAAAATCCTCAAGCCCGTTCTCTTTTATCTGTCTGGGAACAAGATATTTCTCGGCGATATTTATCTTCTCTTCCTCTGTATACCCGGGGATCTGTATGATTTCCATCCGGTCCCTCAGAGCAGGAGGTATTGGGTCAAGGTAGTTAGCAGTCGTAATGAACATCACCTTAGACAAATCCAGCGGAACACCAAGGTAGTGGTCAACAAAACTAACGTTCTGTACCGGATCAAGCACCTCAAGAAGAGCGCTGGAAGGATCTCCTCTGAAATCGCTGCCAAGTTTATCAATCTCATCCAGCATAAAAACCGGATTATTCGTCCCTGCGGTTTTCATCCCCTGAATGATCTTGCCCGGCAGAGCGCCGATATATGTACGTCTGTGCCCTCTGATTTCTGCCTCATCACGAACACCGCCAAGAGACATGCGGACATATTTACGCCCCATAGCACGTGCAACAGACATACCGAGAGATGTTTTACCAACCCCCGGAGGACCGGAAAGGCAAAGGATAGGGCTTTTAATATCTTTTTTCAGCTTGCGCAAAGCCAGAAAGTCGAGAATCCTATCTTTAACTTCATCAAGTCCGAAGTGGTCTTCGTCCAGAATCTGTTTAGCTTCTTTGATGTCCAGCTTGTCTTTAGTTGCTTTGCTCCACGGAACATCTATCATCCAGTCAAGATATGTTCTGGCAACTGTAGCTTCGGCAGAATCACCGTGCATCTTAGACAGCCTGTCGAGCTGCTTCATCGCTTCGGCGTTAACATCCTTAGGCATTTTGCATTTTTTTATTTTTTTGCGGTACTCTTCCATCTCCGCCATGAAATCATCTTCCTCGCCCAGCTCTTTCCGTATTGCCTTCAGCTGTTCGCGGAGGAAGTATTCCTTCTGGCTTTTGTCTATCTCCCCTCTGGCATCGTTCATAATTTTCTGCTGAACTTCCAGAATTGATATCTCTCTTGTGAGGAATTCTCCAACCTTTTTAAGCCTGTCGGATGGGTCTTCAAGCTCAAGAACTTCCTGAGCCTCATCCACTTTCAGCCCGAGATTAGAGACAATAATGTCTGCGAGTTTACCTGCTTCTTCAATACTTTCTATAACAGCGACAAGGTCAGGGAGCATAGGTTTCCCCAGGCTGACAGCCTGATTGAGCTGTTCCTTGATATGTCGGAGCAGTGCTTCATTCTCTGCATTCCCCTCTTCTTCCGGATCGTTAATCTCTTCTATACGAACCCTATAGCTCTCTTCTGACTCCACATGTTCAACGATACGTCCTCTTTTTACGCCCTGCACCAAAAGTTTGATACGGCTGTCAGGCATTTTCAACATACGCAGAATAACAGCGACAGTTCCTATTTCGTAAATTTCCTCATCCTCCGGCTCTTCGTCCGCAGGGTCTTTCTGACAGGCAAGAAAAATAAGCCTGTCCTCACTAAGAGCTTCATTTACAGATGCAATGCTCTGCTCTCTCCCCACATACAGAGGAAGAACCATGTATGGAAAAACTACGATATCTCTTACTGGCAGCAGAGGAAGTGTTTCAGGTATGCTAATTTCAGTTTCAAATTGTTCCATTTGATCCTCCATTTCTGTTATAAGCTGCATTCACAGGCGCCTCTGGATATATGGACTTCCAGAACACCATCTTTCAGCTTAGCTTTAGAGTCCCCTTCATTCACACAAAAAGGCAGCCTTAGTATGCGCCGGAAACGGACTGATTCCCGTTCAACACGTACAAAGCTGGCTTTAGGCATGACCATCTTCGGGCGAACCCCTTCTATCACAACAAGATCATCGTACTGATAAACCGTAAAATGGCTGGTAGTCAGCCCCGGAAGCTCAATATAGATGATCACTTCTTTATCATTAATTACTACGTCCATCGGCGGAGAATTTGTGTCTGCCAGATTAACTTTGCTGGAACTTATAAAATGTATAAGATCCTCAACTTCTTTCTTCAGTAAACCGTGAATGAATCTTATCTTTTCATTAGAATCGTAATTATCATTCATACCTCGCCTCTTTTTTAGAAACGTTTTGCCGCTTCCTGAATCACTTTGACAGCGTGTTCTCTGAGGTCTTTTCTCTCCAGAGCAAAATTCACAACCGCTTCAAAAAGTCCGTACATGTTGCCACAGTCAAATCTGTCCCCTTCGAAAAGATATCCGTAAACACCTTCTGACTTTGCAACATCAAGTATAGCGTCTGTAAGCTGTATCTCACCGCCTGCGCCCCTTTTTGTAGTTTCAAGAGCCGCCATAACTTCAGGGGTAAGAATATACCTGCCTATAATAGCCATATTTGACGGTGGATTGCTTTTAGGCTTTTCCACCATACCATCAAGCTTAAACAGCCCCTTATCCTCTTCTCTGCCCAGCTTTACTATGCCATACTTAGAAGTATCTTCGTCGGGTACTTCCATGAGTGACACAACTGACTTTCCCGTCTGGGTATATCTTTTAATGAGCTGACCGGTAACAGGTTCTTTGCTGCTTATTATGTCATCCGGCAGAATAACCGCAAAGGGTTCTTTCCCTACTATATCCTTTGCGCAGAGCACCGCATGCCCCAGTCCCAAAGGCTCTTTCTGACGTATATATATTATATCGCACATTGACGAAAGCTTCTGCACATCCTTCAGCACATCTTCTTTGCCCGCTTCCTCAAGTTGGTATTCCAACTCAGGAGTTCTGTCAAAGTGATCTTCCAGAGCCTTTTTGCTTCTAGCCGAGACAAAAACAACCCTTTCGACACCTGCATCTATAACCTCTTCAACAGCATACTGGATCAGTGGTCTGTCGATGAGCGTGACCATCTCCTTAGGCATAGACTTTGTTGCAGGAAGAAGCCTTGTTCCAAGACCTGCTACAGGAAAAACTGCTGTTCTTACTTTCATCTGAAATCCTCTTATTTGTAATACAGACCGGCATAGCCGACCACCCTATTGTTATCACCGCTCACAAGACCGCTGTGAATATGCTCCACAAAAACAGCCGTATCAGCGCCTTTTGCCTGACAATATCGAATGCCCATACATGCAGGAACGACCCCGCACATGGAAATATTCTCTTCAGGTACTATATAGTATAATCCGTTCATATCCATTTCTAAAAGCTTTTCCATCACAGCCATATCTTTACGCTCAGTAATCTCAGCATCTTCGAAATGGTTCAGATCAGAGCTGATCACAAAAAGAGCGTCAGTTACATCTGCTATATGCTTTGCAGCAGTCTCCGCTGTTTCTAAATTTATATACTTAACTGTGACACAGACAACTTTTACATCGGGATTAAAATATTTAAGAATCGGAAGAATAACTTCAAGGGAATGTTCACTGTGGTGCGCTGTAGTATCTTTATTAAATAAAGGGTTTTCGCAGAACTTATCAACCAGCACTGAATCAACAGGTACGTCTCCGAGAGGTGTCGCCCATGAACCTTCAGGATAGACTGAAATAGAAGGTCCCGCTCCTGTGTGGTTCGGTCCGACCAGTATGACTGTATCAGGAATCTTTACACGGGCAAGCGTCCGCACTGCTGTAGCACCGGAATAGATGTACCCCGCATGAGGGACAACGACCCCGACGGCTTTCTCCGGAGCACCATCCGGTAAACTGGACTTTATAAACTCAGTGACAGAGCCTGCATCTGCCGGATAAAATACTCCGGCTACCGCTGCTTGTCTGTGCATATATATCTCCCGACTTTTTCAACCCACTGATCTGTCATTTTCACAGAGATATTGAAAAAGCTGAAGTCATTAACGAGAATGAGGTGTTTGTCTATATTATTGACAACCCAAGGCATTCTGTTTCTTGATATTACCAGTTCCTTTATTTTCTTAAAATTAAACCTTTTCATAAACGGAAGCTTAACAGAAAGAATATCTATATGGTCATGTGTTTTACTTCCTATTGTGATAAGCCTGTTGCCCGAGGAGCACATCTCAACACGTTCACCATTTATGAAAAATATATAATAATCTCTCCCGAGAGCGTCTTTCAGATCAAAATCAGTGTCATACATTACAAGCCTTTCGTTTCCGCCAAGAAACTCCATGTATCCGGTAACAATAGTTGCGTGCTCGTTGTCTGCCGCAATTTTTGAAAAACTGGTTGCATTGCTCACGGCGTTTGTGACAACTTCTTTCCTGCTGAGCACCCCACGCTTTATAAGGCAGAGATCCACAATGTCCCCTGCACGCATATCTTCTGAGTATGACGCAAGCTCTGACTTTATTTTAGAGATAGTAAGCTTTGACAGGAAATTCTTCTTCATGCGGGAAAAAGCCTTAACGTCACCGTTGACATCATCCCCTGGGAAAATGCTTCTATATCTGTCATCGTAAAACATATGCACATTAACAGCATCAATTTCAGGAAACTGATCGTTGCGCACAAGCACAACATTGCGTCCGAAACTACGAACTGTTTCAGCGATCTTCAGCATATTTATTGAGGGATTCAGAAATATATATTCAGCCATCAGGTGTTAACCATAAACCTTGATTTCATTGTAAAATGCATCACGCTCCACTGCGGTCAGCCCTGCGGAACTGACAATATCTACCAGAGTATCCACAACAAGCCCTTCACTGCTCTTTGCTCCCGCTGCATGTGTGATGTTTTCCTTTATTATTGTACCATCGAGATCATCCGCACCGAAACGAAGAGCAGTCTGTGCAGTTTTCTCACCAAGCATAACCCAATATGCCTTTATATGTGGAACATTCTCAAGCATTATTCTTGAAACTGCAATAGTTTTCAGGTCATCAACCCCTGTTGCAGGGAAAAGATCACTGAGAAATGTATTTTCGGGATGAAATGCCAATGGGATAAAGGCGAGGAATCCACCGGTTTTTTCCTGAAGATTACGCACAGAATCCAGATGCCTCATAATATGTTCATCTTTCTCGATGTGCCCATAGAGCATTGTTGCATTGGTAAATATGCCGTTCTCGTGGGCAGTTTCGTGAATTCTCTGCCAGTGTTCAGCAGTAATTTTCTCCGGGCAGATAATATTTCTAACCTCAGGGTCGAATATCTCTGCTCCTCCTCCCGGCATCATCTCCAGCCCTGCTTTTTTAAGCTTTTTAAGAACATCATTTTCGCTAAGTCCTGATATACCAGCAAAATATGCTATCTCTACAGCACTAAAAGCCTTGATAGTCTTTTCAGGGTAAGCAGATTTCAACGCTGAAACAGCGTCAGTATAAAAACTGAAAGGTTTCGACGGATGGAGCCCGCCGACAATATGTATTTCGCAAGCGTCCGGAGCTTTTTCTGCCACATATCGCAACATATGGTCTATCTCAAAAATGTACGCCCCATCTTCCCCTTCATCTTTCTGAAAGGCACAGAATCGACACTTACTCACGCATATATTAGTATAATTCAGATGTAAGTTCTTAACAAAAAAGGTTTTCTTGCCCCACATCCTCTGACGGATACGGTCTGCCTTTACACCTAATTCCAGAAAGTCTATATCAAAAAGGTTGTCCACAATTTCACTCTCTCTATCAATGAAAAAACATATTTCAGAAGTAGTTAAAAGGTAACATAAGGGGGGGTATTTATCAATATATAACTGTGTGAAAAGAACCTAGTGGCTGCACTTAATAGAACCCTCTTCAAAAACCTGAACCATGTTGCGACCGGACTCTTTAGCGTTATAAAGAGCGATGTCAGCCTTTTGAACAAAACTATCAACAGTGTCGCCCTCTGCATATGTTGCCACTCCGAAGCTGCACGTAACCCGTCCGCACTTATCAAAATTATGAGTGCTCACAGCTTCTCTGATGAGATCAGCTTTCTCTCTGGCTCCTTTCTGTGCTGTCATCGGCATCAACAGAGCAAACTCTTCTCCTCCATACCTGGCAAAAACATCACTTTTTCTTATGTTCTGACGTATAATCTGAGTGAGTTCAATCAAAACCTTATCGCCCACAAGGTGTCCGTACTGATCGTTCACTTCTTTGAAGTAGTCAACATCAATCATCAGGATGGACATATCCTGACCGTATCTGCTTACTCTGTCCAGCTCCTTTTCAACCTCTTCGAAAAACTTTGTTCTATTATATATTTTTGTCAGAGGATCCTGCTGGGACAACATACGATATATCTGCTTCTCTTTTTCCAGCAGAGTAACATCTGCAAAAGAGATGAGCCATTCATCTTTGTCCGGGACATTTTTCACATTAGCAAGACAGACCATTTCGTCATCATCGGTGCCATTCAGCGGACGCAGAAAAACCATCCTGTTATTATGCTTAGAGTCCGTAGACTCAGCAAGCCACTGTCTGGGTTCCTTTCCTTTATAGAAAGTATCTTCTTTCTCGACCATAACATTCTTAATATTGCCATACTTTTCAATATATTCACTGACTGTGGTACATCCCAGAAATTCCTTAAAAGATTCATTAAGATAAGTACATTTTGAACCGTCTGTTGTTATTACAAAATTCGGGTTCAGATCCATTACTTCCCGAAGAAACTTGTTATGCTTCTCCATCTGCCTTTCATGCACTATTGAAGATGTGATTTTTTTAACTACACCTATAAGCTCTGTGAAGCTGACAGGTTTCTTAATATACTTATCTATACCTATGTCAATAGAGCGCAGGAAAAAATCTTCGTCATTGTGTCCGGTTGTAACGATAATAGGTACAGAAGGATCGATCTCTTTGATCTTTTCAGACATCTCAAGCCCATCCATCACCGGCATCCGTATGTCAGTGATGATAAGATCCGGACGAATTTCAGAAAATGCGTCAAGCGCTTCCTGCCCGTTAGAAAACACATAAAGCTTGTCCGTACGTCTCTTAAGGAAACGCACAAAGCCCTCACGTATAAACGGTTCGTCTTCAACATAAAATATTTTAATTTCAGAAATAAAGTCTTCCGTCATATTTTATCACCGATATCACTATCAACTATTAGTCAAATATATCACAAATACACACATAATATACTGTAAATCAATTTTACATCACGGTCAAAGCATAAAAAAAGGCTCTGCGTAAAACCTCACAGAGCCTTGTAATATTAATAATTTATCATCAGATCAAAGCAGATATAATACTGCAAAGAAACCTGTTATGCTCATGGTTACAGTATATGGGAAAGCGAGCTTCACCATTTCCAGGTATGACAGCCTGATGAGCGGAGCCAGCGCAGATGTCAGAAGAAACAGAAATGCAGCCTGCCCGTTAGGTGTAGCAACAGAAGGTATATTTGTACCCATGTTAATTGCTACGCCAAGTTTCTGAAACTGTATAAGGTGCGCAAGCTCTGTCGGTGTGTGAGCAGCCTCAGGATGACCAAGCATAGGTATAATATCCTGAAAGTGCGTAGCTGTTTCATTCATATAGACAGTTGCAACAAAAACGTTATCTGAGATAGCAGAAAGGATACCGTTTGCAACATAATATGCTACTAGCTGCATTTGCCCCTGAAGCGCAAGCACATGATTTATTACCGGCTGAAACAAGTGCTGATCATGTATCACCGCAACAATTGCAAAGAAAACAACCAGCAAAGCTGTAAATGGAAGAGCTTCTTCAAAAGCATGTCCGATCTGCCCTTCACTTATCACACCATTAAAGGCTGTAAGCAGGACTATTATCATTAGCCCTATAACACCGACTTCAGCAATATGCAAAGCAAGTGAAACGATAAGAACCAACCCCATAATCCCCTGCACTACGAGTCTTGCTTTCCCCTGTGTATCCATTTTAGCCATGTCTTCTTTGACTTTGTCTTCAAGCACGGCACGTACCTTTTCAGGGAGTTTAGCGCCATACCCCATAATTCCTGTCAATTCAAGGAGCACACATGTTATAAGCCCAACTATCAGAACGGGTATAGATACGGGCGCAGAGTGCAGAAAGAAATCAGCAAAATGCCAATGAAGTTTTTCCCCGATGATAAGATTCTGAGGCTCTCCCACAAGTGTTGTTGCTCCACCGAGAGCAGTCCCCACCGCTCCGTGCATCATAAGATTTCTGAGAAATTCTCTAAATTTATCCAGATCTTCCCTGTAGTCAGCTTCTGTATTATCGTCACTGCCGATATTGTACTCATCTGTCGAATGCGTCGACGAGTACTTATGAAATATGCCGTAAAAACCGTACGCAACAGAGATGATAACAGCCGTCACCGTGAGGGCATCAAGAAAAGCGGAAAGGAAAGCTCCCATAAAACAGAACAGCAGTGAAAGCATTACTTTGGACTTCACTCCCACAAGTATCTTTGTAAAAAGGAACAAAAGCCCTTCCTGCATGAAATATATCCCCGCAACCATAAACATCAGCAACATGATAACAGGGAAGTTTGCATGTGTTTCGTGGTAGACAGTGGCGGGCGATGTCAGCCCCATAATTACACTTTCAATAGCCAGAAGCCCAGCCGGAGGCAAAGGGTAGCATTTCAGAGCCATTGCAAGTGTGAAAATGAATTCCAGAATAATGATCCATCCTGTAACAAATGGTCCTACCACAAAAAGCAGTATTGGATTGACTATGAGGAACGCGATGACAGTCATTTTGTACCATCTCGGAGCCTCACCCAGAAAATTTTTGGTAAAAGCGAGTCCTAAACTCATTGTGTATTCACCTCTGTATGTAGTTGTACTGACCTAAATTTTACAGAATCAAAAAGTTAATTACAAGAGAAATAAGGGTCTTTAACTTTTAGACACGAACAAGCAAAGCCTTCGCCATATCGCCCTTAACAAGGCTTCCGGTTTTTTCATCCAGCAGCAGAAGCCCATTCACGGATGCAAAACTGTTGTAATGTGATGTCTTCTGAGTGCCTGCATCGCTTGCATAGAACCTGCCGTCCTCAACGTCAAGAATAGCTCTGTTAAGCTCGAAACGGCCCTCTTTAGCTCTGGTTTCAGTGCGCATAACGACATCAACTATCTTGAATTCATTATCTTCTTCGCCATACGCTTTTCTCAGAGCAGGAAGCACGTAAAAAAGCAGATTGGTAGTGAGCGCTGCCGGATATCCAGGCATACCGATGAATGTACATCCGCTCTTTTTAGCAAGCATAAGTGGGCTGCCGGGTTTTATTCTAGTTCTTTCAAAAAGAATCTCATAATCACATGTTTTAAAAACATCTTTCACAAAATCGTATTTTCCCATAGAGATTCCGCCGGACGAAATTATAATGTCATATTTGCTGCTCATCTCGTCAAAAGCTCTGACAACATCGTCACGGTTATCTTTCACATGTCCGTAGTATTCATAGTCAAAACCGAATCTGTTAAAGAAAGACTCGAGAATATATTTGTTAGTATTAAAAACCATGCCTCGCTTGAAATCGTCTTCAATTTCAAGAATCTCATCACCTGTTACAAAAATACCTATCTTCGGTTTTCTGAAAACTTCTATCTCTCTCTTCCCAAGATAAAAAAGCACAGGGAACAGACCGTCATGTATGACACTGCCGGCTGTTGCAACTACAGTCCCTTTATAGCATTCCTCACCGACTTTGTTTATATTCTCACCTGCTGACATATCTGGAATAGTTATCACCCCGTCTCTGCCAACACAATCCTCTACTCGGGCAACACAAAGCGCACCGTCAGGCACTGTGGCACCTGTCATCACAAAAACAGTTTCTTTACCGTCAATACTTTCAGGTCCTTTACGTCCGGCTCCGGTCAAGCCTTTCAAAACATAGCTGTCGTGCCCCGGTATATGCGCATAACCGTCAACTGCTGACTTGCGCGTGTCGGGATAATCCCTGTCTGTCCTGAGTTCTTCAGCGACAACTCTGCCGTAACTTTCTCTCACTGATATTTTTTCAGTCTCCGGTTTGCCTAGCGACGCATAGAGCATCTCTCTGGCAGTATGTCTGTCTGCAATCATTTAAATCAGCCCCTTCCGAAAGGACATATCGGATAGTTACATTTTTTACAGAAGTGGCACAACCCGCCATGAGCAAGCTTTGCCAGATCTTCTTTATATATTTTTTCACCTGCCAGCATTCTCGGCAGAAGAATGTCCAGTGACGTAGCAGGAAAATGCAGCGCCGCAGCCGGAACCGCACACACAGGCTTATCGCCCATGTATCCCAGAGTAAAATTATTCCCCGGCTGAATAGGTGTCCCTTTCATGTCGTAGACAACGCCAGCCTCAGCCATTGCAGCAGCCGTTATGTCATCGGGGTCAACAGATGTTCCGCCTGTGGTAATAACCATATCCGACTTCTCTGCCAGCTCTTTCACTGCCCCCACAACAACATCTTTCTTGTCGGGTACAATCCGGTATTCAACAACTTCAACACCGTAAGCCTTCAGTTTTGCAGTGAGTATAGGTCCGAAAGCATCTTTAATACGCCCTTCATAAACCTCACTGCCTGTGATCAGCAGAGTTGCCGTCTTAACCGTGAAAGGCTTAACCTCTATCAGCGGTGTCTTTAGTATTTCTTTCATCTTGTCCATGACGGAATACTCGCACACAAGAGGGATAATGCGGAAAGCAGCAACCTGCTGTCCTTTAACAACACGCATATTATTATGTATAGTAGGGAGAGAAGTTACCCCCATAAGATTGAGTTCGTAAAGACGTTGCTCATCAACTTTAAAAACGCCTTCGCATGCAGCGTAAAAACCTATCTTCCCTTCGACGGGTTCTTTATCAAAGTCGATATTCTGACCTGCCGCGAGGGGAGCTGTCATACGTGCAGCATCGTCCTCGTGCACACCGGAATCATTTCCATCTTCTATAAAAACAGTATTCCTGCCGAGACTTTTAAGATGTTCGACTTCAGATTCCTGAATGACATGCCCTCTTTTGTAAGCTCTGCCTTTGACGCCTTTTTCTTTGTTAACTTCGGTAATGTCATAGGCAAGAACCTGCCCGACAGCATCCTCAATTGAAACTTTTTTCATTAACTCACCCCAATGCTTTTATGCCTGAATAAATCTTCATAATTTTGTTTTTCATGCCTTGATAAATATATTACTTTTTCAAAGCATATGTAAAGGATTTCATAACGCCATTAATAATTTTAACAATTCCCCATTTGTGTTTAAGCTACCCTTAATGTGTCACCAGTAAATGTAACTTGATTTATTAATATATATCCTGTGATTTAACTTTTAAACTGTAAATTTTCAGTTTATTATTCCCATGAGGTGGGTGATGAATAAATATTATCAGAGAATTATAACTATACTCTTTTTTGCCGTCTTTAATTTCACAGCATTTGCACAGACACCTGCTGATGTGCTGGATGCTAAAATTGAAGCAACTGCAAAGATCATTGAGCAGATAAAACCTTCTGAACTTATTAAAATGATTAAAGAAAAACAGGATTTCGTACTTATTGACGTCAGAGAAGAAAACGAAGTGCTGGCAGGTAAGATAGAATCTTCGAACTATATGCACTCACCAAGAGGCCTAATAGATATAATCGCTGCCAAAGGATCACTTAAAACCGAACAAACCATTGTAGTATATTGCAAGAAAGGCTCCAGAGGACTGCTGGCTGCCGCATCACTGCACGAACTCGGATTTAAAAAAATCTATAACCTGAAAGGCGGCATACACGCATGGATGGAAGACGGATACCCGATAACCAATTCACTTGGCACTTTTAAAACTGTTCCATACGAGCTGACAGGCTGCGGTAACTAACTACTGTACACCTTCAGAACATGTCAGCACTTTAGCTACAAAAACAGGTATTGATCTGTCCAGAGCAAGTACCACACCGTCAGACGGGCGACAATCCATAATCTTTTCTTCACCATTTACAGTAAGATACAGCTTTGCAGTAAATATACCGCATTCACAGTCATCTATAACCAGCTTATTAAAAACTGCGCTGTCAACCCAGTCAAGTATCGGGGTCAGAATATCATAAGGTGACTTTTTGCAGTCCTTGCCTGAACACTTTCTGGAAGAAATATTTTCAGCTTCAAATTTACCCACAGGGATAAGAATATCAGTTTCGCTGTTTTCCACAGCTTCAAGCATCATCATATATCTGGAAGTCAGGGGTTCTCTCATGACTCCAGCGACATTAACCTCATACATATAAACACACCTCTATACTCTCTCTCCGAGCAGACTGTTTGGTCTCGGCTCAGTAATCTTCACATTAACGAAATCTCCAGATGATAATATAGTCTCACTGCTGAAATTTACCACCCTATTTTGTCTGTTGCGTCCGCTATACTGACCTGCACCTTTTTTAGATTCACCCTCAACCATGACCTCAACCACAAGATCCTGATATGCAGCAGAGTTCTCTGCTATTATCCTTTTCTGTGCGTCCAAAAGCTTTGCGAGACGCATTTTCTTAACTTCCAGAGGCACATCATCATTAAAGCTTTCCGCCTTCGTACCCGGTCTTGTTGAGTAGTTAAAAGCGTAGATCATATCATATCTAATCTCTTCCAAAGCTTTCATAGTAGACTGAAAATCTTCTTCAGTCTCCCCGGGAAATCCTACGATAAAGTCTGAAGAAAGGGCAAGGTCAGGAATCATCTCTTTTGCCCTGAGCACTCGTTCCTTATAGTGGTCATAAGTGTATTTTCTATTCATCTTTTGAAGAACAGCATTACTCCCTGACTGAAGAGGCAGGTGAAGATACTCGCATATCTTATCATTCCCACGCATTACGTCTATAAGCTCGTTCGAAAAGTCTTTCGGGTGCGATGTCACAAAACGAATACGTTTAATCCCCTCAACATCACTTACTTTATCAAGAAGCTCAGGAAAACTGACCGGATCAGTCAGCGCTGTCCCGTATGAATTAACATTCTGCCCCAGCAAAGTTATTTCACGGGCGCCTTTATCCGCCAGATATTTTATCTCATCAATGATTTCTGACTGCTCTCTGCTCTTCTCTCTCCCTCTGACATAAGGCACAATGCAGTAGCTGCAAAAATTATTGCACCCCTTCATTATTGTCACAAAAGAAGAAACAGAAACCTCCCTGTTAAAAATATCTATCTCAAGCCCGCCTTCATTCACCTGAGTATCACTGAGACGTTCTCCGGCTTCAACATGGGCTACAACTTCTTCCAACCGGTGAAGACCGTCCGTACCTACAACAAAATCAATATCTTTATTAGTCTTAAGGAGATTTTCTCCTTCCTGTTGGGCTACACACCCGCAAAAACCGATTTTGACCTCGGGTCTGCGGCGTTTTATCTGTCTGAAACGACCAATTGCAGATTCTGCCTTATGCTGAGGCTTTTCTCTTACACTACAAGTATTTACAATGAGATAGTCACCTTCTTCCATCTCTTCTGCTTCAGTAAAACCTATTTTATCGAAAACCGCAGCTATCCTTAATGAATCGTATTCGTTCATCTGACAACCCATGGTATGAATGAAATATTTACGCAAGTCCTTCTCCTGATGTATCTTTATAAAATATAGCGCAAAACCTGATCAACTCCGATACGTTCCATCGCATCAAAATCAGCATCAGATTCATGCCCTAAGTCCAGCATTTTACCTACAAATTCTGGCCTGACATATGTAACATTTTCACCGAGTGCACCCCACCTCTCAGGGTTCGTAGCACCGAGGAGCTCAATGAGATTTGCTCCGCATGCGCCGGCAAGATGAGCTATGCCAGTATCAACCGATATTACATATCTGCATTTTCTCATGACGGGAACCAGCTCTTCAAGGTGCCTTTCCAGAAAATAAGTGCACGTGCTCAGCCCTGCAAATCCGGCTACTGCCTCAATGTATTCACGTTCATCATATGTTCCGCTGAAAATGATATCATATCCCTTATCGTCTAAATGCCTGATAAGCTCTGCCCATTTATCCATGCTCCACATGCGTTTGCTTGCCGTCTTACCTGACGCGCACATATGAACACATATAGAATTATCGCTAATATCAGCGTTTTCATATAAGTCAGTGATGTCAGTCCCATAAAGGCATATAATGCCTAGTGCCTCGGCAAGGGCTCTGAAATTATTCAGCTCATGCCTGTCGCTTCTATGCTCCACAGGAAGATCATAACCATAGTGCCTGTACTGCCTGTCACGTTTAAAGCCGACTCTGTACCTGCTTTTGATAAGCATACTGATGAATGCATCAAATCTGGGCCACTGTCCAAAATCTATTGAAATATCAAATTCTTTTAAGTGTCTGAGATCAAAAATAGAACTGAAATCAGAAAGGTCAGCAACTTTAAAATCTATGTTGTCGCTCAGTCTCCCTATCAGAAATTTTGCAGCGTAGTAATTTGCAATTCCTGTTACAACAGTTATCCGACAGTTGTGATAATGCTTAAGAATATCCTTCACAACTGCACTCATTAAAACTGTGTCACCTATGCCGGAAGTCTTTATAAGGCAGATGCGTCTTATATCTGCCGGTTTCCCACGCCGTTTTCTGTAAAGCGAAGGGAGGAAGATGAGCGGTATCCCGGCGTATCTGTCTGCAAATCTGTGAAAGTTTGTAACACGCCGGTTTGTCATCATTTTATATAGCCGTCAGTCTTCTCCAAAACATCAAGATAGGCATTCACACCGTCTTCCAGAGACATAAATTCGCCCTCATATCCTGCGGAACGGAGCTTATCAACATCAGCCTGAGTGTATTTCTGGTATTTTCCAACCAAAGATTCTGGAAAAGGTATTTCACTTACTAACGCATCAGTATATCTCTTTTTAAACACATCCGCGATGTCAGCGAAAGTTCTGTACTCTCCTGTACCGCAATTGTAAATGCCGTTCAGAAACGAATTTTCCATGAAATGCATATTGACATTAACCACATCATCAACATGTATAAAATCTCTTTTAAATTCTGTACTTCCCTCGAAGACCTTTATATGTTTGTTCTCTCTGTACTGGTTGAAGAAATGCCTGATAACAGACGCCATGCGCCCTTTGTGGTTTTCCTGCGGACCGAACACGTTAAAGTACCTGAGCCCCACCACCTGTGTTTTTACCACCTGCGGGAACTTACGAACATAGCTGTCGAAAAGATATTTGGAAAATGCATAAACATTGAGCGGGTATTCGCATTCACTCTTTTCAATAAATCCATCATCCCCGTTACCGTAAACCGATGCCGAGGAGGCATATATAAACCTTATCCCCTGCTGAACACAATTGTTAAACAGTGCACAGGAATAGTCATAGTTGTTTTCCATCATATATTTGCCGTCAGATTCCATAGTGTCGGAACAGGCTCCCTGGTGAAAAACAATCTCTATTTCACTTGCGATTTCATCAAAGATGTCGAAGAAGCTAGTTTTGTCTATGTAATCAGCAAAGTCCAGCCTATTGAGATTAAGATGCTTTGCGCTATTTTTAAGATTGTCGACTATCAGGATATCGTTGCGCCCTTTTTCATTAAGCGCCTTAACGATATTGCTTCCTATAAATCCTGCCCCGCCGGTTACTACTATCATTTATTAACTCCCTGCATATCTTCAATTGTTTTTGTCGTGGAATACCCCTCCACAAAATCCACTATCACAGTTTTTTTGGCATATTCACGCCCGACAACATCTTCAGCTTTATAATCCCCGCCTTTAACAAGGATATCGGGCTGGATAGTTTTTATAAGCTGAAAAGGCGTATCTTCATCAAATATCACTATTGCATCAATGAATTCCAGTGCAGCGAGAACTTCTGCTCTATCCATCTCACTGTTCATAGGTCTGCTGTCCCCTTTCAAGCTCTTCACTGAAGCATCGCTGTTCAGCCCCAGAATAAGTACGTCCCCCATAGATGCAGCTTTGCGAAGATAAGTCACATGTCCTCTATGAAGGATGTCGAAACACCCGTTTGTAAAAACTATTTTACGCTTCATTGAGCGGATATTAGCAACATAACTGTCAAGCTGGAAAGAGTTAAGAACTTTCGAATATGTGTTAAAAGATTCATTCAGCTCATCAAGAAGCACAGGAGCTGTGCCGACTTTACTGACAACTATTCCGGCGGCCTTGTTTGCCACTTTCACAGCTTCGCTTATATCGCTCCCTTTGCCAAGGCAAAGAGCGAGAGATGCAACGACAGTGTCGCCTGCACCTGAAACATCAAAAACTTCTCTCGCTTCAGTAGGGATGTGCATATATTCATCACGCCAGACAATGCTGATCCCTTTTTCACTTCTGGTAACAACGAGATACTTGACTCTTGTTCTTTCTATAACCTCTCTGGCTGCGAGAACAACCTCTTCGTCAACATTATCAACTTTGCGCCCGACAGCCTCAGCCAGCTCTTTTACGTTTGGAGTAATGGTTGTTGCTCCGGCATACTTACGCCAGTCAGCCCCCTTAGGGTCAACTATAACAGGGAGCCCCTTATTACATGCGAGCCTGATCACCTCTTCACATATCTCAAACGAACAGAAACCCTTTCCATAGTCAGAAATAACTACAGCAGAACACTTTTCCAGCTCTTTTTTGATATGATTAAGCGCCTTTTGAGCAAGCTTGTCTTTAACAGGAGTAACCTCTTCAAAGTCAAGCCTGACTATCTGCTGCTTATCACCTATTACACGAAGTTTTGTTGTGGTAGGACTTTCTGTCTCCACAAAAGAATATCTGGTATTTATCCCATCCAGCATCTTTTTAAGTGTGGCGCCGTCAGCGTCTTTCCCGCACGCACCCACAATAACGGAACCTGATTGAAGCCCGGATATATTATTTGCAACATTACCAGCTCCGCCAAGAGTTTGGGTCATTTTCTTAACATTCACCACAGGCACAGGAGCCTCAGGTGATATCCTCGAAACCGTACCAAAGTGATACCTGTCAAGCATCACATCCCCTATAATAAGGACGCTAATCCCCGTAAAATCATATTCTGACATCATCTGCCTCATTTTGTATTCATCAGTTTAAGCTCGTTTATCCTCTGCTCTGCCTTTTCATAATTATCATCAAAAGGCTGAACCTGCGAATACCAGTAGATTGCGTCTCTGACAAGGTGCTCATTAACACTCGGTTTTCCTGCAAATCCGCTGTAGCGTTCCTCACCGAGGCGAAACGCTATATCGCTCATTTTCCGCCTGACCTTTTCATTCTGGACATCTATATTGCTGAGGGCTTCATAAGCTCGTAAGAGATTTCCATCCCCTTCATGTTTCAAAGCATTTTTATAGCGTGCTTCCGGTGCATTTTCAAGCACAAGGGTTGAATCACGCTCAATTTTTCTCAAAAGCTCATCTGCCTTATCCTTAACCATAGAAGTAGATGTAACTTTAGATGCAAGTTCATAAGCTTTACTCATAGATAATTTTGCAGAGGATATCTGCCCGTTAAGAGCAAGATTTATTGCTTCCTGATATTTCGCTTCTGCTTCTTTAAGGTTCTGCTGTCCTTCGACAATAGGATAAACTTTCCCTTTAAGGGCTATTATTTTCCTGTTAAGCGGATTTTTACTCAGACCGATCTCAAGCAGATCATGTGCTTTTTTATATTGCCCCTCATCATAGAGGACTTTAGCCTCATCATAGTAGTCATAGCTCACATCTGAAAATGTGTAGTAGAGACCACCCGCAGAAAGAGCAATTATTAAAAGAAGAATTATATACTTCCTCACTGGGTGCCTCCGTTATATGTTGCTTTCAGTGATTCGTCTTTTATGCCTGAGGCTGTGCTGTCCGCAACATCTGTTTTACCAAGTTTACGGAATGCAGACGCTGTATAGAATTTGTCCATGTCGCCCTCTTTTTTAAAGAACATGTTAACCACAGACTGGTATTTTTCTTTTCTCATAAGGATTTCAGCGATCTTATATCTCTCTTCGCATTGATAAAATTTTGACTCGGATTTTCCTGTATAAAGCTCATTATAAAAAATATACTCTCCATATGAGCACATACCTGAAAATATAGCAGGTTTCAAAGAATCGATAAAAGCCGTGACTTTTTCTTTATCACCCGCCTTAACGAGACACGCCCCTTTCACCTGCACGAACTCAACTGAATATTCCTGCATACATTCATTTATAAGATCACAATCGAAAGGCTTTTCGCTTTTCTTATAAATATCTATTGCCCGGCAAGCATTTGCACCTGCCAGTTCATATTTGTCTTTGAATTTTTCAAACCCGGCAATAAAACTTTCTTTCTCACCCGCCTGCCACATCCTGTCCAGATCAAGCCCCACAACATCGCTGTCCTCATATACTGCACGAACTTTGCTGAAACGCTCCATGTCGCCGTTTTTATAAAAGTACAGTGCAAAGTATTTCTTAGTTTTAGCATCGAGGGTTGTCGGGTCGATACTGTCAAATACTGAACCAACAATTACAGGCTTATCAGAAAACTCGGATACAACTTTCAGTTTTGTACCTGTTTCTGTTGCGTTTTCTATTATTATCTTTGCAGCACTCTCGTCGGGTTTACACTCTGAGTCGAGATAGTAATTTATAGAATCTTCATCATTGGCTTTAACAAGATATGCTGATGCTGCACTGCAATCAGTTTTCGTGAGCATAATCATCATGTCTCTGGTCATCTGCTCTCTTTCAAACCGCCTGTCAACAACATCATCCACAGCCTTTAAATGAGCCAGTGATTTCTGATAATCCTTATCTGCCATATATATACGATAAAGTAGATAGTGAGCATAATCAGCCTTTCGCTTATCCGTTTCACCACCGAGATAGCTCTCAAGGGTTGGTGCGGATATTTCATAAAGTCCGTCACGAAATGCGCTCAGCCCAACGATATAATCATCCTCTCCGGCTGAAACTGATAAAGGTGCTATCAGCACAGCGGAAAGCACCAGAGCGAATAAAGTCATTATTTTTTGAGACATTCAGCTATCACCTCTATGGGATGCTTGATAACTTTTCCTCCGCCCATATGCACCATCTGAATAGTACATGTCGGGCAATCTGTCACTCCTACAGGCGCATCAGAGCGAATAAGCTTTTCTGTCATCGGAGAACCTATCTCTTTTGAAAGGTAATAGTTCTCCGCTTTCATCCCCCAGCTCCCAGCCATACCACAGCAATTACTTGCGAGGTCTTCAACATCTATCCCTTCAACACTGCGCAGCATATTTACAGAGCTGTCATTATCCGGCAGAATGCGGAAATGGCATGACTTATGATAAGCAAGTTTAACACCTGAGGCTTCAAGTTCCAGCTTATCCCTGTTTTCATTCACTAGAGTGCTGATGTGTACCAGCTTATCCTTTATTTTATCTATAATCTCATCACTGCGTATATACGCCCACTCTTTATAAAGCGAGAGCCCGCAGGATGTGCAGGTAGTGACAATATAATCAACTTCATCAACAAGATGACCCCAGCTCTCAATATTCTGGTCTATCTTCTTTTTAGAACCGTCACGTATACCTTTCGAAAGATGAGGCAGCCCGCAGCAGTGTTGCTCAGGGACGATAACCTCAAAGCCTGCCTTTTCCAGCACCTGTACAGCAGACATCCCTATGTTCGGTCTGACATACCCGGCGTAACATCCGGAGAAAAACATAACTTTCTTGCCCCCCTCTGGAGATTTATGACCAGCAAGCCGGTCGAAAAGTGAAAGTCTATCCAGAGGAACAAACTCGCGCTCGGCAGCTATTCCTGATGTCAGTTCCAGAACTTTACGTGACGCTCTGAAGCGCATAAACGGCTCCATAGCCCATGTGATCTTACGCAGTTTACGCCCCATAGTCTCAAGATGGGTCGGAACCATATCTGAGAATTTTGATCCGAACTTTTTAACATACTGAGCTTTTGCTTCCATGCTGAGTTTAGGGATATTAACATTTGAAGGGCACTCAACATGACAGCTTCCGCAGGTAACACAGTGACTGATCACTTCCTGAAGAGATTTCTCATAGATAGCTTTATTGTCTATTGCACCGCTCATCAGCGCCCGAAGGATATTAGCTTTAGCTTTAGGCGCAGACAGTTCGTCTCTGGTCACTTTATATACAGGGCACATTCTGGTTGCAGGGGTAACAGTAGTACACTTAGAACAGCCGTGACACTTTTCAGCCTCTTCAGTAAAGCCCTCTGCCCACACAAGACGCTTATCTTTCATGTCGCTGCTGCGATAGTCTTTACCAAATCTCAGATATTTCATCATTTGATATTCATCATGAAGTGTTAAGATATCGGGGTTGAGCCTTCGTTCAGGATCAAATACTGATTTAACATCCTGAAATACATCATAAAGTTCCCCGTACTGTTTTTTGATATAGCAGCTTCTCAGCCTTCCGTCACCGTGTTCTCCGCTGACAGCTCCACCGAGCCTGTTCACAAGCTCAAACACCTTGTCATCGAGCTTTTTCAACATTTCGATATCGTATGGATCTTTAAGATCGAGAAGAGGTCTCGTATGCAGAAGCCCCTTTGCGATGTGACCATATATAACAAAATCAACTTCGTGCTCTTCCAGAAGACTGTACAAACCTTCAAAGTATTCAACAAGCCTGTCCGTAGGTACAGCCGCATCTTCGATAAGAGCGAGTATCTTCTTTTTACCTTTCAGTTTGTAGAGGATCGGAACAGCTGCCTTCCGCACAGCCCAGAATTTTGCTTTCTCCTCTGCTGTTGCAGCCATGTGCATTTCGGGGGAAAGGTTTTCACGCTCCAGTATCTCTCTCGCCTGTTCAGCTAGTGCAGAGGTCTCCTCTTCGCTGTAACCGTCAAACTCGATCATGCAAACATTGTCATAACCGTCAGGAATTGCTTCTCTGAGCTTTGCGTCGGATTCTTTTGCAAGACTCAGGAGCGATTTGTCCATAATCTCTATCCCGGCGGGATTCATAGGTAAAATAGCCTGAACAGCTTTTGCGGAATTTATGATATTATCGAAATAAGCCACAACAAGGCTGTCGTGAGTGGGTTTATCAAGTAATCTGAATTTAAGTCTGGTGGTAACAGCAAGGGTTCCTTCGGATCCTCCGAGAAGTTTTCCAAGGTGCAGGCTGCTGTTTTTAAGCATATCGCGCAGATTATAACCGTTTGAATTATATTTTACAGGCGGGTATCCTTTTTTGATAAGCTCTGAATTCTCTTCGCATATCTGCATAAGCTTTTTAAAAGGCTCATCCAGATCCTCATACACAGTCTCTGCAAGTCCGCTCAGGGTATATATATTCCCTTCGGTAGTAACAAACTCTGCATCTTCGATATAATCAGCAACATTGCCATATTTCACCGAATGAGCACCGCTTGCATTTGTGCCGTACATACCGCCGAAAGTGGCATACTCGCCACTGGACGGGTCAGGAGGAAAGAAAAGCCCCTGCCCCTTCAACTCTAGTTCAAGTTCTCCGAAGCGGTACCCGGGGAGGCAGGTAAAAGTTTTCCCTCTCACATCCAGCTCTATAAGCCCGTTCATATATTTTGCAAAATCAAGAATTATACCGTTACCGATGGCAGAACCGCAAAGACCGCTCCCTGCGCCCCTGCTGTGAACGGAAAGTCCATACCGCGAAGCAAACTTAACCGCGGTCACAACATCCTCTACATCTTTTGGGTAGACAACGCATGCCGGCTCAACCCTAAAGATCGAACCGTCTGTGGAATGAAGATATCTGCGGACTGTGTCGGTATAAACATCCCCTTTTATATTCTCTGAAAGTTCTTCAAAAATGTTTTTAGTAAGTTGTGGCATTTTGACTCCGGATTTTATAAAGTGCAAAACCTGCTGATGCTGTAAGCGATCATAAGTTTTTGTATAGTACAGTTATTTTTTCTTCATTTCAAATGCTTAATATAATATATAAAGGACTTTTTTACGCAAGTTTTTAACACTTGAAACAGTGGGGACAATGGGATATTCTCTATGACTATGAAAAAACCAAAGATTGCAATAACAACAGGAGACCCTTCCGGCATAGGTCCAGAGATAGCATGCAGACTTGCCTCAGAGCTTGATGGTTCTGAAGAATATGATGCAGTTTTTATCTCATATGAAAATGTGATCAAGTCAGCATTTGAAAATATTATAAAAGCACCAATGCCTGAAATGACTATAATTGAACCGGATGAAAAGCTGGATCTGAAGATCGAACACGGTCTGATCAAACCTGAATACGGCAAAGCATCCATGCTCTATGTGGAAAAAGCAGTACAGATGGCAATGAGCGGCGAGGTAGATGCAGTTGTAACATGCCCTATTAACAAGGCATCCATCAAAGCAGGCGGCTATAATTACCCCGGACATACAGAGTTCCTCGGCTACCTGACACGAACAAGATATTTCTCCATGCTCATGGTGGGGAAAAATATACGGACAGTGCTCGCGACAACGCATGTTCCCATGGCGGAGCTTGTGGATAAACTTGATGAAAACAGCATCATGAATGCGATTGTAAATGCACATGAAGCAGGTCAGTTCTTTTGTGGAAAACGTCAGCCGAAAATAGCTGTATGCGGACTCAACCCACATGCAGGAGATAACGGCGCACTCGGCGACGAGGAAATTACCCTCATAACACCAGTGATTGACATCGCACGGGCAGGCGGGATGGACGTAGAAGGTCCGTTCCCAGCGGATTCCCTATTCCCCAAGGCTGCAAAAGGGGAATACGACTTTGTAGTAGTCATGTATCACGATCAGGGGCTTATACCTGTGAAGCTGGAAGCGTTCGGGAATGCAGTAAACGTCACTCTGAACCTTCCTATAATAAGAACATCCGTGGACCACGGAACCGCTTTTGAAATAGCCGGAAAAGGGATCGCAGACCACCACAGCCTCATAAGGGCTATTGATGTGGCTGTAGAAATGGTGAAAAATGCTCAATCTGCTTGATATATATAAGAGAGAGTTCGGGTATACGAAAAAGAAATTCGGACAACACTTTCTCACAAGCAAACAGTTTATAGACATGATAGCGGAATCTCTCGCCTCTGCCGAATGCAGACAAATTGTGGAAATCGGACCCGGCTGCGGTGTTCTAACCCACGCTATGCTTGAAAAAGGCGCAAGTGTCACCGCTGTGGAAATCGACGAAGACCTTGCCGAGTTCCTCCCTAGATATTTATTTATCTATAAAGGCTTTAAGGTCATTAATGCTGACTTTATGCTCATCACAGAAGACCAGCTCCCTGACGGTAAAATCGCTTTTGCCGGGAACCTGCCGTACAACGTTTCTGTGGATATCTTGATGCATTGTGTCAAATTTTTCCACAAAATTGAAAAAATGACATTCATGTTTCAAAAGGAAGTAGCAGACAGAATTAATGCGAAACCAAATAATAAAGAATACACATCACTATCAGTCATAACCTCTTATTTCTTTGAAAAGAAAAAACTTAAAGACATATCAGGCGGACAGTTCTGGCCCAACACGAAAGTACGTTCGACTGTTCTGGAGTTTTATCCGAAAGAACGCCATTTCAGCGCAGAAAAAGAGTTACGCTTTCTCAGTTTTGTAAAAAATTCTTTCATGATGAAACGTAAAACTCTGCATAATAACCTGAAATCATATCCAAACCACCTTGAAGCGATGGAAAAAGCCGGACTTGCCGCCAACATCCGCGGAGAACAGATGGAGCTTAAAGACTTCATACGACTTTTTGAGGAAATTGATGTTTGATATACCATTTGACCAGCTTACATTCACAGTTTTTGACACAGAAACTACAGGTATGTCACCTGACAAAGGCGCGCGTCTGCTTGAGATAGGTGCTGTAAAAGTTAAACCGGGGCTGGTGCTCGACCTGCAGGATTCTTTCTGCACACTGATAAACCCTAAAGCTCCGATACCTTATAACGCATACTCCGTACACGGGATAAGCACAGCTATGGTCGCAGACAAGCCAGAGATAAAAGATGTTCTGCCCGGCTTTTTCAGTTTTACCGAAAATACTATCATTGCAGCACACAATGCCCGTTTTGACTGTTCATTTGTGTCTCACCACAGCGCCGAGTGCTGCATTGTCAACCCGATGACCAAAATAGTTGACACAGTTAAACTTGCCAAAAGTGCGCACTCAGGGCTTAAAAGCTATTCTCTTGGAAACCTTATACATTACTTTAGTATGGATATCCCCCTTCCCGACACCTACAGACACAGAGCGTTATACGATGCAGCCCATACAGCTCTTCTGCTGACTATTTGCCTTAAAAAACTCGCCGCACAAGACATATGCACCATGCGTCACATATCTAAACTACCAAAATCACCTATATACCTCTGGCAATAATCCGAGAAAATTCTTGCAATTATATATGAACAGTTTTAGAATTGAACCAGTTAGCATGTTACAGGAACACCTGTAAACATTAATTGGAGTCGATATGGGTATTAGAGATTTTCTTAGCGAAAAGATACAAAAAGTTGGCGTTATTGCCAAAAAACAGATTGACGAAAACCTCTGGATGAAGTGCTCTGCCTGTGGTGAGGTTAATTATCACCGTGAGGTAACAAAAAATCTTAACACATGCCCCAGATGCGGCAAACACTTCATTATCCCCGCAATGGATAAAATTAATATACTATTAGACAAGGGCTCCTTTCAGGAAATGGACTCCGGTCTCAGATCACTCGATCCTCTAAAGTTCAGAGACAGTAAAAAATATACCGACAGAGTCAAAGCCGCTGTGAAGAAAACAAAGATGAACGACGCTTTTGTTTCCGGCGTGGGTCGTATAAATGGAAAACCTGTGCACATAGGTGCATATGAGTTTAACTTTCTTGGCGGAAGCATGGGAAGCGTTGTTGGCGAAAAGATTGTCCGGCTCATAGAGAGCGCTATTGAAAACAATCAGCACGTCATCACTATAAGCTGCTCCGGCGGTGCCAGAATGCAGGAGAGCATACTCTCACTAATGCAGATGGCAAAAACTTCTGCGGCTCTCGTTAAGCTACGCAAAGCGGGGCTTGCACACATTTCTCTCCTGACTGACCCGACAACCGGCGGTGTAACCGCAAGTTATGCAATGCTCGGAGATGTGAACATAGCCGAGCCAGGTTCTCTGATCTGCTTTGCAGGACCGAGAGTTATCGAACAAACAATACGCCAGACACTCCCCGAAGGGTTTCAGCGCGCAGAGTTCCTCCTTGAACACGGAATGATAGATATGGTTCTCTCAAGGAAAGAGTGGAAAGAAACAATATATAAACTATTGGAATTTTTCGGTTGAAAACACTCTATGCCTTTGAGTCGTTTTATAAAGACAGAGGCGAGTTCAAAACAATGGAACTCACTCTGGACCGCATCAGGTCAGCCGCTTCCGAGTGCAGCATTGACGACAATATCGCCAAGACCGTTATACACATAGCAGGCACTAACGGCAAAGGCAGCACCGCAGCTTTCATTGAGCAGATACTCAAACATAGAGGACTAACCACCGGATGCTACTCTTCACCACATATAATCTCTATTGAAGAGCGTATAAGAATCAACGGCAGCGATATCAAAAGAGAAACCTTTGACGATTTATTTAATGACTTAAAAGCTGTGATAGTTAAACACGACCTGAGCTATTTTGAGGGGCTGACTCTCATAGCCTTCAAATATTTTAAAGATAATATGCCCGATGCTGCAATCATAGAAACCGGACTCGGCGGTCGTTTCGATTCCACAAACATTCTTGAAAGAAAAATACCTGTAATAACTTCTATATCAAAAGACCATGTTGAGTATCTCGGCGATGATGTATTGCAGATTGCTGATGAAAAGATCGCAATCGTCAAAAACAACCTTTTAGTATTCGTCGGCAGCAATACTGAATATATGAACAAGTATCTAGATTATAAATTGCACTCAAAAACTATTGTTCGGGCAAAATACAGCAGCAGCGAGTATATGGGACAATCTTACCCCTTTTCTGACAATCTCCGCCTTGCTGAAAGTGTCTGCGACTACATTGTTTCTGGAACTATGCCTGAGTCTTTTAAGCTGCCGCCATGCCGCGGGGAGGTCTTCGGAAGGTTCATCCTTGAGGGAGCACATAACGAAGATGCATTAACCAAGCTGGCTGAAAGATTCCGTGGTAAAAAACCTACAGTAATCTTTTCAACGACAAACGACAGAGACACCATGGCTCTCCTTGAGATTATCAAAACATTCTCAGACACAATAATTCTCACAACGATACCGGACAACGAAAGAAGTATTAACCTAAACGATATATCTACCAATATTATAAAGGAGGAAGCACCCGGGCAGGCTCTTAAAATAGCCGTTGAACTTAGCGAAAATGCTGATATACTCGTATGCGGTTCGTTTTATCTCTGCGCGCATGTCAGGGAAATATTGTCTAAAGGTATGCTGTGAAAAGGCTAATCGTTTTATTTATATTAATGTGTACACCTGTTTTTGCTCAGGATAAAGTCACAATTGAAGCTGACAATGTTGAAACCCCTAAAGAGTCAGTTTTTCACGCCAAGGGCAATGTTAAAATCTTTCAGGGCAATAAAACAATGCTCGCTGATGAAATATTCTATTTCAAAGATCAAAACAAAATTCACGCTATAAATAATGTCCGGCTTACCGAGGATGACACTTTTATTGACTGCGACGAAATGTTGTATGATACGGAAAAGCAGTCTGGCGAATTCACGAATGCAAAGGCTTTCATGCCCCCATATCATTTCATAAATGCTTCGCAGATAGACAGATTAAATACATACACTTATCAGATGAAAGATGCGGTTTATACAACATGCAACGGCAAAGTTCCCGACTGGTCTTTTAAATCATCCAGTGCAAACCTGATACTCGGAGGCTACCTCTCTGCGTGGCACACCACCGGCAGGGTCAAAGAAGTCCCTGTTGTTTACACACCCTACTTCCTCTACCCTGTCAAAACAGAACGGGAGACAGGATTTCTTGTTCCCGATTTCGGATTCAGCGGAAACATGGGACCGTTTATTCAGCCTAAGTTCTTCTGGAACATAGATGTTGATCAGGATGCAACCTTCACTGCATTGCTGCCATCCGGTAAAACGCCTCTGTATGGTGTCGAGCACCGTTATCTTCCCAATACATCCAGCAGCATGTATTCTTATGTCGAATATACGAAAGAGGAAAAACTGCACCCTGATAATAACTCAAGCGGCGACTACACCATTGACGAAAAACCCGGACGCTATTTTGTCTATAATAATACAAACCTTCAGATAACCGAGAACCTTTCTATTCTGGCTCAGATTGACAATGTGTCCGATTATGAATACTTAGACGACTACCTTAAATTCAGCATGCTTGACGACTATGAGAACAGCACTGACGTATTTCATACAAAACTAATGCTGAATTATGGGATGAAATATGCTGACTTTTCACTTAACTATCTGGACACAATGGAATATAACGTCGGAGGCAGCTACGTTAAGGAGCACACATATTCCGCACCACAGCTTACCCTGAGGAAAACCATTACTAAATTTCCGGTTTACTTCACTTACCTCGCTCAACACGATAACGTCAGATATACCAGATACATATATAACTACTCATCAGAAGCCAAAAATGCAGCAGAATACCGATATGACAGAGATCATTTAAAAGTTAAGTTTTATAAGCCGTTTGACCTTTATATAGCAACTTTTACCCCTTCTCTGAGTCTTATGCAAACCAGATGGTATAACCTCAGCGACAACCTCAACATACCCGCTGACCATGATGTTTCGTCTTTCGCAAGCGTTAACGCAGGAGACGACAGCTACAGCAGAAGGATTTACAGTCAGAGACACACATTGAAATTCAATGAGATTTATAAAGAGTACAGCCCTTTCAGGCATTCTATTTACAATACAATTGAATATCTTCAGACCCCTTATGTTAACCATAAATACATCCCAGATAACATTGCTGACGATCTGATAGACGTAGAGAGAGAATATATCTATACATTAAATAACTATTTCCTCGCTGAGAAATGGTCAGTATCACTGAAAAACAGCCTCCGTCATAACCTGCGCGACGAAGATAAAACCAGTGACGGCAGAGATTACTACCTGACAGACTTAACAATTAACACCAATCCGGTTGCCTTTCACATTAAACATGAATATAACAAAGACAAACGCACAGACGATTTTTTAAGCAGCTCGATACGATTGAAGTTCAACCCTTTCTACATAAGAGCAGCATATTCTTTTGACAAAGACGAATACAATGGCGAAGATAACAATACTTCTGCTGAGCTTGCATTTGTGTACTCTACAAACAGATACGACCTCTCATACACAAGAAGCATCTCCGGTATGAATACGGCAGCAACCACAGCAAACCTTGACGAAAGAGCGGATACGCTTGAATTCACTTACAAAAAAGACTGCTGGTCATTTGGCATCAGCTATATACGCGAAACAGACCCGGCAAATGTCGATATGAAAGACGGAAACGAGGTCGAGCATACGATTCTGTTCCACATAGCTCTGAAAGGACTAAGCAACCCAAAAACGGGTTTCAGAAATACAAATACCACATATTTTGATGAGGATGATACTGATGATGAAATTTAAAGCTCTTACCATAATCTTTATTCTGTTAATAACCGCAACTTCGTTTGCGTACGTAATACAAGGTTCCTCCACACAGCCAGTAATGAACGGCGACATAACCGACGCAGATGCTAAGGCACGCGAACAGGCACTCCTGAACGCCCTTAAGAACTATTTCGACAGGCTTCAGTCAGACCAGCCAGACAAGGAAATCCCCGATGTTACCACTGAATTCTTCAAATTCATAAAAAGCTATAAGATCGCAGACAGAGGCTTTGCCAATGATACTGTGACATACACCGTCCTTGCTGATGTTGATGATGTCGCACTGAACGACCTCACTTATTTTGTTCAAAACGCTGTTAATACCGTCGTTTACAATATATCCGGTGTACCGCCTGAAAACTCCATAGATAACAATATAGAAGAAGCCTTTAAGGAATATAAGTTTGATATAAAACATCAGTCCGGATATCAGGCAAGCCTACGTGAGAACTCTACTAAATCTGAAAGAGTCAGCACCTTTAAAGCAAGTCAGTCCCAATATTTCATGGAAATGTCAGTTGTCCGTGAACCGGCAGGCGAAGGCGAATGCACCGTTATTCTCACAACTGAAACACACTCAAAAACAAGAGAATTCACAACACTTAAAACTAAAAGTCACACCAGGGGTGACAGTGAAGAAGCTTGTGTCGCATCAGCGGTTTCACTCTCACTTGTTAAGACTCTCGGCTATGTCCGAACCAACTTTATCCCTCTCCCTGCTGGAGAAACAGTTCTCAGCAAATTTAATGTCATTGCAAAAAATTATGCCAACTTTGCAGTACCTAAAAAGCTTATGGACGAACTTAAAAAACGTTCTTTTATAGATTCTTACAAAATAACCAGCTTTGCCGGCAGTAAACTGGATATTGAAGTCACCACATACGTAGATATCGACGTGCTAATCAAAAAACTGCAAAGTATTGAAGAAGAATATGGTTTTTCAGCCAGGAAAGACGACATGACTAACATTTTACTTGATTTTGCACAGTAACAGGCTTACCCTTTTCAGATGATAGATCAGATTTTAGAGGATATTAAACCGAAAAGGAAAGTCCTCATACTGACCCATAATAACCCCGACCCTGATACCATTGCTGCGGCATTCGGGATGAAATTCATTCTGAGCAAAGCTTTAAAAAAGCGATGCACAATAGCGTATCACGGAATAGTCGGAAGAGCCGAAAATAGAGAGCTTGTTAAAGCATGCCTTATTGACATGCACTTATCCACTAAGCTCAACTTTTCCAGATACGACTATCTGATAGTTGTGGACACACAGCCAAAGGCAGGAAATGTACTTATACCGGCAGGCTTCAACGCCGATGTTTCAATAGACCACCACAATTTCCGTGTCAGCACGAAACAGATAAAACTATATGACGTACGACCACATGCAGGGAGTACGAGTACGATAATAGTCGAATATATGAAACATCTCGGCATGACTCCGGATGCAAATACCGCAACCGCTTTGTATTACGGTATAAAAACTGATACTGTCGGCTCCGGGCGATCGAGCAGCAGCCATGACCTTGAGATGATGTCTTATATATTTCCAAATATTTCACTCAAAAAGCTAACCCGTATAGAAAATCCTGAACTTCCGCGTTATTATTACAAGAACCTCAGAAAAGCACTGGACTGTGCAGAGATAATGGACGATATCATCTTCTGCAACCTCGGTGATGTCCGCAATGCAGACCTGATTGCTGAAACAAGCGATTTCCTGCTGAAAATGCGCGACATCAAATGGACTTTCGTGGTTGGTAAAATTGACAATAGCGGCTACTTTTCTCTGCGTTCCAAATCTGCACGGATGAAAGTCGGAAGGATTGCAATGTCTCTGGTCAAAGGTCTCGGTACAGGCGGAGGTCACATGAAATCTGCCGGCGGACAGATTTCGCTGGAAGGGAAAGACTATGAAGATATTACAAACATTATAAAGACTCGTCTGCTCAAAAAAGCAGGCTTTAAGGGTGAAGATATCAAAAAAGTTTGACTTCACTAAAGAGATAGATATACTCTTAATATTAGTATAAGGAGGCACACATGAAGTATATTTGCACAGTTTGCGGATGGATTTATGATCCAGAACTTGGTGATCCTGACAACGGCATTGACGCTGGTACTGCTTTTAAAGACATTCCCGATGACTGGGTCTGCCCCGAATGCGGAGTAGGCAAAGACGGCTTTGAGCCATACGAAGGTTAATAAAATAAAGCCACCTTATATGGTGGCTTTTTTAAATCTGGAGGCAACATGGAGGCAACTCTTTTAAAGAAAGACATCTATTGGGTTGGTGTCAAAGACCCCGAACTTGAAATTTTCGATATTGTCATCCCCACACAGCACGGGACAACATACAACAGCTATCTCGTTAAAGGCACAAATAAATGTGCTCTTATTGAAGCGTGTAAACTTAATTTTAAAGATGAATATATCCAACGTGTAGAGCAGGTAATGCCTATCAAGGATATTGACTATATAATTCTCAACCATAACGAACCAGATCACTCAGGCGCTCTGCCTGCACTTTTGGACATTAATCCAGATATAGAAGTTATATATTCAAAAACGGCAAAAACATTCGTGGAAAATATTGTAAACAGAGAATTCAACGGGCGTGCTGTCGGCGACGACGACATAATAGATCTGGGCGGCAAAACACTTAGGTTCTTCCATACCCCTTTTCTACACTGGCCTGACACAATGTTTACTTATCTGGTTGAAGACAAATATCTCTTCCCTTGCGACTTTCTCGGTGCGCACTACTGCCCTAAAGGGGATACACTGCTGAACACCGAGCTTGAAAATAAAGAAGAAGCAAAAGAGGCATTTAAATTCTATTACTCAATGATAATGCGCCCCTATAAGGAACATATCAACAAGGCTCTTCAGAAAATCTCTGATATAGAAATAGACACAGTATGCCCTTCACACGGACCTATCCTGTCGGAAGACATACAGTCTTATATAGATTTTTACGAAAAATCCGCAGCAAGGTATTACAAAAATATGGTGAACAGGCAGGTTACTCTGGTATTTGCCACTGCATACGGTAACACTAAAAAACTTGCAGATGCCATAACAAAGGGTATTGAGGAAGTCGGAGTAAAAGTCGAAGAGTTTGACTGTGCTACAACAGACGTCATGACTATGATCGACTCTATAGAAATCTCCCATGGAGTGCTTATAGGTACACCAACATTAAACGCAAAAGCCCCTCACCCTATACTTGACCTATTCTCGTTCTTTGTTGTGCTGAATGTCGTCAACAGACTTGGAGGATGTTTCGGTTCATTTGGCTGGAGTGGCGAAGGTGTGAAGGTATCTGAAGACATAATGAAGAGTATGCGGATGAAACTGCCCCTTCCTGCCTTTAAGGTCAAGATGACCCCCTCAGAGCAGGAACTTGAAGATGCTTACCAGTGGGGACGTGATTTCGGAATGAATATTCTGGAAAACTAACAAGCTTATACGGGGAGCTCAACCACAGCTCCCCTCTTTTTGATAGTTATAGGCTATACTACTGATCTATACAGTATCAGTTTATCGATATTTCTGATCATGTATAATTGCTATATATAAATAGCGTTTTGCATCATCATTTTTACTGTCAGTATGAGTTGTTAGATATTAACAGTAATTAATGCAAATTAACAGTTGACATGTTTTTGGTAAATTGTTATAACCTCTCACACAGCAATGATATAGCTGTTCAGCCGAGGTGGTGGAACTGGTAGACACGCAGGACTAAGGATCCTGTGCCTGTCAAAGGGCGTGAGAGTTCAAGTCTCTCTCTCGGCATCACAAGCCCCTGATATTCAGGGGCTTTTTTTATATCTAGAATTATTAGTTAGTGTATATAACTATGCCTGATGAAATTACCAGTACCACTAGGTACCGTCAAGATAGTTTCGTAAATTTCCTTTTGCCGTTCGGTAGCTTTTAACTATCCAGCAACTGAATCCATCTCTATATCTCCGGCTTCAGTAAAATATTTCATACTCATGTATCGTTTTGTTCCCCACTGGGTTCCAGCTACATGACGCAACCTGGCACAAACAAGCATCAAAGCTGAGTTACCGTCAGGAAATGTCCCTACCACACGAGTCCGCCGCCGTATCTCTCTATTCAGTCGCTCAATGACATTATTCGTCCTAATCTTAAGCCAGTGAGCATAAGGGAAAGTCATATAAGTCAGAGTCTCCTCTATGCTGTCTTCAACCTTCTTAGCGGCTTCCCTTAGCTTCATATCACGAAGTTTCTGTGCAACTGCCTGTGCCTTCTCAAGGGCTGCTTCTTTGCTCTCTTGAGCATGAATAGCTTTAAGCATAGCTGCCACAGCTCTCACTTTGGTTCTCGGTGTTACAGAAAATACATTCCTGTAAAAGTGAACCGTACAGCGTTGATACTTCGCATCCGGATAGACTTCGCTGACTGCATCAACAAGCCCCAAGCACTTATCGCCTATAAAAAGCTGAACACCCTTCAAGCCTCTCTCTTTAAGATCACAGAGAAAGCTCTTCCAACTCTCTTTGTCCTCTTTCATACCCTCTGATGCGCCGATCACTTCACGATAGCCTTCTTCATTTACAGCTATGGCTACCAGCACTACAACGTTCTCATATGAGCCGCCCCAGTTGCGCTTCAGATAAATTCCATCAAGATAAACATAGGGATAGTTACATTTCAACTCCCTGTTACGCCAATCATCTATGTGAACATAAACCTTTTTGTTAAGCTCACTGATGGTACCAGGAGATACTTTAGTACCCCACAACGCCTCTGTTATATCCTCTACTCGGCGAACTGATACGCCGGCAAGGTACATCTCTATAAGAGCTTCTTCTACTGAGCTCTCACGGCGGCGGTAGCGTTCAATAATGGCTGTTTCGAAAGTTACTCCTTTAAGCTTGGGAACTTTCAGCTTAACATCCCATGAGCTTGTAAAAAGATTCCGCTCATAGTGACCTGAACGATAACCCTTACGGTTCTCTGTGCGCTCATATTTAGCGGCGTTTGTCAAAGCTTGGGCTTCTTGCTCAAGCAGGTTATTAAGTGTTTCTTCTACACTGTTGCGGACAAGCTCTTGTAACTCGCCCTTTATGGCTCCTTCGTTCAGGTGTATAATCTTCTCATCGGACATGGCCTTTGCCTCCTTTGGTGAATTTGTGTTGTAACGTATTCTACCAAAACGGCGGCGGCCTTGTCCGTCTATATGCCGATATGAAAATTTGCGAAACTTATCGTACCTTATCCTCCTATACCTGCTTGGTTCATATTCAGTTTCATACTCTTTCTCTCTCTGTTTTCTTACAAAAAAAAGACATTAAGCCGAAACATACGAAACTGATAGAAATCCCTCTCTCAGAACTTTCGACTATGTGGACAGGCAAGCACATTATAAAAGGGGAACAAACTGAGTCCAAACATACCAATGTTATTTTTAATAAAGAAGAACTAACAGCTTTTTATAGCAAACATGTGGAACAACTCCCTGAATCCGCAAGAGGTGTTATAGAACAAATATTAAAAATGCTGGACGAAAGGTGTAATAATTTATTCCCAGATCTTCGGCGATCTCCTTGATTGTTGCCTCTTCTGCCTGAATTAGGCGTACTGCATTAAGCTTAAATTCACGGTCGTAGACTTTTCTAGATTTCGACATCAAACTCACTCCTCTTACATAGTTTAGTTTGGTTTATCTAGATGCCCAATAAAATCAGGAGGGATCAACGGCATCCTGTCTGCTTTTATAGACATTTCCTGTAACACATTCGTTTTTAATGTGCCGAATAAGTTCTCGCAGACAGCATTATCACAGCAGCTGCCCTTACGGCTCATGCTGCCTGTAATACTATGATCCCTTAAAAACATTCGAAAGAAACCACTGCTTACTAAAAGACCAGCCCTTCAAAGGTACGAATATACGTTATATCATGCACATAGGTTCTGCCTGGGGCATCTGCTTCGAAATTACGGGCAAGAACATTGTGTTCAACAGAAAGACTGTCAGTGGAATAAAGTATTCGGAACCGAGCACCACGCTGTCAGGATTACTGCACGACAAGCACTATACAGTTGTGAATTTCTTCCATGCACCCGACCTATACCTAGCATAGAGAACCAACGGCATAAAGAAAAACACTGTGATTAACGTTATCCAGCCGCTGATGATTGACATATCCAGCACATAAAGCACTATATAAGTCAATGCAACCAGCATCCACATAATAGCAACAGTGATGATCATCGCCATATAAGTGTCTCCTGCACCACGCAAAGCACCGCCATAAACCATTATTATTGAATTAACAGCAACATAGATGGATGCAGTACGAAGCATGAAAACCGCCTGTTCCCGCACAACTTCAAACATAGGGTCATACTCGGCAGGCGCAAATATGTCAATCAGCGGTCCTGGGATTACCACAAAAAACATTGCGATAACAACAGAAAAGAGCGTGCCGGTTTTCAGACCTGACAAAAGTGATTTATTGGCAATATCCTCTCTCCCCGCTCCGATATATCTGCCGAAAAGGCTTGTAACACCTATCTCCAGACCGATAAGCGGGATAAAAGCGACATTGTCCCAGTTAAAAACAATAGTCACAGCAGAAGCACTCTCCAAACTAACCACCTGAAACAACATCACAAGCAGAGTAAATGCACACATATTCAGAAACAGTTCAAGCCCGGCAGGAAAACCATATTTCACAACCCGCATGAATATCTCTCTGTCGTAGTGCAGAACATAGGAAAATTTTATCTTTTCCTGTTTTAAGTATCTAAGATAAACTGCAAACGATATCAAAACAGAGACAACTGTCCCTGCTATGGAACCTATTCCAGCACCAACGATTCCCATTGCAGGAAATCCGAACTTACCGAATATAAGCACATAGCTGAAAATAATATTGCACACCATAGCCGCAAGCGAAGCAGCCATGACAACCCTTGTCACCCCTATACCACTGAAAAAACCTGAAAAAACAGCTCTCAGAAGCCCTATCAGTGAGCCTAATATCAGAATCCTGAAATAAGGGATCTGGTGCACAAGCTGCGGTTCAGATAAACCTGAAATCGTGAAAAGCCAAATAACAAATGGCAGTGCTAAGAGCAGAAAGGGGTAAGCAAAAATAGATATCAATGTCGCCTGAAACGTCACTTTGGCAAACTTCTTACGCTGCCCGGAACCAAAATACTGCGCTGTCACAGCAGTTGAATATCCTATCAGTCCCACAAAAAATGACATCAGCATGAAAGCGGCAAGACCGCCCCCCATAGCAGCGCTCATATACTCACTGCCGAGTTTAGACAGAAAAAGCCTGTCAGTAAACATCATCACAGTGTCGCAAGCACTGGAAACCACCATAGGCAAAGCTATGGATACCATCTCTTTAACGCTGCCGCTATTGGCATTGATAATTGCGTTAGAATTCTCTTCCATTTTAAAATACCTGATAAATAATATAAAATTGTTATTAGACTAAAATGCCGGATAGCAATCTGAAAAATAAACGAAACGAGAGGGGGGTGTATTTATGATTCAAGATCGCTGTTAGTTACGTGACGTAATCATTCAAATCTCCATAGATTAATATTAAATAATGAGCTTAATCTTATATCTGATTATATTTTAATAAGCAAGTGATTTAAACAAAAAAAGCAGGAAACAGGACTGTAGCAATAAAAGAAGCAAAGACCACTATAGTCGAGAGTACATACCCGTAACCTTTGATCTTGCTGACTGCGAATACTGAAAGGCTGAGGTACCATGCGAGGAACGCAGGATGAAAATATTTAAGTTGTTGGGGATTGAGCAAAAATGTCACCGGGAGAAAAACCGACATAGCTTCAAAGCTTAAAATAACACGTGTTGTAGCCATAAAAACACCAGTCTTTTTCGGCAGATAAAGAAATATCAGCCCTATAAAGATGAAGGTCAGCATAACACCTTCCACCATCTGACCAAAATTCTCAGGCTGAATAGCGCCTTCCAGCCCCCTGAAAGGGATTACCAGGCTGATGCCGTACATAAAAAAGATATTAAACGTATGACGACGGTCAAGCATAAGCGACATCAGAGCTTTCTCACTGAAAAAGATCAGACGGAGAGATTTATTAATTGTATCCAGCGGGTTGGGCATCTGCCCTCTACCAGTCTTTATTCCCTCGTTTCCAGCTTTCGTCATCGGTATTGTACCACCATTCGTAATACATTTTTTCGCTGGCAGACTGAAAGATAGAAACAGCCACCTCTGTCTTAAGCCGTTTGACAGCAGTGCGTATCCAGTTGTCAGCCTGTTGGTTGCCTTTATCCTTTTGTTCTTTCAGGAAAAACAGCAATTCCAGCACATCCGCATCCTTCGCCACAACAGCCTCTGTGGTTTCCTGAGCGGAATATTCATCTATGGTCTCCAGCACATCCTTTTCTATAGGGAGCCCAGCCATTGAATGTTTCAGAGCTTTTTCATCATCCGAGCACACATACGCCTGCTGTAAATAGTTCAGGTCTCCTGTGCGTGACTCCTCCAGATCGTGAAACATACACATTTTAAGCACTTTGTCCGCATCGCAGCCGACAATTTTAGCAAGGGTATAGCCCATCATAGCAACTCTGAAAGAGTGATCTGCTATGGACTGTGTACCGCTCCCCAGATAATCCTGACCGGATCTTTTCATCACTTGCAGAATACCCAGCTCGTAGAAAAAGTTTGTAACTCTATCCGATGTTTCTTTCATCAACCACTCGTTTTGCCTTCCCTTCAAACCTGTCCAGAGTATGAGATGTGACAAGGGTCACTTTAGGTTTTATAGAAAGTATCTTCTGAAACTGAACCGTCAGCTCTTCTACAAGTGTACGCTGTTTTTTCATCTCATCAAAGAAGATGTCCTCTGTAACCTCTACTTTAATCTCCATGGCATCAAGAGCACCTTTTTTGCGCACAAAGATCATATAGTGGGGAGAAACTCCTTTGACATTATTCAGAGCCTCTTCAACCTGTGACGGGAAGACATTCACACCATTAATAATCAGCATGTCGTCTGTACGCCCCTGAGGTTTTTCCATTTTTATAAGAGTTCTGCCGCATGGACAATCATCACGGTAAAGTCTTGTGACATCTCTGGTTCTGTATCTTAAAAGGGGCATTCCCTCTCTCTTCAAAGTAGTCAGAACAAGCTCGCCCCACTCACCTTCCGGCAGTGGTTTCAGTGTTATAGGATCTATTATCTCGGGATAAAAGAAATCTTCATTGATGTGTAGTCCGCTTTTACATAAGCATTCTCCGGCAATCCCAGGTCCCATAAGCTCTGACAAACCGTAGTTATCAGTGGCGGAAACTCCAAGTTTATCTTCCACTTCTGCTCTGATCATATCCCCCCACGGTTCGGAACCTAAAAGAGCATATTTCAGACTGAGGTCTTCTTTCTTAAGTCCCATCTTCTCCATAGTCTCCGCTATGTGCAGTGCATATGAAGGTGTGGCAATAAGCGTCGTGCTTTTGTAGTCATGCATAATAGTTATCTGACGTTGTGTATTTCCGCTTGAAACAGGTATAACAGAAGCACCTATCGTTTCCGCACCATAGTGCAGACCGAAGCCCCCTGTAAAAAGTCCATATGTAAAAGATACATGTACAATATCATCCTTTGTAACGCCGCCGGCTGTCATAATCCTTGCAACCAGATTATTCCAGTTGTCGAGATCGTTTTTTGTATAGCCCACAACAGTCGGCTTGCCTGTTGTACCGCTTGATGAATGTATTCTAACTATGTCACGCAGAGGCACTGCAAACATACCATATGGGTAGTTTTCTCTCAGATCAGATTTATTTGTGAAGGGAAGTTTCGAAATATCAGTAAGCTCACCTATCACATCCGGCTTAAGTCCAAGTTCATCAAACTTTTTCCTATAGAAGTCGACATTGCGGTAGGCTCTGTTTACCGTAGTCTGCAAGCGTTCCAGCTGAAAAACTGCACGCTCCGCCGGAGCCATAGTCTCTTCTTCTTTGTGCCAGTATCTTATCTCTCCCATTTTTCCTTATACTCCTTGCCCAGATAGGCTCTTTTCACCTCGTTGTCGCCGAGAAGCTCGGAAGCTTTCCCTTGCATTATGATACGTCCGTTCTCCAGAACATATCCTCTCTGGGCGTATTTAAGCGCAATGCTGGCATTTTGTTCAACCAGCAGTATAGTAAGTCCTGACTCTGCCAGAACCTTAAGTTTTTCGTAAACCTCTTTTATCACAAGGGGTGCAAGCCCCATTGAAGGCTCGTCCATCAAAAGTATTTTCGGTGCACTCATAAGAGCACGCCCGATAGCAAGCATCTGCTGTTCGCCACCGGAAAGCATCCCTGCCATCTGAGAGGCACGGTCGCCAAGAACAGGGAACATCTCCGTAACCTCAGCAAGTTTTGCCTTAACTTCTGAAACCGGTCGTTTAAAACCGCCCATCTCAAGATTTTCCCTTACAGACATATTAGAAAAGACACGCCGCCCCTCCGGAACAAGAGCAACACCTCTTGTCACCATATCCGCAGTGGATACCTTAGAAACTTCCTTCCCCTGAAATAAGGCAGAACCTTTCTGTCTGCCTACGATATTCATTATGCTGTTCAAAAGAGTGGTCTTCCCCGCTCCGTTGCTCCCGATAAGGGAAACAAACTCCCCCTCTTTAACGTGAACAGACACATTTGTCAGAGCCTGAACACCGCCATAGGAAACATACAGGGATTTTACCTCAAGCATTTTCTATCCTCATATATTAATAATCGTCACAGACACGGATAAACAGACTAGCTGTTACCCCCTATGACTCTATATATCTTCGTCACCAAGATACGCTCTGAGCACTTCTTTGTTCTCGCGCACTTCTTTGTATGTACCTTTGCCTATTACTTCGCCAAAATTCAGGCAGACAACATATTCTGCCAATGACGAAATAAACTGCATATCATGTTCAACCATAAGGATGCTTATCCCCTCACCAGCGATCTTTTGCACCATTCCGGCGAGATTATCCTTCTCATTGAGGTTCAGCCCTGCTGCGGGTTCATCAAGCAGCAGCATTTTCGGTCTGGAGAGCAGAGCCCTCCCCAATTCGAAATTCTTAAGCACGCCATAAGGTATGCTATCCGGTGTCATCGAGGCATATTCTGTGACATTTACGAATTCCATATATTCGTCTATGAGCCTCTCAGCCTTCTTCCAGTAGCCCCTGTTTATGCCGAGCATACTTTTCAGCGCAGACGGATTCTCCTTACCTATAAAACCTAGATACATGTTCTGCCTGAGAGTGAGTTCCGGTATAATGTTCAGATTCTGAAATGTTCTTGATATCCCCAGAGGGAACACGCATTCCGGTTCGCATCCGGTTATATCTTTACCATCAAAACTAACTTGCCCGTCAGTTGGAGGGACAAAACCGGTGATGACATTAAAAAGTGTTGTTTTCCCTGCTCCATTCGGCCCTATCAGAGCCGTAACACCTATTTCAGGGGTTTGAAAGCTTACTTCATTAAGCGCACGAACGCCGCCGAAGCTTACGCCTATATTATTTATTTTGAGCATTTTTACGTACCAGTTTTTTGAGTGTTCCGGCTATCCCGCCGGGGAAAAACATAATAACAACAGCGAGTAGACCGCCATAGATTATCATTTCAAAGTCTTCAAAAGTTGCAAAAACCTCCGGTATGAAACCGAGGAACACCGCACCTACTATACCGCCTGAAATATAACCCAGTCCGCCGACAGTTGCCATGCACACAAGGCTTATAGAATATTTAAAACTGAATGAAACGGGGCTGATAAAGTGTGTGTAATATGTATATAAAACTCCGTTCAAAGCTGTTATGGCGGCAACCGATGCAAAAACCATTAGTTTTGTCCTGGTTACATTTATACCATAGCTTCGGCAGGCACTCTCAGAATTTTTGATGAATTTAAGTTTATAATGCAGAAAGGATTTATCAAACACCTCATACAGCAGAACACAGATAAGGAAAAAGGTGCTCATGAAAATATAAAATGACTTCTCTGTTGCAAGCTCAAACCCGAGAAAGCTCAGGTTTCCGATCCCCATAAAACCTGACGGACCACCGGTAATTCCGCTGAATTCATTCATAAAAATATAAACAATCATACCAAAGCCGAGAGTTGCCATAGCGAGATAGTGTCCATGCAGTTTTAAGACCGGATAGCCCACAATCCATGCAACAACAAAAGCCATTGCAGGAGCAATAAGCAGTGTCACAGCCGGAGGTACACCATAGTTAACCGACAATACGGCGGCAACATAAGCACCGATACCATAAAAAGCCGCCTGCCCCATGGAGATAACCCCTCCGTAGCCAAGCAGCACATTGAATGCGGCAGTATTCAGAGCATTTATCATCATCAGTGTCGCAACACCGAGATAGTATTCATTGTCCACGCCAAAACCAATACCTATAAGAGCAGCGGCACATAAGACAAACAGTGTAGGATTAAGCTTTCTCATACCCTATGCACCTTCTTCCTTCCGAAAAGACCGTCAGGCTTCACAAAGAGTATTACGAGTATGACAAGAAACGCCACTGCATCCTTCAGCCCGGAAGGAATTATACTTGCTGAAAAGCTTTCAAATATACCAAGCAAAAGACCGCCGGCTATAGCCGCACCAAAATTACCGAGCCCACCGAGAATAGCAGCAGAAAAGCCCTTGAGCCCTGTCATGATACCGTCATCATAGGTCACAAACATTATAGGTGCGATAATCACTCCTGCCACAGCACCAAGCAGAGCAGCAACAGCAAATGACATCACGCGAATATTGCTTACTTTTATCCCGCAGGTTTCAGCAGCGACAGGGTCGTCGAAACTCGCCCGCATAGCCTTCCCATATCTTGATTTTTTAAGAAAGATGTTAAGTCCGAGCGCAACCATAAGCGACACGGCGACAACAAGAATGCTCTGGCTGGAGATAACCCCGCCCGGCATATCGATATTAAAAACAGGTATAAATTCTTTAACAGGGAGGCTGTCACGCCCCCAGAGGTGCATGGCGACATCACGAAGTATTATAGACGCCGCAATCGTCACTGTTATAAGATTCAGCTCATTCTTTATCTTTGTCAGACGGATAAAAAAACGTTCAAATACTATCCCAATCAAAAACGCACAGGCAACAGCGCCGAAAAAGGCTATCGGGAAAGGTAGTCCGTACATAACAAAAAAAGTATAGATAAGCATTCCGCCGATCATCACAAACTCGCCCTGAGCGAAATTTATAATTCCGGTGGTGTTGTAGATTATGTTAAAACCCAGAGCAACCAGCCCGTATATACTTCCGCTGGTCAGCCCTGAATATAGAAACTGCATTATTTATCAAACCTTCCCGGTTCCGAAAACCTTAGTAATAATTTAAGTAAAAAACTTAGTGTATGTAGATGTCTAAAGACCTGCGATGTCAACCTGTTTCACAAAGCTGAAGCCGTCTTCTGCAAGTTTTTCCGCAGCCATGTCAGTGTCATCAAAGCGGAATATCATAATAGCACGCTCTTTAGCAAGATGGTCAACAAAAGCATACATATATTCTACATTTATACTGTTTTTATCCAGACAGCCGAGTATCTGAGCAAGACCGCCGGGGTGGTCACTCACCACCACAGCAAGAACCTCTGTGCGTCCGACTGTAAAATCGCTCCCCTTCAAAAGGTCATATGCTTTTGCAGGGTCGTTAACAATGAGCCTGAGGATACCGAAATCAGACGTATCCGCCAGAGAGAGAGCCCTGATATTTATACCATTTTCACCAAGAATTCTGGTTACTTCATGGAGACGTCCTGACTGATTTTCGATAAAAACAGAAATCTGCTGAAGTTTCATTTTGCTACCTCTCTATATTTTACGATTATCTTTTACTCTTTGAGCTTTCCCTTCGCTTCTGGCGATAGTTTTATGTTCAACTATCCTGACTTTACAGGTAACACCTATCATACTTTTGATATCTTTCTCTATCCCTTTTGCCAGATCCTGAAGCCTGCGTACTCTGTCCATAAACTGACCTTCGGCAAGCTCTACCTGTACTTCAAGTGTATCCATATTTCCTTCTCTGTCTATAATAAGAAGGTAATACGGTGAAAGTTCTGCACGCTGTACGAGTATATTTTCCACCTGAGACGGATAAACATTAACCCCTCTGATGATGAGCATGTCGTCGCTTCTGCCCATAACTTTGTTCATACGGACGAAAGAGCGTCCACATTTGCAGGGCTCAGTAATAAGGCTTGTTACGTCTCTTGTGCGGTATCTGATAAGAGGTATTGCCTCTTTGGTTATAGTCGTGAAAACAAGCTCGCCCTCTTCGCCATTGGGGAGAACCTCGCCTGTTTCAGGATTAATTGTCTCAACGATGAAATGATCTTCGTTGATGTGCATCCCGCGTTTCTCTTCGACACACTCAAACGCAACCCCTGGTCCGATGATTTCGCTGAGTCCATATATGTCAAGGGCATCTATCCCCCACTTATCTTCTATCTCCTGCCTCATGGCATTTGTCCACGGTTCTGCACCGAATATGCCCGCTTTGAGTTTCAGGTCTTTTCTGGGGTCAATCCCCTCTTCTACAGCTGTTTCATAAAGAGAAAGGGCATAGCTGGGTGTGCATGAAAACGCAGTGGAGCCGAAATCTTTCATAAGCATAAGCTGTTTTTTCGAATTACCACCGGATATCGGAATAACAGACGCTCCGATCTTTTCCGCACCGTAGTGAGCACCAAGCCCACCGGTAAAAAGCCCGTAACCGTATGCGTTCTGAAGTATGTCACCTGCGCCGACACCGGCAGCAGAGAATGTTCTCGCCATGATCTCTGTCCATGTATCTATGTCTCTGCGGGTGTAGCCCACAACAGTAGGTTTCCCTGTTGTTCCGCTGGAAGCATGCAGCCTGACAATCTGTTCCTGAGGAACAGCAAAAAGCCCGAAAGGATAGTTGTCTCTCATATCCTGTTTATAAGTAAAAGGGAGCCTGCTCATGTCCGCCAGAGACTTAATATCATCCGGTTTAACCCCGGCCTCGTCCATTTTATTTCGGTAAAATTCTACTCTGGCGTAGACATTATTCAGAAGCTGCCTCAGCCTTCTTAGCTGAAGCTCTTCCAGATATTCTCGTGGAAGTGTCTCATAGTGCTCATTCCAGATCATATGTAAACTCCGTGTACCTTGCTTATAATCTTAAAAATCTACCAATAGGATAAATAAATGTCAAACAGTATTTAACATTGTTTAGTTTGATTATATTTTTAATATAAATACTTTAAGGTTGTTTATAAATTGACGGTGATTGACAGAATGAAATATACTTTTTAGTGCCAAGCACATCAATGATACTGCACTTATACCCCGTCACATCCATAAAATTCCTATACAAGAATTTTTTACGTGTAACCAGAATAACTTCTTGATGTTTTTTTAAATATTCCTGCAGCTCATCTATATTATCGATATAAACATCTGCATAATCTTCCTTCTTTTGGAACTGTGTCTCGCGGGTTCTGCTTAAAGCCATAGGCACAAGCTCGTTCATATAAAAAGATACGGATGGTGCAAATGTTTTATATAACAACACCTGATATTTACCTTCAGGGTCAAAATTCTTTATATCCTGCGTAATAAGTCTGTACCCCTTCATATGAGGACCTATCAAGGGGATAACACAGTAAACACTAAATGTGATCGCTATAATTATAAAAGCAAAGGATGCAACAAAGTGTTTTTTGTAATACGTTTTATAAGTATATAAAGTCAGAAGGACAAAAAATATGCCGACCGGAATACATATATACCAGTACGGCTGAACATAATCCACAATAAACGGAATAACTGCAAGCGCCAGAGATGCGAGCATAAGCAGCACGAAAGAAAACATCCTCAGCAACCTTGAGTCTGTATTCAAAGCAGCTATAACAGCAGCAACAGGATAAAAAGGGAGAAGGTAAGTTCCGAGCTTGCTTGTTGATATCTGAAAAACGATAAACGGAACCAATATATATAGGTAAAGCACCCAGCCTGTTTTAAGCTCGCCTGTTCTTCTGTAGTTCCGAAGCATAAAAAAAGCCCACGGAACAAAAGTTCCAAAAAATATCATAAAAAAGAAATAGAACTCTTTCGATCTGTTAAATCTGTCAGTAGCAACACGTTCAACTGTCTGGTCATATAAGAAGTATTCAAGCAGACCATCATTTATGCTAACCACATAACCATACCAGGGAAGTGCCACAACAGCGAAAACAGCCAGTATCACAAATATCTGCTTTAAAGAAAATACCCCACGGTGCTTCCTGTCGAATATCTTCGCAATAAAAAACGGCAGCAGAGTAAAAAGAAATATAACAGGACCTTTAGTCATAAAACCAAGCCCGGCATAAAGACCAATCAACAACGCATGAGACGTCCTCTGCTTTATATATATGTGCGAAAACAAGTGGTACTGAAGCATTATGGTAAACATAACAAGGTAGATATCTGTAGCTACAATCCTGCTCACAACCATAAAAAGGATGGAAGACGCAAGTATCAGAACAGAAGCGTCAGCCTTCTCTCTGTCTTCCGTAAGTACAAAAGCTGTCTTTCTTGTATAGATGAGAATAATAATAGACGCCACAGCGCCAAAAAAACGTGCACCAAAGCCGTTAACACCGAAAACAGCAAGCCCCAGAGCATTTATCCAGTAAGTAAAAGGTGGTTTATGAAAGTGTTTGATACCGTTATAAAAGGGTTCCATATAGTTTCCACTCGCCAGCATCTCTCTGGATATCTCGCCGTACCTTGCTCCCGTTGTTTCAAACAAAGGGTTCCAGTAAGCAGGGATCATCAGTGCTATAAAGAATAGAAACAGGAACAGATTAAACCTTTTCTCGTCAAACATTTACCCCTCTCTTTTCAAGCCTGATAAAATATAGATTTCTGAAATAGATAAGAAGTCCAACACTCTGCCCGGCAATAAAAACAGGATCATGGACAAGAACAGAATAAATTAACAGCAGAGAGCTCCCAACCATGCTGAAGTACCAGAAAGTAACAGGGAATGCACTCTTTTTGAGTCTTTCAGAATATATCCACTGAACTAAAAACCGCAGAAAAAACATTGACTGCGCAACGATGCCTATTGCAAAAATAATTCCGGTATATGACACTTTCTGCTGTCTGTGCACTTCAGGATAGAAAACAGCAGCAACAGCAACCATGCCGAAATAAGCAAAGAGTATAAGCGTTATTTTAAATGAAAAATATTTATCCTTAACACCTTTCTCTTTATATATCAGAAATAGGTTCCGAAGATATATAACAGCCCCGGTAGACTGCCCCAGAATATATATTGGATCTTTGATTAATATCGCATAGGTCAGAAGCATAAAGCTCCCAATGAGGCTGAAATACCAAAATGATACCGGTACAGCGCTTTTTTTATACCTCTCAGTGAACAACCACTGAAGGATAAAACGCATAAAGAAAAGTACCTGCCCAATAAAGCCAAATACGACCAGAGCTAGTTCAGCGGGCGACATTGGTTTCTCTGACTTCTATTTTCAGATATCTTTTCTGCATCCACCTTACAGATATAAGATCGTAGAGAGCTTCTTTTGCCCTCTTCATATTAGTATATTTCGACACCCCATGAATTCGGGGTCTGTGGTTCACCTTAACCTCTTTCACCATTGCCCCTTCCATCTGCATCATAGCAGGCAGAAATCTGTGAAGACCTTTATATATCTTGATCTTTTTAAGCATAGAAGACCGCATAATTTTCAGCGAACACCCTGTGTCATGGACATTGTCTTTGATTATACTGTTTCTGATCTTGTTTCCGAACCTGCTGGCGATTTTCTTCGCCAGAGTGTCTTTCCGGTTGTATCTCCATCCGATGACCATATCATATTCGCCGTAAAACTTCAGCATCTCGGGAATATCGGCAGGGTCATTCTGAAGGTCAGCATCCATAGTGATTACAACATCCCCTGAAGCATACTGAAACCCGGCATACATTGCAGCGGATTGTCCTGTATTATTTTCAAAAGCAACATATTTTACAGCGTCCATCTTTGACGCAAGGTCTTTTATCACATTAAGACTGTTGTCTCTGCTACAGTCATCCACGAAAATTATTTCATACTCTTTGCCAACAATTTTAGATACGGCAGTAATTTCCTCAAAAAGTTTTACAATATTATCTTCTTCATCAAAAACTGGTATCACATAAGATATTTTTTCCAACTTAAACCACCAGACTACTCATTCTAATTTAACAAAACTAATTACCATATATGCACATTCAATACAACATCAATTCCGAATTATCCAGTCAGGCTCACACCGTGATTAATTATTAGGCACCAGATGACTTTTATTTGACCACTAATGAAATGAAAAGTTCTGAAAGCCTTTTAATTCTTTACATATGTTTTGGCATACTCTTTGCATATAACTGTTACGAAATCGAATTACGGGGTGACTCTATGATAAGACTTTTGATAGTGCTTTTGATAACGATGTCAGCATCGACAGCTTTCGCAGATGGACTAAACACAGGCGACACAGCATGGGTATTAGTATCTTCTGCATTCGTAATGCTGATGCTGCCGGGGCTGGCTCTCTTTTACGGCGGTATGGTCAGGTCTAAAAGCGCACTTTCCACTTTACTCTACAGCTTTTCGGCACTCTGCGTTGCAGGAGTGACATGGGCAGTGATAGGCTTTACAATCGCTTTTGGTGAATCTGATTCTCTCTTTATGGGGAGTATGAAATATTTTATGTTTGGCAGTGATTTTATGGACGCCATGTCCGGCACCATACCTTTAGGAACTTTTGCCATATTTCAGGGCATGTTTGCAATAATCACAGTCGCCCTCATAAGCGGTGCTATTGTAGAACGTATGAAATTCAGCGCATGGCTGCTCTTCATGCCGCTTTGGATAATACTAGTCTACTCACCAATTGCTTACTGGGTTTGGGGCGGGGGCTGGCTTGGTAAACTCGGAGCACTTGACTTCGCAGGCGGAACTGTCGTCCACTTCTCTTCCGGTATGGCCGCACTTGCAATAGCGCTGGTTCTCGGCAACAGAAAAGACTTTATGCATGCAAAAATAATACCTCACAATGTAACTTATACTGTCATAGGTGCAGGACTGCTGTGGTTTGGATGGTTTGGATTCAACTCAGGGTCTGCACTTGCAGCGGACAAGATAGCTTCTCTGGCATTCGTAAACACCATGATAGCTGCTGCGGCAGCCGGTTTCGTCTGGATGATTATTGAAATGGCAGTGAGCAAACCGAGCGCACTCGGAGTGGCTTCAGGGATAGTTGCAGGTCTTGTGGGGATAACCCCCGCTGCGGGATTTGTAGAGCCCTGGGCAGCGATTATCATAGGTGGTCTCACAGGGGCATTATGCTACTGGGGCATCACTCTCAAATTCAAGTTTAAACTTGACGATTCTCTTGACGTTTTCGGCATCCACGGTCTCGGCGGTCTCTTCGGTGCTATAGCTACAGGCGTTTTTGCAACCGTAGGAGCAGAAGGACTCATTGCCGGCAATGCTGGTCAGGTACTTATTCAGATAATAGATGCGCTTGCATGTGGAGGTTACTCTTTCATCATGACGCTGATAATAGCATTTGCGATAAAAGCCACAATAGGCATAAGGATTACTCCTGAAGAGGAAACAGAAGGGACAGACCTTAATCAACATGGAGAAAAGGCGTACAACTTCTTTTAAACAGAGATTGAACCTAATCTAAAATATTGGGGCACCTTATGTACCCCCTCCTCAGCGAGGAGGTACGTACTGTGCCTCTCTTTTTTTTCGGAATAAACAATAGAAAAACTATTAATGATCGATTAAACAAAAAATTCCAGAGCGGGAACCTTCTTCAGCCTGCCTATTTTAACAGCATAACTATAATACTTCAGAAGACCTCTTATATGGTTTTCAGACAGATCATATTTTATCGTCTCCCAATAGTCTATGATCTGATAAGATGTGAGCCCTTTAAATGTGTAGTGATCAAGGAGCGCGGCAAGATTCTTTTTACTGTCAGTCTTAATAACTTCAAGCTCCTGTGCAAACTCTGCCACTTCTGCGTACCTCTCATGTACGGTCTCTTTACGCACTATCCAGAGAGCAAAAACAAACGGCAGCCCGGTGAATTCGTTCCAGAGTGAACAGAGGTCATACGCATACTTATATTTTCCGTTATATGTATTAAAAAGTGCCTTGTCACCTATCAGCACAACCCCTGGGGCTTTTTCATTCTCTTTCGTAAACTGCGGGCTGATTTTATATTTTTCGCGCATAAGAATTTCAAACAGTATTACTGATGTGCCGGATTCGCCAGTGAGGTAGACCCCTTCACCGTCAAATTCTTCTATTGGCTTATCTGCAAAGAACATCACGCTTTTGACAACATTAATGCAGCTTATGGAAATATTCGGAATGACATAATATTTCTCAGGGTTTCTCGCATATTCTATACTGCTGCAAAAGCCGGCATCGATACCGCCTTCCCTGATCGCAGTATTTAAATAAGACGGAACACCTTTGATAAGGTTATATCTGTTTTGCTTTGCAAGCTCGAAGAAAATAGGATAAACGTTGGCATAATCAATCTGCCCGATACTAAGCATATATTTCACCTGTACTTTCCCCTTTCCATTCTGCATCCAGCCCGGGAAAACCCCTTCTGCGGATTATGTCGAACCCCACCAGCGCCACAGAATTGGAAAGGTTAAAACTGCGTACTTTTCCAGTAGCAGGTATTCTGAATAAACTGTCCGGATGATCTTTTTCCACACTCTCCGGCAGACCGGACGTCTCCCTGCCGAATATCAGCATTAAATTATCGTTTTCGTGCGGTATCTCTGTATAAACTCTGGAAGCGAATTTTGACAGAAATGCATAAGGATGTTTATCATTGGGGAATTCTTCGTAAAAAGCTTCAAGACTAGGAAGCTGCATCAAGTTAACATTCTGCCAGTAATCAAGTCCGGCACGCTTAACGTGTTTATCATCGAGAGAAAAACCAAGTTTCCCCACAAGAATAAGTCTGCTCTCTGTCCCCACGCAAAAACGCCCGATGTTCCCTGTATTCTGCGGGATCTCGGGTTCGTATAAAACTATATTTAACATGCTCTACTTTAAATAATATTCAGGATCTGTGATCCATGTTGAGTCGCATTCAGGGCATTTAGAGGGTTTACCGATCTTTTTGCTGAAGACAAACCCGCACTTTCTGCACTCCGGCAGAATAACCCTGAAAGTACCGCCATAGCTTTTCGCTATGTGTTCCAGATGAAAATAGACATCTTTCTCCTGCTGACTGACAGCTTTGGAGATATCCTTAGCTGTGGCAGGATTATTTTTGATATAATCAGCAATCTCCTGCCTGACAGTTACTATTCCGGTATCGCCATCTTCTCGCATCCGCCCCATATAGCCTCTAGGTTGTAGTATTCTCTTTCCTGTTTGCACATAAGATGAACCATAACCTCACCAAAGTCGAGACATATCCAGCGTGAACTGCCCTGTCCTTCCACAGCAAAAGGTTTAATCTTCTTTGCTTTAAGATTTTCCAGCAGGTAGTCAGCAATAGCATTTGCATGCGGTTCGGATGTTGCTGTTCCTATTACGATATAATCTGCAACACTGCTTACCGGTGCTACATAATGCGCTGTGATATCCTCGGTTTTACGCTCAACAAGCTCTTTAAGTATTAAATCCAGCGTGGTGCGGTCTTTCATTCATCTCCCCTGTATAATCCTTTTTCTGATATGTACTCATAAACTACATCCGGCAGATTCGCCTTTCTGTAGCTCGCTTCCAGAACTTCCCTGATATCCGTACTGGATACGTCAACGGGAGGCATCTCGTGAAGTATAACCCTACCGGATTTCTCTCCGGCAAACTGTTCTTCTCTTATCACTATATCATGCAGCCTTTCAGGGATAGCTTCAAGCATTTTTCCAAAAGAAACCATAGAACGGCTCACAACAACAAAGTTAGCATATTTAAAAAGCTCTTCATAAGCATGCCACTTATGTATAGAGGCAAAAATATCTGTACCGCAAGCAAAAAATATTTCATCGTCCGGGTACAGTCTTCTGAAATGTTTAAGGGTTTTCAATGTATAGGAAACACCGTCCGCCGCAATTTCGTAATCTGAAACTTTAAACTTTTCGCCAAGCCCTTCCGCAACAAGTTCCACCATTTTCAGCCGTTTCACAGGATCGATAATACCGCTGCCGGATTTATGAGGTGGTATTTTAGACGGAATGAGAAACATCATGTCCAGCCCAAGGCTTGCTGTAACATTCTCAGCCAGAGCAAGATGTCCTATATGAATGGGGTTGAAAGTACCGCCGAATAAGCCTATTTTCACGTTACTTTATCTGCCCCTGACCGTATATTCTATATTTTGTTGTAGTCAGATCATCTGCTCCCATTGGTCCGCGACAATGAAGTTTCTGGGTGCTGATGCCTATCTCCGCCCCCATACCAAACTCTCCGCCGTCAGTCCATCTGGTTGACGCATTAACATAAACCGCCGCTGCATCCACCATATTAAGAAACATCTCACTGTTTGTATAGTTTTCGGTCACTATGCTCTCAGAATGCATAGATCCGTATTTATTTATGTGTTCAATCGCTTCATCAATGGAAGAAACAACTTTTACAGAGAGGATGTAATCCAGATACTCTGTGCTCCAGTCCTCTTCTGCGGCTTTCTTACAGCTTATAAGCTCCGCAGTGTGTTCACACCCTCGAAGCTCTACATTATGCTCGCCGTAAGCCTTTTCAAGCCTCTTAAGGACAGTTTCAGCCACAGCCTCATGCACAAGAAGTGTCTCCATGGTATTACAGACACCGACACGCTGGCATTTAGCATTAACAGCGATGGACACAGCCATCTCTATATCTGCAAACTTATCTATGTATACGTGACATATGCCGTCGTCATGCTTAACAAGAGGTATAAGAGAATGCTCAGTACAAAACTCAATCAGGGCTTTACCCCCTCTGGGAATCATAATGTCAATACTGCCTTTCGCTTTCAGCATTTCCATCACAAGCCCTCTGTCAGTATCCTCTATGATGTTTACACATGCCTTAGGAAGTCCGGCTTCGGCCACAGCCTCTTTCATGAGCCTGCCGAGGTATGTGTTTGAATGGACAGCTTCTTTACCGCCCCTCAGTATTGCAACATTCCCTGATTTAAGGCAAAGGGCAGCGGCATCTATTGTTACATTCGGTCTGGACTCAAATATGATACCCACAACCCCCAGAGGCACTTTAACTTTCGTAATGTAAAGTCCGTTGGGTCTTTTATAACCGTCAACAACTTTTCCCACAGGGTCAACTTGAGAACGTATATCTTTAACAGCCTGAATCATTCCGTCTATACGCTTATCATCGAGGGTCAGTCTGTCTATCAAAGCATCAGACAAGCCTGTCTCTCTGGCATAATCGAGGTCTTTCAGGTTTTCATTTTTTATTTTAACCCTATTAGCTTCAAGCTTTTCTGCTATGGCAGAGAGGGCGCTGTCTTTCACGTCAGTATTGACGTTCATAAGAACATATGAGGCTTTTTTTGCTTCTCTGAACATATTTTCAAGCATATCATCAAGCTCCGTTGTTCGTTGTTACAACAAGGTCATCCCTGTGAATTATCTCATCAGTAAACTTATACCCTAAAATAGAAGATATGTCAGAAGATTTTTTACCTTTTATCAGGTCAGCATCTTCGGATGCATAGCGGACTTTGCCTCTGGCGACTTCTTTTCCGTCAGGACCGATAACCGCGACAACATCCCCCATGCCGAAATGCCCGGTAACTTTCGTCACTCCGCTGGGCAGAAGAGAGGTTTTTTTATTCACCAGTGCGTTAACAGCTCCGTTATCAACATGCAGCTCTCCGCTTGCTCCTGCTGCGTAAGCTATCCAGTGCTTGCGTCTGGTCAGAGGGTCTTCTATGTGGTTAAAAAATGTCCCGACATCCTCACCATTCAGAAACGCCTCAACATTAAAAAGGTTCATGCCGTTTATAATGCCTACATGACATCCTGCGTCAAGCGCCTTTCCTGCGGCTTCCAGCTTGGACTTCATACCTCCGGTACCAACTCCGGAAACGGAATCCCCCGCTACGTTCAGAAGTTCCTCGTTGATATATTTCACTTCTTCAATGCGTTTTGCATCTTTATTCTTAAAAGGATCTTTATCAAAAAGCCCATCAACATCAGACAATATAAGAAGCATGTCTGCCCCTATAAGTCCGCTAACCAAAGCAGAAAGGTTGTCATTGTCTGTGAAGTTTTCTATCTGACGAAGCTCTTCTATAACAACTGAATCATTTTCATTTATAACAGGCACAACCCCCAGCTCAAGCAGCCGCCGCAATGTGTATCTAGCATTCAGGTAACGCCTTCTGTTTGAAAGGTCATCCTTTGTGATAAGTATCTGCGCCGATGTCACGCCATATTTTTCAAACTCTCTGTCGTATTCCCATATCAATCTCGCCTGTCCGACAGCAGCACAGGCCTGTTTATCAGTGATGTTCTGCGGACGTTCGCTAAAACCGAGCAGCTTAAACCCTGCCCCCACAGCACCGGAAGACACAACAACAATGTTCGGAATATTCTTTTTGAAATTACAGAGGATGCGAACCAGACCGGAAAGAAACTCAAGATTTACACCACGCTCGTGATGAGTGAGGATATTGCTTCCGACCTTAACTACAAGTGTTTCAATTTTAGGAAGTTTTCGCATTTTGTATGACCCTGCCGAAATCGGGCAGACTATATTTGGATAAAAAAAATGGCAGGGGTAGCAGGACTCGAACCTGCAGTACACTGGACCAAAACCAGCTGCCTTGCCAATTTGGCTATACCCCTGCAAAACAGGCTGAAATTATTAATTTTTTTACCCACAATTGTCAAGTACTTTCTTTAAATTATTTTATTTTTTATGCTGCACCCCTCTTCAAGAGGGCAAACCAAGCCAAACACTTCTGAAAGTTAATTTTACAGTTGAATAGTAATCTTTCTTAGGCTATATTTACACTTAAATAATCTTATTAGTCTTTTACCGGAGGATTCTCAATGAAAGTTACCAGAGCAAGCGACTACGCAATCAGAGCATTGATACACATGGCGCACAAGCCGCTTGGAACAACATTTATGCGCTCGGAACTAGCAGCAGAGTGCGAAATACCAGACAGCTTTCTTGGGAAAATACTCCAAAACCTCGCCAAATCTGAAATACTTTCATCTGAAAGAGGCAAAAAAGGCGGCTTCAAAGTTGCAAAAAATCCAGCCGAAATAACAGTATACGACATAATCTCTGCAATAGAAGGCGATATCGCGCTGAATAAATGTATTTTTGATGAAGACTTCTGTTCACTTGTTCACTCATGCACTGCACACAATATGTGGTCTGACATACAGGACAACCTTGTCGAGATGCTTAAAAGTTATTCACTTGCAAAACTGACTGAAAAATACTAATCCGGCAAACCGTTAAGACTCTGAATAGAACTGGAATTTTCCGCAAAACAAAGAACGGTTATTTTTTAAACTTTTGCCATTTTAAAACATCAGGACATAATTTTATAATTCATTTAAACCTTTACTATCAACACATTACATTCCTCGCTCGGCGGTCTGCACGTTTTATATTTTTCTTAATAAACGACTTTACAAAGGCATAATGTGCATATAACATTACACATTAATTTTTTTCTATCTCGGAGGAATTATGAGCAATAAGGAGATCGAAAAGGCTCTGTCTCAAACACCGGATCTTACTAAAAATGCAATTACGGTTCTTGAAAAAAGATACCTTAAACGTGACATAAGCGGCAAACCAGTTGAAAAACCAATAGATATGTTCAGAAGAGTCGCATTGAATATCGCAGAAGCAGATAAGAATTATGATAAAGATGCAGATATTTTATCCACTGCGACAGCATTTTACGAGCAAATGGCAGCTCTTAAGTTTCTTCCAAACTCCCCCACTCTTATGAACGCAGGGCGTGAGCTTCAACAGCTCGCTGCCTGTTTTGTTCTCCCTGTGGATGATTCTTTGGAAGCAATTTTCGAAGCTGTTAAGAATACTGCCTTGATTCATAAATCAGGCGGAGGTACAGGTTTTTCATTCTCCCGCCTAAGACCTAAAGATGACGTTGTAAAGACCACAAAAGGAGTCTCCAGCGGTCCTGTTTCTTTCATGACAGTATTTGATGCTGCCACTGAAACAATCAAGCAGGGGGGCACAAGACGCGGCGCCAACATGGGCATACTCCGAGTTGACCACCCAGATATCATGGAATTCATCTACGCTAAAGAAGATAAAACAAAACTTACAAACTTTAACCTTTCAGTTGGTATAACAGAAAAATTCATGCAGGCAGTCCTAAACGACACTGATTACGATCTGTATAACCCCAAAACCGGCAAAACAGCGGGTAAGCTGAAAGCTAAAGAAGTTTTCGACACTATGGTTCAGCTCGCATGGGAAGGCGGAGACCCGGGCATTGTCTACCTTGACAGGATCAATGCAGAAAACCCCACTCCCAAAGAGGGCGACATCGAAAGCACCAACCCTTGTGGCGAACAACCTCTTCTGCCATACGAATCATGCAACCTGGGTTCTATAAACCTTGGTAAATACGTAAAAGACGGCAAAATTGACTGGGAAGACCTCGAAAAAACAATAGAGGTCGCAGTTCATTTCCTCGACAACGTAATAGACATGAACAAATATCCTATTCAGCAGATCAACGATCAGACTAAGCGTAACCGCAAAATAGGTCTTGGTCTCATGGGCTGGGCGGATATGCTTGCGATGCTTGCCATCCCCTACAACACTGACGAAGCAACTGACCTCGCAGAAAAAGTTATGCAGTTTATAAGAGACAAAGGACGTGAGAAGTCATCGGCTCTGGCTGTTATCAGAGGTGATTTTCCATCTTTTAAAGACAGCATTTACCCAAAAATGGGATTCAAAAACATGCGTAACGCAACAATCACAACTATTGCTCCCACAGGAACAATCTCCATTATAGGTTCTTGTTCCAGCGGTATAGAGCCATATTTCGCAATTGCATTCTACAGGCAGGTGATGGATAACAATAAACTTGTCGAAGTCAGCCCTGTCTTTAAGGATATAGCCAAAAGAGAAGGTTTTCTCTCAGACGAACTCTTAGAAAAAGTCGCAGAAACAGGAACAGCACACGGACTGAGTATGGTTCCTGAAAAATGGCAGGAAGCTTTCGTAACATCCCATGAGATAACACCTTTCTGGCACACAAAAATGCAGGCGGCTTTTCAGAAATACACTGACAACGCAGTAAGCAAAACAGTTAATTTCCCTAATGAAGCGACTATTGAAGATGTTAAAAAAACATATCTTCTCTCTTACAACCTTGGCTGTAAAGGGACAACAATATACAGAGACGGAAGCCGTACAGGGCAGGTGCTCAATGTCGGAACAAAAGAAAAAGAAGCTCAGCCGGAAGCAACAGCCGAATTCACACCAAAGCCAAGACCGAAAGTTCTCATAGGACGCACAGTTGAGATGATGACCGGCTGCGGAAAGCTCTATGTGACAATTAATCAGGATGAAAACGGTGTACCTTTCGAAGTGTTCACAAGCATGGGGAAAGCGGGCGGATGTGCACAGTCTCAATGTGAGGCTATAGGACGGCTTATATCCATAGACCTGCGCAGCGGCGGAAACCTCGACAGGATCATCAAACAGCTCAAGGGGATAAGCTGCCATATGCGCTATGGTTTTGGACCTAACACCGTACTCAGCTGCTCTGACGCTGTGGGTAAAGCCCTTGAACAGGCAACAAAAAGCCCCACAGAAATACTGGTTAGTAAAACAGACGACAACCTTACAGTTGATAAGCTTCTGTCAGATTTTGACAGCAGCGATACTGTGGTGAAAAATGGGGCATGTCCTGATTGCGGGGGACCCGTAGAACACGTTGAGGGTTGCGATATTTGCTACTCTTGCGGTTACTCACACTGTAGCTGATGAAACATTTATATTGTTTTTAAATTCAGCATATCCGCGTATCAGCTGAGTTCAGAAACAATACTATCAATTATGGTAGTAAGTTAAACAAACAATTTGATCAATATAGTTAATAGGGGTGGAAAATTTCTGCCCCTTTTTTTATATAAACCACTAAACATTAACACATTATCTCCGATATCTTAGTATATAGTAGATTAGAAAGGGGTGCTGTATGAAGCCGTCTATGGAATTCATGAGCAATGTATGCTCCGTTCTTGGACATATTAACGAAAATATCGAAGAAAAAAAGGTCGCTCTGCTTCTTGAAAAGAAAATCGAGAAAGAGTCTGAAACATATAATCTCCTGATAAAAGGAGAGAACGAAGCCGACGTTTTTATGCTCGCCAGCGAGCTGACGGACGAGCAGCTCAAGTGGTATGTTTTCGGACTTGGTGACGGAATGGGACTGAAACCTGAAAAATTAGAAATTGCATAAATTGCTGTAGATACTTTTTAACTTACTGATATAGTTTTCAATCGAAAATTCTGCACTTATCATTTTGCTTTTATAACCCAGCTCTTCAGATAGTTTTCTATCTGTAAGGATTTTAACAATCTGACTGGCTATAATTTGCTCATCATTAACACAGAATAATGACGCTTCAGATGCAAATTCCTTTGTAGGGACAGCATCAGAAACAACAGAAGGTACGCCCGCTGCCATCGCTTCAAGATGCGCTATCCCGAATCCTTCAAAAGCGGAAGGCATACAAAAGACATCGGCAATCTTCAGTATAGAATATACATTATCCTTATAACCGGCGAAAGTTACATGTTCGATAACGCCTTCTTCCGATGCTAAATTCTGTAAAGTTCTCTTATTGCCACCCTCACCTATGCAGAAATAGTGAGCGTCCGGAACATATTTCAAAATTTCAGGCAGAGCTTTTATTATAAGTTCTAAATTCTTCTCCTTAACCAAACGCCCCACACTAACTATCAGTTTTTTATCTGCGACACCTAAATCATTTTTGGTGCATGGCGCAGCAGTTTCAACCTTTGTAATATCAATAAAATTATGAAGAACTACATGAGGTTTATCGGATTTATTAAAATTCGCTTCAACCATATCATAAACGATATCTGAAACAGATATAAAAGCGTCCGTCACATGGGCCAGTAGCCTGTTTGTCAACCGTCTGAAGAATTTTTTCTGTATAGTCGGATTATGAATGTGGGTTATGACTTTATGCGGAAACCCTATGCTGGCGATACGTCCAAAGTAGTCAGCCTTGTACTGTGAGGTATGCACTATATCGGGCTTAAGTTCATTCAGCAATTTTCTAAGCTTATTAACAGTTTTAAAGTTGAATTTTTTAAGAGTGTCTTTGCTTGAGCCACATGAAAGAATATTATATCCTTCTGCTTTAAGCTTCTCATGCATCCGCCCTTTACCGGAAATATTTATAACATTAAAATCAATATCCTTATCGGATTTTAGACGTATGAGAATCTCACTGAGTATATTTTCTATCCCACCGAAATCAAAGTCAGCTATTATGAATACGACATTAGGCTTCCTCACAGCTCACCTTTTCGATTGTTTTAAGGTATCCTTCATACATTTCACTTTCAGACATAACATATTTACTATAATCTTTTCTGCCTAGCGCATAAGCTTTAGTGAGTGCATCAGATAAAACATCAGGGGTCAGAGTTTCCACAACATAGCCGTTTTCGCCGTTATGTATTATCTCTGAACTGCCTGCCATGGCAGAAACAACGACCGGAGTGCCGCATATCAGGCTCTCTGGTACAACATTACCGAATGAGTCATAGAGGGACGGCATACAGAAAACATCACATGAGCCGTAAAAACCCTGCATATCATCAACTGCCCCCACGAAGAAAACTCTCTCTCTCAGCCCCAGTTCATCGAGCGTCTGCATGTATGAATCAGCTCTTCTGCCACCGGCAACCAGCAAGACGTAATGATCAGGAAGTACCGCCATTGCATTCAGCAAATGATCAAGACCTTTGCGTTGAAAATTATTTGCGGCAAAACCTATGCAGACAGTGCCTTTTTCCAAATTATATTTATCTCTGAATGGATCTTCAGATGTGAAAGTGAACTTACTTTTATTCACTCCATTAGGAATAATGTCAATCAGCTTTTCGGCATCAGGGAAAGCTGAAAGCACTTCCCGCTTCAGAAACTCCGAGTTAAGTATGACCTTCCTGAGCGACGGGTGAGCATATGTCAGTCTTTCCTTATTTATCAGATGCTTATTAACCGGATCTAATGCTCTCTTCACCCTCTTCTTAAACGCAGTCTCTTTTGACATCAGAGACAAAGTATTCTTAACATAAGAGCTGTGCAGCCCCGAACCATTGCGGTATATGTGGCAACCAGGGACTCTGTCGAATGAAAAATGTATACCGTCAAGCTTCTTCGCCAGCTTTACTGCACGTCTGTGAAAACTCGAGTATTTAAGGTAGCGCCCCGGTTTCAACAACCCTGTCACAGTAAGTATGTTCTCATACTTTTTAGACTTTAACTTATCTTCGCCGCATATAACATGAACATCCACCCCTTTATCCATAAGAAAATTCACGAAATTAAAGCAGATGCGCTCTCCACCACCCTTGTTATGAAAGTATTTTACAAAAACATTTACCCTTTCCATAAAACATTCTTTATCATTTTCGCTCACTAATGTATATATAAATATAACTTAATAAATGCGCTTTATTCAAGCAGGGCAATCTTTTATGAAAAAATGGCTGATTATACAGTTCAAACAGATAGGCGATGTTATACTGACCACACAACTTCCGCGGGAGATCAGAAAACTCTACCCGCAAGCTGAAGTTGATTTTCTCACATTCAGCATGAATAAAGACCTGCTCACATATAACCCGAATATCCGCAATGTCCTTACCGTCCCTTCCGGCAGTGGTTTCATATCCACTATCCGCTCTGCTCTCGCGGTCAGAAACGGGCACTATGACGTAATCTTAGACACACAGAACACACCGAGGTCTATGTATAGTGTTTTATTTTCCGGTGCAGAATATAAAGTTGGTTTCAGAAAATCCAAGCGAAGATTTGCCTACAACACCTTCGTAAGCAGTAAAGGCGCATATGCCGGACTCATAAAACTCAATATGCTGAAGTCATTTGATACAGCTTTTTCAGCAGATAAATACGACTGTTCTCCAGAGGTCTTTTATACTCAGGCAGATAAAGTCTCTATGGTTCAAAAGGCAATGGCATGCGGGTTGAAACTCGATAAACCATACATAACAATGGCTCCTACTCATAAAAAAGTCACCAGACGCTGGAAACTAAAGCACTTTGCAGATACAGCCAACTGGCTAGCAGAAACTAAAGATTTGCAGGTGGTTCTAACTTACGGGCCAGGTGAGAGGGATTATATTACATCCGGCTTAGAAGGGATGAGACTGCACAGGAACATTATAGTAGCTCCGCCTTTAACTCTGCTGGAGCTTGCAGCTCTCATGTCCGGAGCAGAAATGCATATCGGCAATGACTCAGCCCCGCATCATATGGCTGTATCACAGAAAACCCCGACTTTCGTTGTAATAGGTTCAACATCTTCCGGCTGGGTACATCCTCATAAAAGACATACATATATTAACTTAGGGCTGGACTGTCAACCATGCCGCAGCAGCATTTGCAGGATATCAGACGAGATCCCCTGCATGAATGATTTAACTTTTGAAATGATAAAACCTGAACTTGATAAATTCATAAGTGAAAATAAAATCGGCTGAACACCTGCTCAGCCGTTATAAGTTTATCTTACCATTGTTAATCTGTTTGTTCTAGCTATATAAGTATTGTCAATACGCTCGCTGTAGACAGCAGATGCCATCTGAAAATTTTCAAGCTCATCAGACGGAAGCTTCTTATCCGGTGCCTTAAATCTCAGAGGATTCAAATAACTGCCGTTTTTCCTTATGCGATAATCAAGGTGGGGTCCTGTAGCTCTTCCTGTCGCACCGACATATCCTATGATGTCTCCCTGACGGACATATGAGCCTTTATGAATTTTCTTATTAAACCTTGAAAGGTGCAGGTATAAAGTCTCATAACCATTCATATGTTTAATTTTCACATAGTTACCGTTATACCCTTTATAGCGTTTCTCTGTAACACGCCCGTCCGCAGTGGCATGTATAGGAGTGCCTGTGGGTGCAGCATAATCCACACCGTAATGAGGCTGAACTTTATGAGTGACGGGATGCAGCCTGCTGTGGCTGTAGCCGGATGATATTCTGCTGTATCTGAGCGGTGCCTTCAGAAACCCTTTGCGCATTGAAGTACCATCAGGCTTAAAATAACCTTTGGTCTTAGCTGTTTCATAATACAGTGCCCGTATGAAACGTCCCTGATTCAGAAAATCAGCAGCGAGGATTTTCCCATAACCAACAAATTTATTTCGTGCAAACTGTTTTTCCACAAGTATTTTAAAAGTGTCGCCTTTACGCAGGGCATGGAAAAAGTCAATTTCCCATTCATATATGGACGCAAGCATAAACGCAAGCTCAGGGCTCTCTCCTCTGTCGGTGACAGCCTGAATAAGACTGCTTGTGACCTCACCCTCCACAACTGTTGCAACGGTGCTTACAGGGTATTTTACGATATCCAGTTCGAAGTCATCAGCAACCCTGTTTATAGAAATATCAGTGAGAAAATTAGGCTGAAGAGTGATGCAGTTTTCTGTTTCTTTGATCAGAGTTCCTTTCTGGAGTGTAAAATCCGGCAAAAGCTCTTTAAGCTCTTTATTTATGTTGAGAATTTCCTGAGGTGAGAATTTATCAGAAAGAAGTGAATAGAGAGTTTCCCCCCATTTAACTCTATAAGTTTTAATGTTTGCATAAGATGTTGCTGTAAAAGCAAAAAGAATCATAATTACGATTAGAAATCTAAACTGCGGCTTCATCCCCTCTCCTCTTTCTCTGCCAGTAGATATAGACCGCAACTATAGCAGTCACAAAGCAAAGTGTTATTAGTGTTATCGGCCGCAAATTCAATTTAATTAGTTCAATATTATTACCAACAACATAGCCAAGCACAGCCAGAACAACAACCCATATCCCCGCACCGAGCGAAGTGAAAAAGCAGAACATAGGAACATTCATTCTGCCAAGCCCCGCCGGAAAAGAGATGTACTGCCGGACACCAGGAATAAGCCGTCCGACAAATGTCGTTATTTCACCATGTTTTCTGAAATATGTGTCAATTTTAATAAGTCTTTCCGGTGGAAAGAAAAAATATCTGCCATAAGTGGCAAGAAATGAGCGCCCGAGAAAAACAGCGATATAGTAATTCACCAATGCTCCGATAAGTGAGCCGGCAAGACCGCTGAGGATAACAAGATAAATGTTCATCTCCCCCTGAGCTGCAAGATACCCCGCAGGGGGGACAACAACTTCGCTTGGGAAAGGAACAAACGAGCTCTCCAGAGCCATCAGAACCACAATGCCTGTATAGCCGAGATCAGACACCGTCCCCAGAACGAAGTTCACAAACGTTTCAAGCATTTACCATATCCTCTATCATCTGTTTTGCCTGCTGTATTGCAGACTGTGTCACCTCTCCTGTAAGCATGGAGGCGAGCACTTTAAGGCGTTCTTCTTCTTCAACCAGTCCGATATTAGTCTTTGCCTTCGCTCCGTCCAGGGATTTTGTTATGTGAAAATGCCTGCTTCCGGCGGATGCCACCACAGGCAGGTGTGTTATAACTATTACCTGTCTTGCTTCTGCGACTTTTTTCAGCTTAATTGCGACCTTCTTAGCTGTTCTGCCGCTGATGCCCGTATCAACTTCATCAAAGACCAGAGTGTCCACTCTGTCTGCCACCGCAAAGACTTCCTTAAGAGAAAGCATCACACGGGATATCTCTCCACCGGAAGCAACTTTTGTAAGCGGCCCCGGCTCAAAACCAGGGTTAGTGCTGATATAAAACTCTGCCCTGACTCCAGCCATAGCATCCAGCTTTTCAGCCTCTTCGAACACTGTAGTAAAGACACAGTTTTTCAGCTCAAGTTCATCAAGAGACTCAATAACTTTTTCTTCGATTTTTCTTGCTATTTCGCCCCTGCGAAGGTTCAGCACTTTTGCATCTTCCGCAAGCTCTGCATATATATCATCAAGCTGTATCTGAAGCTTATCCAGATTATCCTGACCAAAATTTATATCATCCAGCTTTCCGGCGGTCTCTTCACCGAAACGTACTACATCTTCAAGGGTTGGACCATATTTCTTCGTAAGGTTTGCCAGCCGGTATTTTCTGTCCATCAGGGTATCAAGCTCCGCAGGATCAAGATCCTGCCTGTCTGCTACCTTCTCTACCCCTGCGATGGCATCGTTAATGAGGTATGTCGCTTCTGTAAGCTGACTTGAAGCCGTTTCAAGATCACCGCTGTATGAGGCAACCCCTTCAAGAGCTGTAGAGGCGGAAGAGATGAGGTCATAGGCGTTTATCTCTCCGTCACGAAGCATTCCGAGAGCACCTGCAGCGCTTTCGAGTATTTTTTCCATATTGGACAGGATGCCGACCTTCTCATCAATCTGGCAGTCTTCCTCAATATCTATATTCATGCTTTCTATTTCATTAAGCTGAAACTCAAGCATATCTTTCTCTTTTAAAATCTGCTGACGGTTATTTCTTATGCGGCTTATATCTTTCTCAAGAGCATTATACCGCTCGAATGTTTCCGCATAGCGGTCTTTCAGAGACGGTTCCACAAGGGCATCTATGAAAGCGATGTGAGTTGCGCTGTCCAGCAGCATCTGATGCTCGTGCTGACCGTGTATGTCACAAAAGCCGAAAGCAAGCTGTTTAAGCTGTTCTACTGTAGCCATCCGTCCGTTTATGAATATCCGGTTTTTCCCGGTTTTGTCTATCTCTCTTCTGATGATGATGTCAGTCTCTATTTCAAACTGGTCTTTAAGCTCTTCATCAAGGTGAGAAATATCAGTAAACTCAGCCTCCACCACAAGCTTCTTCTCCGGGTCACGAAAAAGTGCTCTGTTAAATCGTGCGCCAAGAACAAGGTTAAGCGCTCCTATAAAAACAGATTTTCCTGCTCCGGTCTCACCTGTGATAATATTCAGCCCTTTGTCAAATTCAACGGTGACTGACTCTATCACTGAGAGATTTTCGACTCTAAGCATGCTCAGCATTGGCTGATCCCCCAGCCGAGTTTTTCTCTTAGGAGTGAATAGTAATTCTTATTTTTAGGCACTATAAGGTTTGTCACAGTGCTCGCTTTTTTCACAGTGATAGTCTTCCACTTATCCAGCTTTCTGAATATCTGACCGTCATAAGTAATTGACACAGCTTCTTTTGCTGCATTAACTTTTATAGTAACCTCGCTTTCATCAGAAATGACGATGGGTCTGTTGGAAAGCCCCTGAGGGCATATCGGCGTGAGTATCATAGTCTCCAGACTCGGGTGGACAATAGGACCGCCCGCCGCCAGACTATATGCAGTGGAACCTGTCGGGGTAGCAATTATGAGCCCGTCGGCACGGTACTCGTTTACCAGCATCCCATCAATATAGACAGTGGTTTCAAAGATTCTCGCTGCATCGGATTTATTAATAACGATATCGTTAAGTACATCTATCTCGAGAACTTTTTCATTTTCCTGCAAGAGGTGAGAATGAAGCTTCATCCTGTGTTCGACCATATAATCACCGTCCAGAACATCCTTCAATGCACTGACGGCATCATCGGCAACAGTTTCAGTCAGAAACCCCAGCCTTCCAAGGTTTATACCGAGTATCGGAGTTTCTTTATCACCGAGTATACGGACAGCAGAGATAAGGGTACCATCACCGCCCAGCACAACAACCAAATCCGCCTTCTGCTGAATTTCCTCGTCAGAATTAAACTTAGGTTCGGCTATCACCGCTGCGGTTCTTTTATCCTTTAAAACTGTACAGCCCCTGCTTGTGAGAAAACCCATGAGTTCATATATCAGCGGCTTAACTCTGTCACCGTGAGGCTTGGCTATAATAGCAATATTCTTCATATACCACCTGGCTGATAATATCTTTCAGGTCTGCCATGTCTGCGTGGGCATTGTATACAAAATACGAGAGATATTCAACATTTCCTTTAGCTCCCTTCACAGGAGACAAACAAAGCCCGTGAAGATAAAACCCGTTTTCGGCACCATACCCGGCTACTTCCATTATAACACGCTCATGAACAGTGCGGTCATTCACAATGCCGCCTTTATCCACCTCGCCAGGCTTAGCCTCGAACTGAGGCTTTATAAGAAATGCGCAGACACTCTCACCTGCAAACTGTACACACGAAGGAAAGATTTTGGAAAGTGAAATAAAAGAAACATCGGCAACAAAAATATCTGTTTTTTCACCGATAACATCGAAGTCGATTATTCTGAAATTAGTGGAATCAAGGACTGTCACACGGCTGTCGTTAGATACTTTAGGGTCAAGCTGACCTTTGCCTGTGTCAACAGCGAAAATCTTTGCGGCACCGTTTTGCAGTGCCACATCAGAAAATCCCCCTGTGGATGCTCCGATGTCGATGACCGTCTTCCCATGAAAATCTATATTAAATGCTGAAACGGCACGTTCAAGTTTCAGTCCACCGCGGCTGACATAAGGGATATGGTGTTTGAGTCTGATTTCGCTGGTTTCTTTTACAGCAGTCCCCGGTTTGTCGACCCTGTGGTCATCCACAACAACAAGCCCTGCCATAAGAAACTTTGCCGCCTCTACGATGTCACCCGCCAGCCCCAGCTCAACCAGAAGCTTATCTATGCGTTCTTTTCGAACTTTTGCCATGATTAAATATTATCTTTTATTCTGTTTACTATCGATTCTGCGTCAATTCCTGCGATCTTACGCAGACTGGTAATATCACCATGCTCTATGAAAGAGTCGGGCAGACCGAATTTCAGCACTTTGGTGCAGATGCTGTTATCCATAAGGATAGACTGAATTTCTTCACCGGCTCCGCCTTTAACACTGCCTTCCTCGACAGTGGCAACAATCTTTGCACCACGCAGTGCATCAGCAACAGCCTTGCCGTTAAGGGGTTTAAGAAAACGAAGATTTATAAGAGTCGGATTATGCCCCTGATCTTTAAGGGTCTGATAGGCTTTATACGCTTCACAAAATATGTGACCAACAGAGACAATAGCTATCTCTTCCCCTTGATTTACAATCTGAGGTTCCCCGATTATAACTTTTTCCTGTTCAATGTCAGTATAATTACCGGCCTCACCTCTTGCATATCTGAGAGCAACAGGTGTCTCGAGGTTCTCAGCTAGTTTCATCATAGCTACCAGTTCGTAGCCGTCTTTAGGAAGCATAATAGTGAGGTTAGGCACACAGCGCAGGAAAGATATATCAAAAGCACCGTGATGTGTCGGTCCGTCAGCGCCAACCAGCCCGCCTCTGTCGAGACAGAGCACAACCGGAAGATTCTGAAGAGCAACGTCGTGTATGATCTGGTCATATGCACGCTGCATAAATGTAGAATATACCGCGACAAATGGTTTCAGACCGCTGACAGCCATACCGGAAGCCATCGTTACGGCATGTTGTTCCGCTATGCCTACATCAAACACCCTGTCCGGAAATTTCGCTTCGAAAGCGTTCAGACCTGTACCGTCCTTCATCGCTGCGCTGATGCCGACTATACGCTGGTTACACTCTGCCATTTCAGTCAGAGTCTCTCCGAATATGTCGGTATAGGATTTTGCTCCTGCCAGTTTTACAGATTCGCCTGTTTCAATATTAAAAGAAGCAACACCGTGGAACTTTGAAGGGTTATCCTCTGCCGGTTTGTAGCCTTTACCTTTTTTAGTAAGAACATGTATAAGAACAGGTCCGTCCTGACCTTTCGCATTAACCAGCGCTTTGACAATATCTCTGGTTTTATGCCCCTGAACAGGACCTATATACCTCAGCCCAAGCTCTTCGAAAAGTATCCCTGGTGTAAAGAACCCAACCATCCCCTCTTCCATCTTTTTTGCAATGGCAAGGAGTCTGGGGCCAAGAGGTTTCTCCTCAAGACGATGCTGTATCTCTTTACGGACACGGGTATAGAACTTACTCGTCATCATACTAGACAGGTAATGTGAAAACCCACCGACATTCGGACTGATAGACATTTCATTATCGTTGAGAACAACTATCATATCTTTGTCTAGCTCGCCAAGGTTATTCAGTGCCTCAAACGCCATTCCTGCTGTCATGGCTCCGTCACCTATAACAGAGATTATCTTCCTTTTGCGTCCGACAATCTCATCCGCAAGGCGCATCCCAAGACCAGCGGATATTGACGTGCTGGTATGCCCGACACCAAAAGCGTCAAATGATGACTCAGATATTTTATTAAATCCTGACAGCCCCTTAAACTGACGCAAAGAGCAAAATCTGTCCTTTCTGTCTGTAAGGATTTTATATGCGTATGACTGGTGACCAACATCCCATATGATGCGGTCATGCTCAGCGTTAAATGTTTTGAGCAGAGCTATTGTCAGCTCCACAACACCTAAGCTGGGTGCGAGGTGTCCGCCTGTTTTCGAGCAGGTATCTATAATCCTGCGCCTGACATCCTCTGCGACTCTTTCGAGTTCTTCGTATGATAATTCTTTTATATCATCAGGCAGTCTTAAACTATCCAGATATGACATTTCTTAGTTTTTTCTCTCTATTATAAATTTTGCTATCTCTCTGCATGGTTCTGCGGTTTTCCCGTAAACAGAGATTATCTCAAGAGCTTCTTCAATGAGCATTTCCGCCTTTCTGTGGGACTCTTCCAGACCGTGCAGAGCAGGATAGGTTGCTTTCCCCCTCTCCTGATCACTGCCGACATTTTTCCCCAGCTCTTCTGTTGTGGATGCTATGTCCAAAATATCGTCAACAATCTGAAACGCAAGCCCTATGCGTATTCCGTACTCACGCATACGCTTTTTATCATCCTCACTCCCGAAGCCCAGTATAGCACCCAGCTCACAGCAGTATGATATCAGCCTTGATGTTTTGTTCATATGAATAAAGTCCACAGTGGCAGAGTTAAAAACACCGTCCTCAGCTTCCATATCAGTAAACTGCCCGCCGACCATACCACGGTCACCTGCCGCGTCTGCGAGTTTATACGCTGCTTCCAGCATCTGCGCAGGTTCTACATCGGGGTTTATCTCTGCGTTGCACATAACCTCGAAAGCCTTAGTCAAAAGACCATCACCGGCAAGGATAGCCGTTGCTTCGCCGTACATTTTATGATTAGTAGGTTTACCTCTGCGGTAGTCGTCATCATCCATCGCAGGCAGATCGTCATGAATAAGTGAATATGTATGAAGCATCTCAACAGCAGCAGCAAAGGGGGTTGCCTTGTCAAAATAACCCTCGAAAACCCCGTATGATGAAAAAACAAGCGCCGGACGAAGCCTCTTCCCGCCTGCAAAAAGTGAGTACCGCATTGCATCCACAAGCCCTTTGACATTTTCGTCAGGGCACGCAACATAGGTCTCGAAAAACTCTTCAACCTTAGCACCCCAGAATTTAAGATAGCTCTGCATATTAAACTCAGACATCTAACTGCTCCGTTTCAACTTTTGAACCCTCAGCCGAGAGCACTTTATTAACTTTTTCCTCTATCTCATCAAGCATCTTGCGGCAATCTTTCCCAAGCTTCATACCGTCCTGAAACAGTTCGAGTGTCTCTTCTATATCAAGCTCGCCGCTCTCCAGCTTTTCAACTATCTCTTCCAGATTTTTGATCTTCTTTTCAAAGTTTCCTTCACTCACTGCAGTCCTCCGACTTTTGTGATTCATCATGTTTTGCTCTGAGCTGCCCGCAGGCTCCTTCTATGTCACGCCCCAGAGATTTTCTTATAAATACACCAATCTTGTTACTTATCAGATATTCCTGAAATTTCAAAGTATCTTTTTCCGAAGGCGGCAGGTAACCTGCATCTCCTCCGGAGTTATATGTTATAAGGTTTATCTTGACCTTATCAAGCCCTCTAAGCAGTTTAGCAAGTTTACGAGCATCGTCAAGAGTGTCGTTCACACCTCTTAAAAGAACATACTCAATTGTGATGCTTTTCCGTTTTTGCAGAGGGAGTTTTTTCAAAACATCCATAAGCCCGCTCAACGGATATTTATTAGAAACAGGCATTAGCCCCTTTCTGGTCTCCTGGTCTGCTGCATTCACAGAAACAGCAAGATTAACAGGGGTATCCATAGCAAATAGCTCTTCAAGCCTGTCTGTCAGTCCGCATGTTGAAAGTGTTATTTTTTTATGAGAAAAGCCGTAACCATCATCATCCAGCAGCACATTTATTGCATTCTTTACATTATCAAGATTATCAAGAGGCTCGCCCATCCCCATAAAAACGAGATTATTCAGCTTTGTGCCCTCAGACGCAAGATATTCATTCAGCCTTTTGACCTGTTTAATAATCTCACCCATAGTAAGGTTGCGCCTGAGCCCCATCTTAGCTGTGGAACAAAAAGCACAACCCATACGGCATCCAACCTGTGAGGATATGCAGGCAGTAAGACGACGCCCGTCATTAAGCACTACTGCCTCTATGGTCTCGCCGTCTTCAAGGGAAAACAAAAACTTAACAGAGCCGTCCATGGCAGACTTTCTGACATCTGCAACATTCATGACCGTAAATTTCGCCATCCCCAAGAGCTTTTCTCTATCAGCGATAGACAGATCAGTCATCTCAGCAACAGATTCAGCCCCTCTGCGGTAAACCCATTTATGAATCTGGATTGCCCGGAATTTCTGCATCCCCTGAGATATAACAAAATTCTCAAGTTCAAACTTATTCATTGAATCTAAATAGATATTTTCTGGCATGTTATCTCTTAACGAAGAAGCTTTACGGCGTCTTCATTTGTTTTCAGAATTTTTAGGATATCAATCAGACTTGTCTTTTCAAAAACGTCCCGAACTTCGTCCTGCAATGCAGTAAGAAAAAGCATTTTATCATTATTCTTAATGAGTTTAATTATCAGAACCAGCTCACGCAATCCTTCACTGTCGAGACGATTAACTTCAGAGAAATTGAGTATAAGGGCGTCAAAGTCAGACAAACAATTTTCTATATCTGCCCTGATCTGCTTACCGATAGCGGCATCTATAGCTCTTTTCGGACAGCAGACGAGTATCTTTTTCTCTGAACGTTTTATAAATTCTTTGCTAAAATCCATCTGCACTCCCACTGTCCAAAGATGCGTTTAAAGGGGTACTCATGGAAATGTAAAGATATCAGTCGTCATTATCCCCTCTATGCAAAAGACTTCATAGCGTCTTCGTTGCTCTCATGGATGCTGAAAAGCCTGTTCAGGTTTGTACTGACAAATATCTTCATAATTTCTTTATTCACACTCGTAAGGAAGAAAGATTTATTATTTTCTTTCATTAGTTTAAGTATCTGAATAAGCTCACGAAGTCCGCTGCTGTTCAGATAGCTAACCTTAGTGAAGTTTATTATTACAGCATCTATACCGGAAACTACTTCAACGGTGTATTTCTTTAGCTCTTCACCGTTATAGGAGTCCAGCTCATTTATAGGATAGAGAGTTTCAAAAAGTTTACCGCCAAATTCCGTATTCTCGCTATTAAAAGCCATATGAACCTCCTACCCAAGTAATTTTCTCATTTCTACCTGACGTTTAAACACATATTTAATTACTTTGTCACGCTCATGCTGGCTAATGCTGCAAAACTCAGTCCCAATCTCTATGTGTTCCTCAACTTTCCGGATACGCTTCGCTTCGACTTTTACCGAATCAAGCTTTTCCATATTTCCGAGAAAGAAAATCTCAAAAATATCACCTCTGGAAATGGGAGCCTCGGTAAAAACACGGCATCCGCCACCGGACATATCAAGTATCTTTGCATCAAACATCTTCTGTCTGACAATGTCCCCTTCATTTATGTCTACCATTATTTTAACAGGTAACCTTGTATCCACCCGGAAGAAAGAACGAAGTTCCTCTCTGAAAAGAACTTCCGGCTTAGTAACCTTCAGCATAGGCAGTGGATCCATAAACCTGTCTTCAACAACAGACTTAAAGCTGAGCCTCCCTCTGTCCATAACAAAAGAGATGTGCAGCTTAGTATTTGGCTTAAGAGGTATTGTTGTCCCTTTCTCCGAAGGCATGGAAACGTGCATACTTTTGCCCACGATATCATCGATGCGGGAGTCATATATACCTGTATAATCACCGACCTTCACTTCAAGAAGAAGTTTCTGGTTTATTGTCAGAAACTTATCAACTTCTGTGATTTTTCCCAAAAGAAATTACTCCTTATCCTAATGGTTGTATATATTGAATATAATATAATTTACTTAATATTTCTACTTCCAGGCTTAACAACATCAAGCCCTTTTTTACAAAGCGGGCAGTCCGCAGGGTCAAAAACCGACACGGAGAGCTGAACAAGCGGGAAAAAAGGCACATCAAACTGTGCTTCACCATTACTTCTGTCTACAAGGCAGGTTACTGCCACGACATCTCCGCCGGCAGCCTTAACTGCATCAATACACTCTCTTGTGGACTTTCCGGTTGTTACGACATCTTCCGCAACAACAACCTTCTCCCCTTTCTCCAGAGCAAACCCTCTTTTAAAAGTCATCACCTCATTTACCCTTTCGGTGAAAAGTGACCTTTTCTTTAGCTGTCTTGCAAATTCGTATCCGAATCTGATACCGCCGATGGCAGGACTCACAACAGTAGTAAATTTAACATCATACATCTGCTTTACAAGTTCTTTAACAACATCTTCGGCTATCACTGGATACTGCATAACAAGTGCAGATTGTAAAAACCTATCTGAATGAAGACCGGAAGAAAGCAGAAAATGCCCTTCTAAAAGTGCATCATGTCTCTTGTAGATCTCAATAATTTCTTCTTTAGTTAACACATTTCCTCCTGTATCTCCATTGCTGCTTTTTTGGGGTCGGCAGATTTCGTCACCGGTCTGCCTATAACAATGAAGTCTGTTCCCATATCTTTTGCGTCTTTCGGGGTAACCACTCTCTTCTGGTCATCCACAGAAGCTGTTTTAGGTCTTATCCCCGGAGTGACGGTTATAAAGTCTTTTCCAACTACATCTTTGATGAAAGGTGTCTCCTGTGCGGATGAAACAACACCGTCCATACCACTCTCTCTGGCAGTTTTTGCCAGATGAATAACATATTCTCGGCTTGTTTTAAAGCCTATTTGGTTGAGTTCCAGGTAGCTCTCATCCAGGCTTGTCAACAGCGTAACCCCTATCATAAGAGGTTTTTTTACGCTGTTTTTCAGGCAGTATTCGTTTATTTTATCCACAGTAGTGCGCATCATCTCAGGACCGCCCTGAGTATGAACATTAACCATATCTGTTTCATATTTCAGCGAAGACATAACTGCACCAACAACTGTGTTTGGGATATCGTGGAATTTCAGATCGAGAAAAATCTTTTTTTCTTTCAGTTTAAGGTATTCGATAACCTTCTGACCGTCAGCAACAAATAATTCAAGCCCGACCTTATACCAGCTTACGGCATCGTCGGCACTCTCAACTATCTTTTTCGCCGCGTCCAGATTATCAAAGTCCAGAGCAACTACTATTTCAGGTTTCATGGTAAATTTACCTCCGAATGACTTTAACAGAATTCTCATTTATTTCAACTGTTCAATGCAGGAACAAGACGCTCAAAGACCATTCTCTGCCAAGGGCAGCACATGAGTGATATCCTAAAAATGGCACTCACTTTTAAGACTGATTGAAATAACTTTTATGTGTACTGGAAATATACAGGCAGGCAGTTGTTTTACAAATTTGAAAAGCGTCCCGACAGATCAAAAACAGCTTAATGAATGTCATCAATTGATTTTGTGAGTTTAATCAGCTTTCTCTTCAGAAGCTCTTTCCTTTGTGATATCTGTTCAGAGTCCTTAACATCATCATCCAGAAGTTTTAGTCTTTCGCATATCTCTTTAATCTTTTCCGCAGCCATTTTATACTGCCGCTGCTTTCTGTCCGCTGTGGTAAGGTCAACATGGTTTATATTATGGTCGTTAGCCGTACGCACAATATCCCTGTCCAGCGAGAAAAAGAACTCGCTCATCTTATAAAATGTGCTCAGCCTGTTCATTAATGTAATTTTGTCTTCCATAAGAAGACCTTGCTTATTTGCCGGAGAATTCACAAATCACGCTCCAAAGACGTAATAATACCGTATAAAAGAACTGTACTGACCATGGTTTTCCCATATTTGTCAGAGCTCTATAAACGATTCATATGTTTTCAGGCAGTTTGTTACTATCCCGGCATGCACGACGTGGAAATCAGCATGTAATATAAATCGTCTTTTTTGCGTCGAATTTAAGTTTTTATTTTAAGATTTTTGAAATTTCTTATAGCCCCGGTAGGACAAACCCGCTCACACTCGCCACAGGCAATGCACGGAGCCGGATCTATCACTGCAAGAAAACTGTCCACATCAATTGCACCGACAGGGCATTTTTTCTCGCACATCCTACAGCCTATACAGCCGACTTTGCAAGCTTTTTTCACATCTGGTCCTTTGTCCTTAGACATACAGGCAACAACAAACGGCTTGTCTTCGGGGATAAGTTTAATTAGTTTTCTCGGGCAGGCAGCCACACATTTCCCGCATGATGTACACTTATCAGGGATAATGACAGGGATACCGTCGCTCCCCATATACATCGCATCGAATGCACATGACTTAACACAGCTCCCTTCACCGACACAAGCGTATGTACAGACTTTATTCCCGCCAGCGAGCAACGTAACACTGTTGCAGTCTTTCGGTCCGTAGTAGCTGTATTTCTCTACTCCGTTCTCGTGTCCGCCGTTACAGCAAACTCTGGCAACTTTCTTCACTCCGGCAGAAACTTCCATACCTAAAAATAATCCTATTGCAGAAGCAAGCTCTTTACCGCCTACAGGGCATGCATCAGGCTGTGCCTTCCCTGCGACAATGGCTTCTGCAAGCGCCATACATCCGGGATAACCGCATCCGCCGCAGTTCGCAGCGGGCAGCATCTCATTAACCTTTTCTATACGTTCATCTTTTTCAACTTTAAACTTCTGAGAGGCGAACATAAGCCCCAGTCCGGCAATAAGTCCTGTTACCACCATTGTTATTATAGCTGCTATCATGTTCGTCCCCTACACCAGACCGCTAAAGCCCATAAAGGCAAGGGCAAGGATTCCGGCTGTGATAAAGGCCACAGGCATTCCACGGAAATAGTACGGTATATCAGACAGATCAATGCGTTCTCTGATGCCTGCAAAAAGCACAAGAGCCAGCCCGAATCCCAGTGCTGAGCCAATGGTAAAAACAAGCATCTGAACAAAAGTAAAACCAGACTGTATGTTAAGTATCGCTGCACCGAGAATGGCACAGTTAGTTGTTATCAAAGGTAAAAATATCCCAAGTGACTGGTAAAGGTCAGGAGAGGTTTTCTCAATAACCATCTCCACAAACTGCACAAGAGCAGCGATCACAAGGATAAAAACAATCGTCTGGAGATACTGGAGTCCGAACCTGTCTAAAACCGCATACTGAACAACCCATGTGATAATACCGGCAACAGCCATGACGAAAGTTACAGCGAGGCTCATACCTATAGCGGTATCAACCTTCCTCGAAACACCAAAAAACGGACATATGCCAAGAAATCTGGCGAGAACAAGGTTATTAACAAGAACAGCGCCTATGAATATCAGAAAGAGTTCCATCACTCACCCCCTCTTTTCACACGTTTACGCTCTTCGACATAATTATACATCATCATAAGGAACCCGAGGGCTATAAATGCACCCGGAGGGAGTATCATTACTATAGAAGGTTTAAAACCTGCGCCAAACAGATCGAATCCCATGATTGAGCCATTACCAAGCACTTCACGGACACCGCCCAGCACCATAAGAGCCAGTGTAAACCCAAGCCCTGTTCCAACCGCATCCATAATCGAACGTAGTAAGCCGTTCTTAGAGGCAAAGCTCTCCGCACGTCCGAGGACTACACAGTTCACTACGATTAAGGGGATGAATAATCCCAGAACCTTATGGAGCTCATGAACATATGCATTCATAACAAGATCAACAACCGTAACAAAGCTCGCGATAATCACAATATATGCAGGTATGCGCACCTTTGCAGGGATCATATTCTTAACCAGCGACACCACAGAATTAGAACCAATAAGAACAGCGGTGGTAGCAAGCCCCATAGCTATACCGTTTATTGCTGAAGTGGTAACTGCAAGGGCGGGACAAAGCCCCAGTACCTGCTTCATAACCGGATTATTACCAAAAATACCATTGGTGAAGGTTTTAAGAGACATTATTCACCCTCCACAACATAACGCCCAAGAAAATCAAGGGCAGAATTTACCGCCTCACATACCGCTCTAGGCGATATCGTGGCTCCGCTGAATTCATCTATTTCGCCTCCGTCTTTTCTGACGGAGATATTAGAATCCTGATCAAGTCCCACAAAAGAGCTCTTCCACTGGAGGTCTTCTATCTTATTGCCGAGCCCTGGTGTCTCAGCGTGTTTAAGTATTTCTATGCCCAGGATATCCCCCTTCGGAGCAACACCAACCAGAACAGTAATGTCACCGGAATAACCTTTGGGAGATGTTGACTGAACAGCATATCCGAATACTTCGCCGTCTCTACGCCCGACATATACCTTTTTACCGTCCATCTCTTTGAAATCTATATCGGGTTCATTATTGAACCCAGGCAGAACAACTTTAAGTCCTTTAAGGAAATCTTTTCTGTACTCCTCTGCAATTTTATCCTTTGTACCTGCATAAACCCCAGCAAGGATCACAGACGATATAGCTGTGATTATCGTAAGCACTATCACCATATTTATCGGAGAGTTTTTCATTATGACTTCTCCCCGAAACTTTTAGGTCTCATATAATTATCCAAAAGGGGTACGAATGCGTTCATAATCAATATGGCAAATCCGACACCTTCAGGGTAGCTTCCAAACAGCCTGATCACAACAGTGATAAGACCGCAGCCGAAACCGAAGATTAGCTGAGCCCTCTTAGACATTGGTGAAGTAACATAGTCGGTAGCCATGAAAAATGCGCCAAGCATAACACCACCGCTAACGACATGCATAAGCGGATTGATGGTCATCTCAGGCGCTATGCCCCAATAAATACCTGTCAGTACAAATACCGTCCCGATAAAAGATACAGGTATGTGCCAGCTTATAATTCTCTGCTGTAAAAGCACAAGCCCGCCAATAAGAACCAGCAGAGCCGAATCTCCGCCGAGTGAGCCGCTGACGTTACCAATAAGCTGGTTTGTGAGAGGAGCAATATTCCCAGCGACAACATGTCCTTGCGACAACAGATCCGCTTTCATAGAACCAAGTGGAGTTGCCGTTGAAACAGCGTCAAACACAAGACCGTTCTTAACTGTCTGGGGAACAATCCAAGCAGTCATCTCCGCAGGCCATGCAATAAGCAGAAACACCCGCCCCACCAGAGCAGGGTTAAAAGGGTTTTGCCCAAGACCGCCGTAAACGGCTTTGCTTATGACTATCGCAACAAAAGACCCTATGAGCATCAGCCACCATGGTGCACCGGCAGGCATATTCATAGCCAGCAGAACACCGGTGAGCAGTGCAGAATTATCTTTTATCTGGGTTTTTCGGTGTGAAATTTTATCAAAAAGGTACTCAAAAGCGATGCAGAAAAATATGGTAACCAAATACCCTTTGACCGCATAGTGTCCGTAGTAGTATATAGAACCTATCACTGACGGCATCAGAGCCGCCACAACAAGCATCATAACAACATTAGTAGTCATCGGGTCACGGTCGTGAGGAGAGAAGGTTACGAGTAGTTTTTCAGCTTTAGCGTCAGCCATTTTTCTTCTCCTCTCTCGAACGCAGGATTCCTGCTACTATCCGTTTCGATGTTTTAAATCCGCCTGCAAGAGTTCTTCTGGAAGGACATACATAGCTACAGCAACCGCATTCGATACAGTTCATAACGTGCCAGTCAGCAAGGGATTCGTACATCTCTTTGACAACAAATCTATCCATAGCGGAAGGTACAAGCCCCATAGGGCAAGCCTCAATACATCGTCCGCATCTCATACATTTATATTGCGTAAGGTCGGGCATGTCCTCGTCACGATAGACAAGTATACCGCTGGTTCCTTTCATCACAGGGGTGTCCAGAGACGTAACGGCAAGCCCCATCATAGGCCCGCCCATAATAATTTTTTTCGGTTTGCCTGTGAAGCCTCCGCAGTGTTCAATCAATTTCGATATCGGAGTTCCAACACGAACAATCAGGTTTTTAGGCTCTTTCACAGCGCCCGTAACGGTTACCATCCGCTCAAAAAGCGGTTTCTGACGCTCCAAGGCATCATAAATAGCTGCACAGGTACCTACGTTATGAACGATAACACCGACTTCCATCGGAAGCTGTCCTTCGGGCACGACCCTGTTCAGACAAGCTTTAATCAGCTGTTTTTCGCCCCCCTGAGGATATTTCACTTCAAGCTCAACGAGTTCGAAATTGTATTCCTGCTCGTACTTTGCAAATTCCTCTATGGCGTCAGGCTTATTTTTTTCAATGCCTATTATTAATTTCTTTAATTTAAGATTATCCCTGATCAGGCTTGCGCCTTTGATAACATCTTCCGTCCGCTCCAGCATTATTCTGTGGTCACAGGTAAGATACGGCTCACATTCTGCACCGTTTATCAGAAGGGTATCAACATCTTTCGGAGGTGACAGTTTAACATGTGAAGGGAATGTCGCTCCCCCCATTCCGGCTATGCCTGCAAACATCACAGATTTCTGAAATGATGTATTGCTGTCCAGAGGCATGAATTCATCCGAAAGTTCTTCGACTTCTATACTGACACCGGGGACACGACCGCTGACAGGGTGCGGAACAGTACCTATTGCAACTACTTTCCCAGTTACAGAGCTGTGAATTGTGGTGCTGATAAATCCGGATGCCTCGCCAATAGGTTCACCCGTTTTTACCTGCTGATTCTTTTTTACTAAAACTTTTGCTGGCGCACCAATATGTTGTGCAAGAGGGATATGAACTACCTCTCCGGCTGCCAGCGGCAGAACTTCCGCTGGTTTAGACTGAGTGGCAGTCTTATTATATTTGGGGTGTATGCCGCCATTGAATCCGAAATACGGCATATCAGATCTTTCCTTTAGGCTCGTACTTTATAAGCTGTATTTTCTTTTCATAGAACATCTCTTCCGCAAGAGGATCAGAATAGTCCAGTTCGTATACAACCTTGATTATGCCGGAGTTGCATATCATCTTTGCGCAGATTGAGCAGGGTTTTGTGTTGCAGTAGAGCACCGCACCGTTGATACTTATACCGTGATATGCCGCCTGAATTATAGCATTCTGCTCGGCATGAAGCCCTCTGCAAATTTCATGTCTCTGTCCTGACGGGATTTTGAGCTGTTCACGCAGACACCCTGTCTCTTCGCAATGGCGAATACCGCTCGGCACTCCGTTGTAGCCTGTGGCAAGTATATGCCTGTTTTTCACAATAAGAGCTCCGACCTGCCTGCGGAGGCAAGTTGACCGCTTCTTAACTACGTTGGTCATCTCAATAAAATAATCATCCCAGTCAGGTCTCATAAGTCATCTCCTAAGGAACCTGCGGCAATGACGGTTTCCCGCCGAAAAGGTCAGACCCCGAAAAACATAGCATCCGGGGTCATTGATAGACTAATAGAGTTTCCCTTTATAAAGGGGAAAATTACCGCAAAGTTCAATGATTCTGCCTTTCGCATCTGCGATTTTAGCATCATCGTTTATATTGTCGAGAACATCTGCAATTGCGTTACCGATAATCTCCATCTCTGGCTCTTTCATCCCGCGGGATGAAACGGCAGGAGTACCGATACGCACACCGCTTGTAATAAACGGGCTTCTTGTCTCGAAAGGTATTGTGTTTTTGTTCGCTGTGATATTAGCTCTGCCAAGTGCTGCTTCAGCGTCTTTCCCTGTAATATTCTGTTTTGTGAGGTCTACAAGCATAAGGTGGTTGTCTGTCCCGCCTGACACTATTCTGAAACCTCTATCCGCAAGTACACCGGCAAGTTTTTTAGCATTGACTGCAATCTGTTTCTGATATTCTTTAAACTCATCAGAAAGTGCCTCTTTAAAAGCAACAGCTTTCGCAGCTATCACATGCATAAGAGGTCCGCCCTGTGAACCTGGGAAAATTCTGGAGTTTATCTTCTTAGCCAGATCCTCATCATTAGTGAGAATAATCCCGCCTCTCGGCCCTCTGAGGGTTTTGTGAGTTGTGGATGTCGTGATATGAGCATAGTCTGTGGGGCTAGGATGTACTCCGGCAGCAACAAGACCGGCAAAATGTGCCATATCCACAAGGAGATATGCGCCGACCATGTCTGCTATCTCTCTGAAACGTTTGAAATCTATTATACGCGGATAGGCAGAGGCCCCCGCAACAATAAGCTTAGGTTTGTGCTCTTTGGCAAGTGCCTCGAGCTGGTCATAGTCGATGGTCTCGGTCTCTTTGGTTACACCATAGGAGACTACATTATAGAGTTTACCTGAAAAATTAACAGGGCTTCCGTGAGTCAGGTGTCCGCCGTGAGAAAGATCCATCCCGAGGATAGTGTCCCCAGGCTCAATAAGGGCAAAATACGCAGCCATATTAGCCTGACTTCCCGAGTGCGCCTGAACATTTGCATATTTAACATTGAAAAGTTTTTTAACACGCTCTATGGCAAGTTTTTCTGCGATGTCAACAAACTCGCATCCGCCATAGTATCTCTTATCGGGATATCCCTCTGCATATTTATTTGTCAGCACAGACCCCTGCACTTCCATAACAGCCGGAGAAACAAAATTCTCACTGGCGATAAGTTCAACGTGAGTTTCCTGTCTTTCAACTTCCTTCATCATAGCGTCATACATTTCAGGATCGAATCCCTTTGTCAGTTCATAAAGTCCCATTTATTTCACTTCCTGTTTTACTTCCAGCTTTCCGCTGCAAGAGCGTCGAGCTTATCTATGCGCCTCTGGTGTCTTCCGCCTTCAAATTCTGTTTCAAGAAAAAGGTCTACCATATCCTTCGCACGGTCTATGGTTGTAATTCTACCACCAAGAGCCATTATATTTGCGTCATTATGTTGTCTGCACATCTTAGCTGTATACGCATCGAAGCAGAGAGCACAGCGCACCCCTTTGAACTTGTTGGCAGCTATGGATATCCCTATCCCTGAGCCGCACATTATAATGGCACAGTCAGCTTCGCCATTGGTAACAGCAACAGCCGCCTTCGCGCCGTATTCAGGATAATCAACAGATTCGCCTGAATTAGTACCAAGATCCAGAATGTCAAATTGTTTTGATTTAAGATATTCGATTATTTCATCTTTGAGCTGGACGCCACCGTGATCAGCTGCAAGCGCTACTTTTTTCACAAAAAACCCCTATACATGTTCTAAAATAGCAAACATGCTTTATATTTTTATATATCAAATAGTTGCTTCAGCATTTGGTAAAGTTGAGCGTGCCAAAAAAACTATGCCATATGAAATTTTAAAAATAATAGCATAACTGTTCTAAAATTCAACCATATATATCAGATTATACTATATCTGTTATTGCAATTTAACATATCAGATATTTTATTACCAATACTGAACAAATTATATCTTACTCATTTCTAGGTATGGCAAGCATCCTTTCAATGCAGGTTACTGCTTTTCTGCTTACTTCTGCATCAACAGTTATCTCATTGCTCATATTCAGAAGGCAGTCATAGACATTCTTCAAAGTTGTCTTTTTCATATTTTTACATATGAAAGAATCGTATGCAAAGAGAAACTCTTTGTCAGGGTTTTCTTTTCTTAGTCTATAGCCAACCCCAACCTCAGTGCCTATTATAAACTGTTTTGCGCTGCTTTGTTTGCAATAGGAGTATAGACCTGATGTGGAACAGATATGGTCTGCCATATCGACAACTGCCGGTGGGCATTCCGGATGTGCTACAAATTCAGCATCAGGATATTTGGCTTTCATCTTTTCTATCTGTTTTGGCGTCAGTCTGTTATGTATCGGACAAAAACCGGGATAGAGGATTATCTCTTTATCTGTAAATCTGGACACATAGTGCCCGAGATTCTTGTCAGGAACAAATATTATCTTATCTGTATCAACACTTTTAATAACATTTACAGCGTTACCTGATGTACAGCAAAGGTCACTTTCTGCCTTAACTTCCGCAGTTGAGTTAACATAGCAGATTGTAGTTGCACCAGGGTGTTGAGCCTTGAACTCACGCAGTTTAGCACCGGTAATCATGTCTGCCATGGGGCAGCCGGCGTCAAGGTTCGGCAGAAGAACAGTCTTTTCAGGTGCGAGCATATGAGCTGTTTCAGCCATGAAATGCACTCCGCAAAAAACTATAACTTTGTTGTTGGTTTTAGAAGCCTCTATGGAAAGTCCAAGTGAATCGCCAACGATATCAGCAATTTCCTGAATGTCATCGATCTGGTAATTGTGAGCAAGTATCACTGCGTCTCTTTCTTTGGCTAATTTTTTAATTTCAGCCTTGTAATCCATGTCAATCTCCCGAACTTATTGACAATCTTTTAAAATCACTAATTGTGAGATTGTCGTCATACTCGAAAAACAGGGCATTAAACATCATTTCCCCCCGCTTTTCAACCTCAAATTTCCTCGGCATACCCTTTATAAATCTCTCGATAGGGGCTTCTTTTTCCATCCCTATCACAGAGTTAAGCGCGCCGCACATCCCCACATCAGTCTGAAAAAGTGTTCCCTTCGGAAGCACCCTTTCATCTGCCGTCTGAACATGAGTGTGAGTGCCGACAACAGTGCCTATTCTGCCGTCAGCATAGAAAGCAAAAGCTGCTTTCTCGCTTGTAGCCTCGCCGTGAAAATCCACCATTACAAACCCTTCCGCCTGTGAGCGCAGCTCGTCAAGCTTCCTGAAAGGACAGTCTGAAAGACCCATGTAAACCCTTCCGATAAGATTTATAACAGTAAACTTTTGTCCGTTTTTTTCAATAGAAATAACACCTTTGCCGGGTACTCCTTCCGGCAGGTTAGCAGGTCGGATGAGATAATCCATTTTATGTATAGACATTTCTGTCTCTCTGTTATCCCATATGTGGTTGCCAGTAGTCATGATGTCAATGTCAAGCTTACGCAATTCTTCATAAACTGCATAAGTGATGCCGAAGCCGCCAGATGCATTTTCAGCATTGGCGACTATTATGTCCGGCATATATTCGCGGCGAACCTCAGGCAGAAAGGTTTTTACTGCCTTCCTGCCGGTTCTGCCTATTATGTCTCCGATGTGGAGTATTCTCACTTTGCGTAACCGACCGCTCTGGCTTCCCTGATGACAGTAACTTTTATCTGTCCCGGATAGGTAAGCTCGTCTTCGATCTGTTTGGATATGTCTTTTGAAAGAGTTATAAGCCTTTCATCATTAACTCTTTCCGGCTCAACGATAATGCGCACTTCACGTCCAGCCTGAATAGCGTAGGACTTCTGTACACCGTCAAAGCCTGATGCGATGGATTCAAGGTTTTCCAGACGCTTAATATAGCTTTCCAGAACCTCTCGCCTTGCTCCCGGACGGGAAGCAGAGATAGCATCCGCAGCCTGCACAAGCACAGCCTCGATACATTTAAACTCTTCCTCACCGTGGTGGGATGCGATGGCGTTAAGAACCCGCCAGTCCTCTTTATGTTTTTTAGCAACTTCGACACCGATCTCAGTGTGAGAGCCCTCAGCTTCGTAGTCGATAGCCTTACCGATATCGTGAAGGAGACCGGCACGTTTAGCTATCTTTTCATTAAGTCCAAGCTCCGCAGCCATGAGACCTGTTATTTTGGCAACCTCAATGGAGTGTCCGAGAACGTTCTGCCCATAAGAGGTTCTGTATTTCAGTCTACCGAGCAGACGGGTGATCTCTTTGCTGACGTTGTGCAGTCCGAGGTTGAAAAGAGCTTCCTCGCCAACTTCGAGTACATGTTTTTCAAGCTCTTCTTTAGCTTTGTTGTATACTTCTTCGATTCGTGCAGGGTGGATACGTCCGTCAGACACAAGTCTTTCCAGTGTCATTTTGGCTATCTCTCTGCGGAATGGGTCGTAAGAAGAGAGGATAACCGCTTCCGGTGTGTCATCAACAATAATGTCAACTCCGGTAACACTTTCAAATGTACGGATATTACGCCCCTCACGTCCGATAATACGCCCTTTCATCTCATCACTAGGCAGTGCAACCACTGTCACAGTTATCTCTGAGATGTACTCTGGAGCGCATCGCTGAATAGCAGTGGAAATGATACTTCTGGCTTTTTTATCAGCCTCGGATTTTGTTTCCTCTTCCATCTCGCGCAGTGTTCTTGCAGCTTCAAGCTTCGCATCGTCAACCATCTGTTCAATGAGCATCTGCTTAGCTTCTTCGCTTGTCATGTTTGCAATCTTTTCAGTCTCCATAATAATGTTCTGTTTAAGTTCGTTAACACGTTCTCTGGTAGCATCAATATCCTTGAGACGTTTTTCAATGTCTGCATCTTTCTGAACGAATCCTTCTTCTTTGCGTTCGATTGCATCGAGCTTTTTATCGAGAGATTCTTCTTTCTGAATAATGCGTTTTTCCTGTGCTTTGAGGTCATTTCTTTTTTCACGGACCTCTTTGTCAAGTTCCTGTTTTCCTTTGAAAATAATGTCTTTCGACTCAATTTTAGCTTCTTTGAGTATTTCGTCAGACTCTCTTTTCGCTTTGCTGATAATATCTTCAGCGGTTTTGTTCAGTTTCTGGTTTTCGGCATCATTGCGTTTTTTCTGGTAAAACATACCGACGAATGCGCCAATAACAGCTCCGGCTACCACTAGTAGATAATAAGTGACTCCCATTAGCTGTTCCTCCTGTATATATCATTCTCGGTTACAAGTACGTCCACGGGAATGTCATGCGGTTCATGGTCAAAAGAATCAAACAACTGACACTCAAAAGCAAAACCTGCAATAATCCCGAAACGTACCGCCCCAAGGAGCCTGTCATAATATCCCTTGCCATACCCAATCCTATGAAGCGCTCTGTCAAAAGCAACACCGGGTACCACGGCAATGTCTATATGTTTAAAATCAGTGCATTCCACAGGCTCCTGAATCCCGAATGCACCGGATGAAAGACTAGCCTCTCCCTTATAAGAGCCTAATTTAAGCTCGTCCCCGCTAACAACGGGAAGATAAACAGTCTTCTTCATTCCGTAAAGATACTTTATCAGTGAGTGTGTTTCCACTTCACTTTTAAAGCTGCTGTAAAGCAGATAGCTGTCAAAGTCCCCAAATTCCTTCAGAAACCTTTCTGCTACCGCATCAGACATTTTATTTATCTGATATTTTGCAAGAGTAGCCCTTGTCGCAAGAGCAGCCTTTCTCGCCTGCTTTTTTTCCATAGGTTTTCTCTTTGCCCCACAACCTTTTAAGCCTTTCAGAAATTTTCATTTCAAATCCAGCATCAGACGGGTCGTAAAATACTTCGTCAGTGCCGGAGTAGTCCTGAACAACAAATCCGCCATGATCAAACGGATAGTGATAACCTTTCCCCTCAGTCCGAAGCGGATAAGGGACATTCGGCGTATTGTTCTCCAGATACTCTTTCACCGCCCACATAGCCTTATAGCTCCTGTTGCTTTTGGGACAGGACGCCAGATAAGTGATTACATGAGCTAATATAATGTCTCCCTCCGGTCTGCCAACTGCCTGAAAAGCGCTATAAGCACTCTGGGCAAAAACAAGTGCATCGGGGAAAGCATTTCCAATATCTTCTGAGGCGGATATTAGAAGTCTTCTGAATATCGCCTCCGGCTCCATACCGCACTCAAGCAGTCTGAAACACCATAAAGCTGCTGCATCAGGGTCTGTTCCCCTAATGCTTTTTATCATAGCAGAGAGCATATCATAATGCTCGTCTGCGTTATATCTGCTGTCTGTGGTGTGCTCAAGAGCCTTACTCACCCCCAGATGCAGTACATCGTCTTTAAAGCTGCCGTTGACAGCAGAAAGCTCCAGCACAGAGAGGAATCTTCTTCCGTCTCCGTCAGATGCTTTTACAAGTCTGTCGAATTCGTCATCAGTGCAGACGACATCATCAGCCTTGTATCTCTCCTTAAAATACAGCTTAACTTTTTCGAAAAGTTCTTTAAGGTCAGGCTTTTCGAGGCGTTCAAGACGGAAAACAAAACTCCGTGAACGCAGAGGCTGTATTAAATTGTGATAGGGGTTTTCAGTTGAAGCTCCGATAAGCTTGGCGAGACCGGAATCTATCATGTTCAGCAGAAGAACCTGCTGTGTTTTGTTAAATCTATGGAGTTCATCCACAAAAACCAAAACCGTCTTTCCGGCATGTCTGGCAGATTCCATAATCTGTTTAAGGTCGCCAGACCCGGCAGTTGCAGCGTGAAGGCTGAAATACGGCATATTCAGATGTTTGCCTATGATCTCCGCAAGTGTTGTTTTCCCTGTCCCAGGAGGTCCCACAAGAACCACCGAGTCGAATCCACCATCTTCGACCATTTTTCTGAATACCGAGTCAACACCAATAAGATGCTTCTGTCCGGCTATATCGTCAAAGGCGCGAGGCCTAAGCTCTTCGAGAATCTTCATTATCTATCGTAAACCCCATAGGGTATTTCAGCTCGGCAAATGCCGAACTAATCTATAAAAAACCCCCGCAGACGCCGTCGATATAGTCCAATTGTAGCCCTTTTATAAGGGCGGAGGAATCACGAGTACTTTAGGCTCCCTGCTCAAGGCAGGTTTGCACACCATACAAAGTATCATCCCCCGGTCTTGGAGTGTTGGCTCCAATTTTCCTATATCATCACGAACGCCGCAGGGGTAGTCTTATGCTGTCTTATCTATCATTTCTATAACTTTGCTGAGGCTCTCGCCTTTCTCGTCCTGAAGCAGAACACAGTCCGCTGCAAAACTGAAAGCTGCCATAACAGCAAGTTTTTGTGTATCCGGAGCATTTGCCATACGCTCAATTTCGTTCATCTTTCCGTTGAGCAACTCGACAACTCTGTTTACAAAATCTAAGTCCTTGTCGGTCTTCATAAAGTACTTCATGCCCCTTATGGTGACCTTATATTCATTGACAGGCACTAAAAGCACCCCGCTGCTTTTAAAGTCTGCCGAGCAGGTCTTCGACCTTTGCCCGAACAGCCTCTTTTTGTTCGTTAATTCTCCTGTTCTCTTCGTGCAGTTCGGCATTTTCAGCCTGCAGCTGCATGTTCTTCTGCTGCTCTTCATTTAACCGGACGAGCAGTTCGTCAATCTTGCTACTTAAAATATCCAGTTTCTCAAGAAGTTCCATGACATTTTTATTACTATAATTTTAAACTTAAGTCAATCAGATTGAAAACAAATTATATGTGTGCACCTGTTCACCTGATTGTGTTTTTTGCTGGCTAAACAGGGTTTTCGATGATATTATAGCATTATGAGAAATATTGCTTTTTTAGTAATTATAATAGTTACTGTGGCTATTGCCGTTTCCTGTAACGTTCAAAACTCTGCTGACTCCGATGGGAGCAAAGAACAAGTCAGCGAAAAACAGGATACCGGCAGTGTTGAATCAAAAGGTTTGTTCAACAAAATAATCAAACATGACAATGACGATATCCTCACTAGAATCAACAAATTAGAGGAGCAGCTCAACCAGAGAATTGACGGCATAAACGTCAGTATCGATAATCAGGAAGTGCTAACCAAGCTAGACGAAATCAAACTAACACACGACAAAGACATAAGCGACATTAACACCGCTATTTTAAATAGCGACAGCAAACATAAAGCTCTTTTTTATCAATTACTTGGAGCTATCTTTGCATCTATGACTGCGCTCTTGCTTGTAATCATGCTGGTATACAGGTATCTCAAAAAATTCATAGCTGAATGCCTGATCATCTACTCACATAAAAACAAACAGTCTAACACAGCAGAAGATATTCACGCTTCGGATTTAGAAGAAAATACTATAATTTCTTCTGTAAATAAAACCGCAGCAGAACTTAACTCTAAAATCAATGATGCAAAATACCTATTTGACCCGGAGAAATCTCTCAAACTCGACAACTCGCAGAGAACAATGCTCAGTGAAATCAACACGGAAAGTGCCTTCCTTAAAAAAGCAGGCTACGAGATATCCTCTAAGCATAAATATCTTACAGCTCTTGAGAAGGTTAATGACAAAAATTACACTGAGGCTGGTCAGATACTCGATGAAATCAAAACTTCAGATGATACATTCGGGTCAGCTTTCTTTCTCTCAGGATATATAGCATATGTAGCTCGTAAGTATGAAACCGCCATAGAAAGCCTCCGCAGAGCATGTGAGCTGGAGCCTGAAAATGCAGCATACCTTGTCAGCTACGGAAACGCATGTCTGAAAGAGAAAAAATATGATGACGCATCCCAAGCTCTTAAAAAAGCAGTTGAAATAAAACCTGATGATGCCTCTGCATGGAACAACCTTGCTCACTCCTATATAGTTTCTGATAAAATTGATGACGCTGTCATGGCTTTCAGCAAAGCAACAGAGCTGAAACCTGACTTTCACGAGGCGCTTCATAATCTGGGGCTTGCTCTGGGTAAACTGAAACGGTACGAAGAAGCGGCTGACGCATTCACCAAAGCTATAGCGGTAAAAGATGATAAACACGAGTCCATGTACAACGCAGCATGTGTTTATGCACTGCTAGGCAAGCGTGAAGGCGCCCTCAGCAACCTCAAAGCAGCAATAGCCATTCAGCCCGAGTACGCGGCAAAGGCTAAAAAAGATAAAGATTTCTCAAGCTTTAAAAATGACGATGAGTTCAACGCAATAACAGGATAGATGAATAAACTATTCACGGCATTAGGAATCGCAGTGCTCGCTCTGCTCTTTTACAGAGTAACGAAGGGCACTGTGACCCGTGTCGTGCACATGATGCACCAGCGGGATATCAGAAAAACTCAGCGCCCGTCCCCAGTCAGAGACAAATGGTTTGCTATATGGCTTCCAATCATAATTTTTATTGGTATTTTCCTGCTACTGTTAACTGTCAAATGAATTACGGTACTTAACATCATATTTATCGAACATTGCTCTTATTAAGGCGTGTTCATCAGGAGAAAGGGATATATCAAATCGTTTATCCAGCCACCTTCCATTGCGGACAGGAAACTGAACAACCAGCCCCGCATCGCTCAGACCAGACACCACACTTTTAACATCATCTTCATCAGGAACCTTCCAGAGTGTATGCCTCACCTCAAAACCAACCTTATGCTCACGCAGGACGTCTATTGTTTTGATAAATTTATCAATACCGTAGTTACTGCGGGTTATCTCTTTAACATCAGAATCGTTAAACGCCTTAAGATCAACAGAAACAAAATCCGCCAGCCCTTCACCGCAGACTCTTTCCAGCCTACCGGGATAACTGCCGTTTGTATCAAGCTTCACAAGGAAACCACGATCTTTCAGCGTCCGCAGAAATTCCGGCATATCTGGTAAAAAAAGGGGTTCACCGCCTGACACGGCAACCCCTTCGATATCTTTCCCTTCCAGACTGCTGAGGAATTCCTCAAGCCTGTTCTCTCCCAGAGCGCTGTTGACCAGTTCAGGATTGTGGCAATATCTGCATCGGAGGTTACACCCATTAAAGAATGCAACAGAAGATATCACCCCCGGATAATCAATCAGGCTCACAGGGATGAAGTTACTCAAAAATAGATCAGTCATATTATTTCTGGATATCAAAAGTCTCTCTGTGAACAAATTCTTCTTTTTTACCTTTGTTCCAGTGGCTTGTAGGGCTGTGATATCCTACAACGCGGCTGTACACTTCACACTCTTCACCTTTAACATCCTTAAGTTCTTCTCTCAGTGCATCAATTCTTTCAGCATTACTCATAATCATACCTCCATAGTGGTTTCGAGTTCACGGATCTCCGCCTCTATACTGTTTCTTTTCTCTTCAGCACAGTGCGGGCAGTTTTTATGTTCACCCTTTATGTAGCCATGCACCGGACAAACGGAAAATGTCGGAGTGATAGTTACATAAGGGATAGCGTATTCGTTAGTTATCTTCTGCAAAAGTCTGTTTACAGTGCTGTAGTCATCCACCGCTTCACCGAGAAAAACGTGAAATACCGTCCCTCCGGTATAGAGCGTCTGGAGCTGATCCTGATGTTTCAGGGCTTTAAAAAGCTCCCTTGTTTTCTCAACGGGGATCTGTGTCGAATTTGTATAATACGGGTTCTCAGCAGAACCTGAAGTTATTATACCCGGCAGATCTTTTGCGTCCTTCTTCGCCAGTCTATAGGATGTTCCTTCAGCCGGAGTGGCCTCAAGATTATAAAGCATGTCGTCTTCTTCCTGAAACTCACCAAGCTTATCACGCATGAAGTTGAGTATTTTTACTGCGTACTCCAACCCGTCCTTATGCATAATGTCAACGCCTATAAAGTTTTGCAAAGCCTCATTCATGCCTATTATACCTATAGTGTTAAAGTGATTTTTCCAATACTGACCAAATCTTTCCTTGATAGCAGACAGATAGTATCTTGCGTAAGGATAAAGACCGTTGTCGGTCAACTTTTCAAGGATTCTTCTTTTAACACGAAGGCTTTCTCTGCCTAGCTGCATAAGACTTTCCAGCTTCGCAAAAAAATCAGCTTCATTTTCAGCACTATAGCCCATTCTAGGCAGATTTATCGTGACTACGCCAATGGAACCGGTAAGGGGGTTCGCACCGAAAAGACCGCCTCCACGTTTACGCAGTTCTCTGTTGTCAAGCCTCAGACGACAGCACATGCTTCTTGCATCATCCGGACTCATATCGCTGTTCACAAAGTTTGCAAAGTAAGGAATACCATATTTTGCAGTAACTTCCATGATTTTATCTACGATCTCATGTTCCCACTGAAAGTCTTTTGAAACATTATAAGTCGGGATCGGGAAGGTGAAGATACGTCCTTTGGCATCGCCTTCAATCATAACTTCTATGAAAGCTTTGTTCAGCATGAACATCTCTTCCTGGAAATCATTATAAGTTTCAGCCTGCGGTACACCGCCGATGATAACCGACTCATCTCTATATGTTTTAGGTACAAACAGATCAAGGGTCAGGTTCGTGAATGGTGTCTGAAAGCCAACTCTTGTAGGAACATTAATATTAAAAATAAATTCCTGAAGAGCTTGCTTGACGTCTTTGTAACTAAGTTTGTCGTAAGCGATAAACGGGGCAAGCAGTGTGTCAAAGCTTGAAAAAGCCTGAGCACCCGCAGCCTCACCCTGCAGTGTATAAAAGAAATTTACTATCTGCCCGAGAGCAGAACGAAAGTGTTTCGGAGGTGCACTCTCAACCTTCCCTGCAACCCCTCGGAATCCCCTGACTAAAAGGTCTTTCAGATCCCATCCACAGCAGTACACCGCCAGCAGACCGAGGTCATGAATATGCATATCGCCGTTCACATGTGCATCAGCAATATTTTTCGGATAAATTTTGTTCAGCCAGTATTTCGCTGTAACGGTTGAGGATATATAATTATTTAAACCTTGTAATGCATAGGTAGTATTGCTATTTTCATTTATACGCCAATCTTCGCCGCCAAGATATTCCTCAACGATAGACTCAAAGCCTGTAAGAGTGTCTTTGATATCGCGAATGTCTGAACGCTGTTTTCTGTATATAATATAAGCCTTTGCAGTTCTAGCATGTCCGTTTTCGATGAGGATTTTTTCAACAGTATCCTGTATCTCCTCCACAGAGCATGTGCCGTATTTTCCGTAAGAATCTATCAGCTCACGGCAAACCTTTATAGACAGTTCCGACGATGTGTTCCTGTCTGTCCCGCCCACGGATGAAGCAGCTTTAAAAATAGCATTTGCAACCCGCTCCTGGTCGAAAGCAACAAACCTGCCGTCCCGTTTCATAACTTTTTCAATCATGTGTGTCACACCTCCAAATGTGCGCAGTCATACTGTCAGAATAAAGCGAAGCATCTTAAATAACTAGATAGTTCCGTAGCGAATATACTTTTAGAGGGGGTATATATACAGCAAGATTACTGAGCACAAGCGCAACTATAAGTATTAAGAAGATAAAATTATGGATTGAGTAATGATAAGCTCATCCATCCCTCCGCTGGTATATTGCAGGTCAGGTATCCTGGCTTGCCGTCATCCTATTTGTCTTAACCTTCCCGCTTTCGCAGTGGTTTTCTGAACAAGACTTTCGTCAGGCTTACAGTTGCGGGGGCAGCGGCGGATTTTAACCGCACTTCCCTGAGTCCTACTTGGTATATTTTGATATGAATAAGTTCTGATGTCAACCACATTTAAGGAGTAATTTAAGCTTAATATCTTTTGAATAGTTCCAGCAATCGTTTAGACGCCGCGGATGGAGTTGTTGTGCCGTTTACGACAGCTTCCTGAATTTGCGGCAGCATTGCCTGAACATTCCTGCTGTTCTTAAACATATCTTTAAGGTTGTCCATAACCATTGTCCAGAGCCAGTCCACAGCTTGTTTTTTACGCTTATCCGCAAACTCTCCGCTTGCCGTCAGCTTACCCCTGTAGTCTTTTACCATGTCCCAAACCTCTGCGACTCCTTCGTTATAAAGGGCGCTTGCGAGTAGAACCGGCACTGTCCAGTTTTTTGATTTTGGGCGGAGGATGTGCAACGCATTCATGTATTGCCCTCTGGCAAGCTCTGCCTTCTGCCTGTTCTCCCCTTCTGCCTTGTTTATGACGATGGCGTCAGCAATTTCCATCACGCCTTTCTTGATCCCCTGTAGCTCATCCCCTGCATTTGCAAGCTGGAGAAGCATAAAAAAGTCCACCATAGACGCAACAGTTATCTCAGACTGACCAACTCCAACTGTTTCAACCAATACCACATCATAACCGGCAGCTTCGCAGAGAAGCATTGTCTCCCTCGTCTTCTTCGCAACACCGCCAAGAGTGCTTCCGGCTGGAGACGGACGTATAAAAGCGTTTTTATCACGGGCGAGTTCTTCCATACGGGTTTTATCCCCCAAAATAGAACCGCCTGTGATCTGGGAAGAAGGGTCTACGGCAAGCACAGCAACCTTGTGCCCCTTCGCAGTGAGGAGCTGGCCAAAAGCTTCTATGAAGGTTGACTTGCCGACACCCGGCACACCGGAGATACCTATACGGACGGAATTACCGGTATAGGGCAGTATCTGATCAAGTAGCTTCGCAGCATAATCCTGATGGTCGGGGTTGGAGCTTTCTATAAGCGTGATTGCACGGGACAACGGACGAAGATGCCCTTCTACAAGTCCCTTTGCGAGTTTGTCTGTATCCATAGCACCTGATGAAGCCATCGCATACAAAGTTTCTTCTTTGCTGCAATGACTGAAAAAAGAGGCTCCCCATGGTGAGAAGCCTCATAAATTTATTTCTTAGCTTTTATAGCCTCAAGGGTCTTTTTCGCTGATTCTGTAATAGGTGTCCCCGGTCCGAAGACACAGGCAGCACCAGCAGCATAGAGCTCTTCATAATCCTGACGCGGGATAACACCGCCGCAGACTACAACAATATCTTCACCGTCAAGCTTTTTCAGCTCTGCCATAAGCTGCGGTATAAGGGTCTTGTGCCCTGCTGCAAGTGATGAAACACCCACAACATGTACATCATTCTCAACAGCCATTCGTGCAGCCTCTTCCGGAGTTTGAAAGAGCGGACCAACATCTACATCGAAACCCGCATCTGCATAGGCAGAGGAAACAACTTTTGCACCTCTGTCGTGACCGTCCTGCCCCATTTTAGCAACGAGTATTCTCGGTCTCCGTCCTTCCTGTTTTTCGAATGCATCTATGTCTGCCTTAAGTTCGTTAAAACCTGTATCGTCTTCAAACATTGAACCGTACGCTCCTGAAACAAGCTTAATATCTGCCTTATGTCTACCGAAAACTTTCTCCATGGCATCTGATATTTCGCCGATGGACGCTCTCTGCCTTGCAGCATTAACGCAATGTTCCAGCAGGTTCTCCTGTTTATCTTCGCATGCTTTTGTCAAAGCATCAAGAGCACTCTGACAAGCTTCATTGTCACGTTCTCTGCGGATTTTCTCCAGACGTTTTATCTGAGATTCACGCACAGCAGTGTTGTCTATATCCAGGACTTCGATAGGGTCTTCTTCTTTCAGTCTGTATTTATTCACACCGACAATAACATCTCTGCCACTATCAATCGAAGCCTGTTTTTTTGCTGCGGATTCTTCTATCTTCAGTTTCGGCATACCCGTCTCAATAGCTTTTGTCATTCCGCCCATCTTCTCTATCTCTCTGATCTCTTCCCGTGCCTTGTCGATGAGTGTCTGCGTGAGGGATTCGATATAATATGAACCACCCAGCGGGTCAACAACTTTTGTGATACCTGTTTCTTCCTGTATCACAAGCTGAGTGTTCCGCGCAATGCGGGCAGAGTGATCAGTAGGCAGTGCGATTGCCTCGTCCAGCGCATTAGTGTGCAGAGACTGTGTCCCGCCCATAACTGCCGCCATAGCCTCTATGGTTGTCCGGATAACGTTATTGTAAGGATCCTGCTCGGTTAGCGACCAGCCCGATGTCTGACAGTGGGTACGAAGCATCTTCGATTTAGGATTTTTCGGGTTAAACTGTTCCATAAGTTCGTTCCAGAGAAACCTCGCCGCGCGCAATTTAGCTATCTCCATAAAAAAGTTCATACCGATAGCAAAGAAAAATGACAGCCTTGGTGCAAATGAATCCACATCAAGACCTGCCTCCACAGCCGCTTTGACATACTCCAGCCCGTCAGCCAGAGTAAATGCAAGCTCCAGAACATTGTTGGCGCCTGCCTCCTGAATGTGATACCCGGAGATAGATATAGAATTGAATCTCGGCATAAATTTACTGGTGTATCCGATAATGTCAGAAATTATTCTCATAGAAGGAGCAGGAGGGTAGATATAAGTATTTCTCACCATAAATTCTTTCAGAATGTCATTCTGAATAGTTCCTGCCAGTTTTTCCTGCGTAACACCCTGCTCTTCCGCAGCAACTATATACATCGCCATAACAGGTAGCACAGCTCCGTTCATTGTCATAGAAACAGAAACGTCTCCGAGAGGTATTTCATCGAAGAGGATTTTCATATCCTCTACGGAGTCTATGGCAACGCCGGCTTTCCCGACATCCCCCACAACTCTGGGGTGGTCAGAGTCGTAACCTCTGTGCGTGGCAAGGTCGAATGCCACTGAAAGCCCCTGCTGACCTGCCGCAAGATTTCTTTTATAAAAAGCGTTGGACTCTTCCGCTGTGGAAAACCCCGCATACTGCCTCACTGTCCATGGTCTTCCTGTGTACATGCTGGCTCTTGGTCCTCTCATATACGGAGAAAAACCAGGAAAAGTATTTATATTCTCAAGTTTTTCAAGATCTTCAAGTGTATAGAGCGGCTTAACATCTATCCCCTCGGCTGTGTGCCAAGTGAGTTTATCGATATTATCCTGTCTGATCTCTTTAGCAGCAGCCTGCTCCCAATCCTTGATGGTCTTCTTCTCAGAGTCGCCCATCTCACTCACCTCCTGACTTAGAGTCAGTCACTTTCACAATACCGACTGACCAACGTAAACACAAAATGTCTCATTAGTCTGCAAACTAATCGGTACTGATCATTTTTAAACTTATAGTATAAAAATAACACAAATATCAAAAAAGAGGGGAGCAATGTCCCCTCATATGAAGCTATATATAAGATTGATTACTCAACCACCGCAAGCCTGTCACCTGTAACAATGGTCTGATCAAGCTCAACAAAAATATCTTCCACAATTCCGTCTTTAGGGGCTTTTATCTCGTTTTCCATTTTCATAGCAACAAGTATCATAAGCGGTTCACCTGCTTTGACCTCCTGCCCTTTTTCAACGAGAATTTTCCAGATATAGCCCGGCATCTGAGCCTCGATTATCTGGCGTCCCTCAAGACCTGCGGAGTGACGCATTTTCATAAGGCGCTTCATCTCATCCAGAACTTCTATGGAAAAGTTATCTCCATTTTCCATAAGTATGTCAAAGATATCACCTTTTTCGTCAATCTCCATAGCGTATGACTTGCCATCTATTATTATTGAATAAACGTCGTCACCAGCCATAGCGAAATCTATACTGTGCTTGCGTCCGTCGATATCTATAGTGAACTGATTCTGCGTATTTTCCACCAGTTCAACAATATATTCCTTTTCACCGCCATCTATAGTGGCAAAGTAGTTCCTTTTGGTTATCATCTTAAGCACCCCCCAGCTTATTTCCGAGGCTTGTAAGCCTGCCGAATCTCTTCCAGTTGGACTCACCCACATCACGCCTTGTAACGCTTCTGGCGGCGGCAATCTTCTCTGAAAGGAGCTGTTTGATTGATGCTGCTATTATGGGAACATCGACATCCTCGTTGCGCTTCCTCTTCATATCTTCCATATCGAACTTTGTATCGATGAAAGCTGTATCATAGTTTCCTGCAAGGAATGTCTCATTTTCAAGCACTCTTTTGTGGAAAGGGATAGATGTTCTGATTCCGCATATTTTATACTCAGACAAAATGCGCTTCATGCTGGTGATAGCCCTCTCCCTTGTCTGACCGATTGCACAAACTTTTGCTATCATCGGGTCATAGTAAAGGGGTACTTCAAAACCTGCATATGCACCGGAATCAACTCTGACATTTGGTCCTTCCGGAGATTCATAAACAGTTATAAGCCCTGGGGACGGAGCAAAGTTATTTAAAGGATCTTCTGCATATATACGACACTCAATCGCATGTCCGTACTTCTCCACCTCTTCCTGTTTGATAGGCAGAGGTTTACCTTCTGCAATAGTTATCATCTGATGAACAATGTCAACCCTGGTGATGAGCTCTGTAACAGGATGCTCAACCTGAAGGCGTGTATTCATCTCAAGGAAATAGAAATTCTGGTCGGCACCAACGATAAACTCAAGGGTTCCTGCACTCTCATAACCGATAGCTTTTACAGCTTTAACTGCCACATCATACATTTTAGCCCTGGTGTCGTCGTTTATAAAAGGTGACGGAGCTTCCTCTATAACCTTCTGATGACGGCGTTGGATAGAGCATTCACGTTCGAAAAGATGGATGCCGTTTCCGTGAGAGTCGCCAAGCACCTGTATCTCGACATGGTGGGGCTCTATGATAAATTTCTCAATATACATGTCCCCGTTGCCGAAAGCGTTCTGAGCCTCAGAACTGGCTGTCCTATATGCAGAGTCGAACTCTGACTCGTCGTTGACCAGCCTCATCCCCTTTCCGCCGCCGCCGTGAACAGCTTTAAGCATTATGGGGTACCCAACTTCAAGAGCAACTTTCTTAGCTTCTGCCACATCTGTAATTGCGTCTTTTGTCCCGGGCACAACAGGTACACCTGCTTCTATCATAGCTTTCCTTGCACCGGTTTTCGATCCCATAAGGATGATGTGCTCGGCTTTAGGACCTATGAAAGTGACTCCGTTGTCCTCACAGGATTTGACAAAATCAGCATTCTCAGCATAAAATCCGTATCCGGGGTGGATAGCGGCACCAAGTTTTTTAGCCAGTTCAATTATTCTGTCCTGCTTCAGATAGCTTGTATCGTCTGGTGATTCTGAGATACAGTAAGCATAATCAGCGTATCTGACGTGGGGTGCCAGTCTGTCTGCATGGGTATAAACCGCAATAGTCTCGATACCCATTTTTCGACAGGTTCTGAAAACCCTTATTGCTATTTCGCCTCTGTTGGCGACAAGTATTTTAGTTATATCAGCCATTATATCCCTCCATTAAAGCGGCAGGTTGTCGTGCTTTTTAGCGGGGTTTGACTGCCTTTTGTTAGAAAGCAGTTCAAATGCCTGAACCACTTTCGGTCTTGTGTCCTCAGGAAGGATGACCTCGTCAACAAAACCTAGCTCCGCAGCCCGGTACGGGTTAGCGAATTTTTCACGGTATGCGTCGACCTTCTCTTTCTTCGCAGCTACAGGATCATCAGCAACAGCGATAGCTTTTCCATAAAGAATCTGAGCTGCGCCGTCAGGCCCCATAACAGCAATCTCCGCTGTCGGGAAGGCATAGTTGATATCTCCGCGAACATGCTTTGAACTGAGAACGTCATAAGCTCCGCCGTATGCTTTACGGGTTATAACAGTAACTTTAGGCACTGTAGCTTCGCAATAAGCATAAAGGAGCTTTGCCCCGTGGCGAATGATACCGCCCAGCTCCTGCTTAACGCCTGGCATAAAGCCTGGTACATCCACAAGAGTCAGGATTGGGATATTAAATGCGTCGCAGAATCTTACGAATCTTGCTGCTTTAACTGATGAGTCTATATCAAGCGCACCTGCCATAATTGCCGGCTGGTTCGCCACAATACCCACAGAGCGCCCGTTAAGACGTCCGTAGCCTATTATTATATTTTTTGCATAATGTTCCTGAACCTCGAAAAAGTTACCGTCATCGACGATCTTTTCGATCACCTCTTTCATATCGTAAGGCTTGTTCGGGTCAGCAGGAACAAGAGTTCTGAGAGACTGTTCTGTCCGGTTCGGATCATCCTTTGTCGGAGTGATAGGAGCCTCTTCCATGTTGTTGGAAGGGATGAAGCTGAGAAGTTCTCTTATGCGAAGGATTGCGTCTTCGTCATTTTCAGCAGCAAAGTGTGCGACTCCGGATGTGGTATTGTGAGTCATTGCACCGCCAAGCTCCTCTTTTGTCACATTTTCTGAAGTAACCGTCTTCACAACTTCAGGTCCTGTAATAAACATATAGGACGAATCCTTCACCATGAATGTGAAGTCTGTGAGAGCTGGTGAGTAAACAGCACCGCCGGCACAAGGTCCCATTATCGCTGATATCTGTGGAACAACACCGGATGAAAGCGAATTGCGGAGAAAGATGTCCGCATATCCTGCAAGGGAGAGCACCCCTTCCTGAATACGGGCTCCGCCGGAGTCATTAAGACCTATAACAGGGCATCCGAGCTCGATAGCCTTGTCCATAATCTTACAAATCTTTTTTGCAAACTGTTCGGCGAGAGAACCGCCAAAGACTGTGAAATCCTGAGAGAATACGAAAACTGTTCTGCCGTTAACCTTTCCGTACCCAGTAACAACACCGTCACCAAGGAATTTTGTTGATTCCATATCAAAGTTGCTGCACCTGTGTACGGTATACTTGTCAAACTCGACAAACGTACCTTTGTCAAGAAGCTTATCGACCCTTTCACGGGCGGTGAGCTTGCCCTGTTTATGCTGTTTAGCAATTCGATCGACACCGCCGCCAAGCTCGGCAGCAGCATTAAGCTCCTGAAGCTGTTTTATTTTCTCTTCCATTATATATAGCCCCCTCTTAGTGGTTATAATGGCTAATAATAAAACATAATTTAGATTTATTGTCAATACACAAAAAAAGGACAGACCTCTATGGCACTTAAACCATAACAACCTACACAACAACAACTTACGTCAAAAAAATATATTTTTCAGGTTTGAAATTTGTTAACAGGAACAGTCTAAAAACAAATAATTACTGCATCGAAAAAGACAAGTCCAAAACCCTTTCTAAATTAGCTGCTGCCTTTTTAAAGTTCCACTGCTGTTCTGTTCTATTCCCACAGAAGTTAGACACACCTCTTACCTGAAAAGACTTTATCCCCAGCATGTTACATACATAACCGAAAGCAGCACCTTCCATATTTTCAACAGATGCTCCAGTTGATTTCTGCAATATTTCTGAAATGCGACCTTCCCCATCCAAAAACGAAACAGTATTGGAATCAGCTACAGGCAGGTCACGGAAAGCACTAAACGAAATATAACGGCTTCCCATAAACCCAAACCCCATTTTAAACAATGACTCAAAACCTAATTCCGTATATAGTCCCTCGTCGGCAAAGTAATCTTTTTCTACAGAAATCACATCCCCAACAGAAAGGCCACTCTCTCTGTACGCCCCGCAAACTCCGGTAAGCAGAGCTTCTGAAATATCGAAAGTGCCGAGAACTGCCGTAGCGGCAAAAGTTACAGGCGTCTTAGACACCCCGGTGATAAAAACCGGATAACCCCTGAACTCCCCCTGCATTATCCCGTGCTTCCACTCAGTAAATTTCACATTGGGGAAGATTTTACCTGCCTCACCAAGTGACGGTACAAAAATAGCTTTCATCAAAACTCCTCGTAGAAATCAGGATACTCATTCAATATGCCTCGGTGCTCCATAACTTTTCTGGTGTCCTCAATCTGACTGATGAGCTTGCTTTTATCCTGAGAAAGTCTTCCGGAAAGAGGCACAAAGTTTGAAACATGATTAGAACGGAATATAATATTCCTACCGTCAACCTTCTCTATAATTCCTCTGGTTTCATCAAGGATATCAGCCATGGTCGGCTTTTCAAGATTGTTGAAATAATCTTTTTTTCGACGGAGGAACAGTGTCAGAAAAGACAGAAAATCCGGATTAACTTCGCTGATCCATTTTGCAGAATCGTCAATATGTGCCTGCTTAAGCTTTTTGCCGCCGCCGCCAAGGATAATCATCACAGAGAACTGAACCCCAAGCTCTTTTATCTGCTTTATTTTCGGCATAACCTTAAAAGCGTCCATCCCCTTGTTCATGAGTTTCAGAACTTCTCTATTGCCTGATTCCAGCCCGAAATATAAAAGCTGCAGCCCGGCATCATAAAGTGACTTCCACTCATCCATACTCTTCTTCATAATAGCCTGCGGACCGCAATAGGAACTGTATCTTCTTATTTCAGGGAATCTCATGTTCATATGTTCAAGTATCTTAATTAATCCTTCAGTGGGATACACAGCGGCATCGCCGTCAGCCAGAAAGACTTTATGCACTTTCATTGCAAATTCCTCAGGGATGTCGTCTACTTCTCTGATAACGTCCGCGACAGGCTTAACACGAAAAGGTTTTGCAGTATACATGCCGCAGAATGCGCATTTATTATATGAACATCCCTCGGTTATCTGAAAGATGAGAGAATTTGCCTCGCTGGGAGGTCTGTAAAGAGGTTCTGTGTATCTAGGCATGAATATACCTTCAGAAGATCCGTTTCAGTATCTCTTCCGTAACACCGTGCTTATTAAGGGTATAGAAATGAAGTCCTTCCGCCCCGCTCTCCCACAAACCGCCGCACTGCTTCACAGCGTAGTCCAGCCCGATCTCAAACTGATCTTTCAGACTTTTGTCCTCCATTTTTTCAAGAAGAGGCTTAGGGATGCTGGCTCCGCACATATCTGTAAATTTGACAGCCTGAGACAGATTAACAAGCGGCATGATTCCAGCCACAACAGGAATGTTAATCCCTGCCTTGCGAACTTTATCAAGATAGTTATAAAAATAAAAGTTATCAAAAAAGAGCTGCGTTATTATAAAGTCGGCTCCTTCATCCACTTTACGTTTCAGATTATCAATATCTTCTGCCATACTGCCTGCCTCAGGGTGCTTTTCAGGGTAGCCCGCAACACCAATAGAGAAATGATCCCCTGTGGTTTTACGTATATACCGCACAAGGTCGGCAGCATACTGAAAATCTTTAGTCGGTTTAAATTCAGTCGTACCGGCAGGGATGTCCCCCCTGAGAGCAAGGATGTTATCAACTCTGCTCTCCTTAAGACTCTGAGTTGCAGAATCTATCACCGCTGCGTCAGCACCTATACACGTAAAATGCATCATAACGCTGTAGTCATGATCCTCTTTCATGCGTTTTGTCCATTCAAGTGTTTTTTCTGTGGTTGAACCGCCGGCACCATAAGTTACGGAAACAAATTCCGGATTATATCTCCTGAGTTTTTTTATTGTTTCAAAAAGAACCTGCTCACTCTCCTGCTTTTTTGGCGGAAAAAACTCAAAAGAAACAGATCTTTTATCTTTTAATATTTCAGATATCTTCATAATTACTCCAATTTGATTCGAAATATACTAATACACACACTTTATTGACTGCAAGCTGTTTTTATGTGATTATCCCTTTATGATAACAGCAATATACAAAAAAATTTTACTAATCTTTCTAATATACATTATAACACTTAACTGCCTGACAGCTCTTACGTCATTAAGCCCGAAAGCACTCATTAATCCATTTTTCGTCAAGAACAGGACAGTGAGCATGTATCATCTGGCAAAACACATCGTCCTTGTTGCGGGGCTGGGGCTTGTTACATCCAGCGACGAAGAGATTGACAGGCTCGTCCTCAACGCTTCACAAAAATACGGAGCGGACCCGAAACTCATTCATATAATGATTAATGTTGAATCAAAAGGACGCCAGTTTGCAATCAGCAGAACAGGAGCAATGGGGCTTATGCAGGTAATGCCAACAACATTTTTCGACATCGCCGACGGAGACCCGTTCCTTGCAGAAGACAACATAGATGCGGGAGTGCGCTACTTCACAACTCAGTACAGACGTTTCAAGCGTATAGACCTTGCCCTTGCCGCCTATAACGCTGGGCCTCAGCGTGTTAAAGACGGAAAAGTGCCCGACTTCGGCGAAACCAGACACTACATAAAACGCATTATGGATGTTTACGTAAACACTGACTAACCTTTATTATCTAATAGCGGACAAGGACATCCATTACAAAACTTTTATCAACTTTAAATGGCATGTATTCAACATTTTTCTTTTCAAGAGCGTAGTCAACCATAGCTTCGATCTCGCTCTCCGAGATGATCTCTTTCAGTGAAACATCATAACCAAGCTCACTCTGCCACTTCTGTATATCAAAACTGTGCTTCTGCATAATAGCTGCGAGCGCATCATAGCGTTCAACCTTTTTCAGCCTCAGCATCTCAAGGTAGTAAGGCATGAGTATGGCATTTGCAGTCCCGTGGTGAATGCCCTTTTCGTTTGTAAGCCAATAGCCGAGGGCGTGCATAAGCGTTGTGGCGGTGTGAAGGATAGTAACCCCCGCAAGTGTCGAACCGTAAAGAAAGTTGAGTAGGGTCTCGTCACTTGTTGCTATCGCTCCGTCAGCAAATGTTGCCATAATAATCTCCATAGAGGTCACAGCCATAGAATCACTAAAGGGGTTTGCGCGGGTGGAAACAAAACCTTCCATCCCATGAGAAAGAGCGTCAAATGCGGTTGCATATATTATCTTTTTGTCCAGACTGCGGAGAAAAACAGGATCGATCACTGCATATTTAGGAAATGTATTATCCTTAGCAAAATTGACCTTATCCATCTTTTCTGTATCTGTAATAATAGCATAATTGTTCATTTCGCTGCCTGTTCCGCAGGTTGCAGGGACAGCAATCAGCGGAAGCGGCTCGTTGTCGAGTTCGTCCTGAGAGAGAAGCTCATAAAAGCCTTTGTTATTTGTAGCGAAAGCAGCAATAGCCTTTGACGCATCAAGGGGGCTTCCGCCTCCGAAGCCTATCACAACATCCGCCTTCTTCTCTCTGGCAAACTTACCGCCTTTTATGACGGTATTAATAGACGGATTCTCCTCTATCTCGCTGAAATAAAATATCTCTTTTGTTTTGAAATACATATCAAGATATTTCTTAAAACCGGCTTTATCAATAGATGTCCTGCCGGACACCACACACACCCTTTTATAAGGTTTTAGGAGAGTATGAAGGTTCTCGATTGCATTAAATCCGAAAAAAGCTTTAACAGGGCTGTGAAAACTGAATTGTGACATGAAACACTCCGAAAAAAATAAGGGGGCTTTCGCCCCCTGCTGTATTAATGCTCTTTAGCGAGCCAAATCGTATTGAAAATGCGGCACCTTCTGAAGCCAGCCGAGCTTATCTGCTGCCTTTCCTGTCTGGATAGCCGTGTATGCTTCATATATTTTTCTGGTATTTTCACCTATTCCGCCGTCACCGACAGTTAGTATGTCGCCGTTCTCAAATATATATTCGCTGACAGGCGTAACAACGGCAGCAGTACCGAAACCGCCTGCCTCTATGATTTCACCTGACCTGATACCATCAAGAAACTCTGTAATTTTCACACGCTCCTGACGGACTTTATAGCCGAGAGAAGGGAGAAGTTCCATAACAGATAATGATGTTATAGAACGTAAAATAGAGTCTGTAAACTCAGGGATGACAACTGTCTTGTCTTTTGTTATATGAAAGTGGTTCATAGAACCGACTTCTTCAATGTATTGATTAGAAGCATCGAGGTAAAGCACCTGACTTGCATCATACTTTTTGCTGAATCTGGCCGCCTGAAATGCCTGACCATAGTTACCGCAGCATTTCGCACTTCCTGTCCCGCCTGAAACCGCTCTGTGGTATCTTTCTGTGACAAGGAGTCTCACCGCATGTTTGAAACCGCCTGAATAGTAAGCTCCGCTCGGAGAAAGCAGGACGCAGAATGTATATGTTGAGCTGGGAGCCATGCCGAGAGCGTCTTCTGTCCCTATCATAAAAGGACGGACATACAGAGACGATTCAGGCTGCATAGGACACCACTTACGTTCAACGTCAAGGAGTTTCATCATACCTTCCACCTGGACATCCACAGGTATTTCAGGCATGCAGAGTTGATTAGCGGAGACGTTCAGCCTCTTTGCATTTTCCTCCAGCCTGAAAGCGTAAAGCTCACCATCTTCGTGCATAAATGCTTTCGCACCCTCGAAAATGGACTGACCATAGTGGAGAGCCACCGCACCCGGCATAATGCTGAGAGATCCGTAAGGGACAATACGAGCGTCCTTCCAGACTCCTTTTGCGTAGTCAATGAGCAACATGTGGTCGCTTCTCAGTTTGCCAAATGGGAGAGACTCAGCGTCTTTGATAGTGCTGCATTTGCGCTGACTCTCTGGTAAGAGTGTCGTTTTTATTTCCATTTCATCCTCGTTGTTAGTGTGGCTTGATACCTCACTTGAATTGTTAACATTACATTATATGAATTATAAGCACACTCGTAAAGAGCTTTGGTGCATTTTTATAAATAAATTTAAGAGAAATTAAACTATTATAGTTAAAATTTAAGTGTCACTTGACCGTATACTCTTTTAGCTGGTGTAACTATCTGCCTGCCAACCTCATCATAAAAGCCGCCGAATTCCGTTTCAAGGCGCCCCGCAGGTAAATCAGCCCCTACAGAAACGAGAAGATTGTCTTTGAAGTCCCACTCGATTTTAGGCTGTACTATACTGGAATTATCCCTTACATTATAAATATAGCTGATAAAAAGCCTAATTTTATTTACCGGCAGATACTTCAAGCCAATAGCCGAATAATATCTGTCACGCAGAGAAATATACCCGCTCTCCAGCTTTTCGCTAAGCTCTCTGCTTCTATCAGCCGCCTGCACCGAGTCGACACCGAGGCTGTCATAATAAAACTCAACAAAACCGGTAACAGCTCTGTCCAGAAAAAGCCATTCGTAATCAGCATTTAAAACAGCAGTTACATAGTCTTTCTCCTGCCCGTATCCTACCACCGCATCTGCCCTGACATGACCGTCTCCATATGTGAATGACACCCCAAAACCTGCCACAGGGTCTCCATAGTAACCTCCGCCATAAATCGACACAGAAGCATTCTCCATCTGTTCATGCAGGCGCAGAAGAAACGCTGACCAACTTGTCTCTATGTCTCTGCTGTCCGGATTACGCCCCGGGACAGTAATAAACTGTATATCTGAAAACACATACCCCTGCCAGCGCAGCAGAAGCATGTCACGCCCTTCTCTGTAATCACGCATATTGTTCGTCGGTTCGTAAGGATTTATGAAATCCGCCGCCTCAAAAAGGATACCCCGTCCCCACTGAACAGCCTGTCTGCCGAATCTGATTTCAGAATGAGGAAGAGTGTAACGAAAATATAGTCTGTCGAGGCGATGATACGCCTCTTCACCGTTTGCATCAAGATACCCCTGCGTAAGAGAAAAAAGCTGAGTATCATCTTTTGAGTTATCTGTGGAGAGCTTTACGACTTGCCAGGCATTCCCTTCCAGCGCATCAAGTGCGGAAAAGTATTCCCCTTTGGAAAAGCTGTTTTCGTAGTGCACATACAAAAATGTACTATATGCCGCTTGCCCTTCAACCATTATTCGGCTGAGGACACGGGCTTCGATCTTTGCCTCTTCATCGCCAACCATGTCCATAACACTGGCTGCTCCGTATGTGTCTATGTTAGTATGTGTTTTAATCAGTCCTTTCACTTTAAACTCTTCTGACCACACAACCGGGCTGAAAGATAAGATCATACATAAAATAACAAAAATAAACCGCATTGTTTAAATTTCACCTGAATTCGTATTGGTAATTATAATATATGATAATATTCTTCTCAGCAGCAGTTTTAATTAAAATACCGCTATGCTGATTTAAGGCAGATGGTATAATAACTCAAACCACTCCGGAGAATATATGAGCAATAAAACAAATGGCAATAGTGAAAAGTACACTCTGATTATCGGTCTTGGCTATTTTGAAAAAGAGATGGTTGACCACCTGCGTCAGCAGAGGACAATCAAAGTGATGGAGATAAAAGAAGCCGCTATCGACAAACTCAAAGGACAGTTTGACGACGTTGAATTTATCAACGGTGACTCGTCAAGCCTCGTAACATGGAAGAAACTCGACAAGCAGGCAATTTCGCAGATAATTATTACAATCAGAGATAAAGACATAGTCCACGAAACATGCCGTATAATAAGGGAGTATCTCGAACTTGAGATATTAATCATCGTTATCAGCTACGACGATTACGATACCGGCATCCTTGATGAATTTAACATAACAGTTGTCCGCCCGTTACAGATGAGTCTGGACATTATAGCAAACCTTCTGGACAAAAATGTCTCATGGCCGGTTAACATAGGCAACAGAGAGGGCGAAATAGTTGAAGTTCAGGTTTTGAAAAATTCTCACCTGATCGGAGTAAAGCTTAAGCATATTCGCCCGATAAGCTGGAGCGTTGCACTGATCTATAAAAATGGTAAGCCTTCAGTCCCCAACGCCAATACACGAATCACCATCGGCGACAGAGTGATCATCGTTGGCGAGCCTAACGTCGTGAAAGGAATCATAGAAACACTCTCCAAAGGCGAACCGAATTTCCCGCTTCAGTTCGGACCGAATATCGCTGTTCTTTGTCATAGACAGTACCCGAAACTTATCGACGAAGCAGTGTATCTCCTCAGAAATACATTGGCAAACAAACTGCATATCCTTCCGGTTAAAGGCAAAAGCATAAGCAAACTGGCGGAAAAACTTAAAAACGAAAAAGTCGAGCTGACTACAGGTGAAGTTGTAATATCCTATGAAGATATCGCCGACCTGAAAGACGGAATGATTGTCATGCCGAAAAAGAAAGGGCTGTTCTATGCTCAGTATTACAGAAAGTTTTTTAACAACGGCAGGTCTCCCATACTGTTCACTAACGGGACAACCAAATATGATCACGTCTTAATCAGCCTGAACACTGAAACCCCTGCGTTTGCCCTTGAGACCGGAGCAGAATTCGCAAAGCTTCTGGGGGCTAAATTTACTGTTTTGTATGTCAGTGCCATCGAGGGGGAAAGGGGCAAGAAAGATATGGAATACCTCAACTACCGAAAGGATCTCATTGCGGATTTTGAAATGTCAGACGGTGTTACCATTGACCATGAGATACTTTCCGGTAATCCAGTTATCGAAACGGTCGAGCGTGTCGCGCAATTCAAAGGAGAAAACTGTATGGTAGTTGTCACTTTTGATCCGGAAGACAGTACGAGCGTTTTCAAACCTAACGTCCCTTATCTGATAACCCGAAAAACTGAGGCAAGCGTGCTTGCCATCCCTGTAGAGGACACCCATGCATAGCAGTGAGGCTGTTTTCCTCCTTATACTTGTGCTCGGTGCATATATTGCTCCGATACTGTCACGTAAACTTATGTTCCCTCCATCTGTGGGTGAGGTTCTCTTTGGTATAGCCATTGCGCCCATTTATCACAGGATAATGCACACCCAGGACATAATAAATTTCATGGCAGAGCTGGGCTTCCTTATACTCATGTATCTGGCAGGGCTGGAAGTTGACTTTGAAAACATACGCTCGATGCGCAAAAAAGAGCTCATGAGCTATGTAGCGTCAATAAGCATCATAGCGGCGCTGTCCATGTCAATATCAACCACTCTGGGACAAAAGCCCATCATGGGTGTTGCATATATGACAGTGGCAATCGGTCTGCTTTACCCTGTTTTGCAGGATCTGAAGCTCTTAGACAAACCGGAAGGTCAGTCACTGCTTGTGCTCGGCGGAATAGGTGAGATATTCTCTCTGGCCGGTCTGACGTTTATGTCACTCTATTACCAGTATGGTGTCGGGACACAGGCATTAATGCATCTTCTGGGGCTGATAGCATTTGTCCTCACTATCTATGCATTTTCGAAGCTTTTTCACCTGCTGATCTGGTGGTATCCGCGTATTTCGAACGTCCTCACAACAACAGGCACAGCTTCCGAAATGGGGATACGGGCAAACTTTGTTAATATGTTTATATTTGTTGCAGGGGCGGCTCTGATAGGGATAGAACCCATCATCGGCGCTTTCATCGGAGGGATGCTGTTTTCACTCCTCTTCCGCTCCAAACATGACATACAAGAGATATTCAGCGGTGTCGGGAATGGCTTTCTGATTCCTATATTTTTCATAAACGTAGGGCTTAACTTCAAGATATCCTACCTCGCCAACACAGAAGTGATCATAGGAGCAGTGTTGATATCTATCCTTTTGCTGCTTATCAGATATCTTTCGATGATTCATTTTCTGTTCACAGGGGTTTCATTCAGGCTTTTCATGATAGCCCCCGTTGCTCTCTCCTTCCCTCTGACGCTTATGGTAACTGTGGCAATGTTCGGCATGAATTATAAGGTGATAACTGAGACAGAGGCCGCTATGCTGATCATATCCGCACTGCTGACTGCAATAGTTTACCCTATGCTGACTAAAACACTGGCAAAAAGATTTTGAACGGAGTTTATATGCCCATCGAAAATGAAATGCTTATAAGAATAGCTTCAACTATCATAACAATTGCAATCATCATCCTGCTGAGAAATATATCTCTGAAAATGATCAAAAACAGAGATTTCCATCACAAAGAGGCAAAGATGCGAGCAATGGTATACACCAGAAAATTCTTTATGCTTCTGGTCATTCTCACCGTAGCTTTCATATGGCTTTCCCATATAAAAGACTTCGCTCTGTCCATCACAGCCCTTGCGGTTGCGATAGTTCTTGCTACTAAAGAGCTTATTTTATGCGTAACAGGCGGCATGATCAGAAACTATTCCCAGTCTTACCGCATAGGTGACCGGATACACATAGGTGACTACAGAGGCGATGTAGTAAATATTGACCTGCTCTCCACAACTCTTCTTGAGATTGGTCCGGGGGTCAGCTCTCACCAATATACGGGACGAAGCATCAACATACCAAACGGCATCTTCCTTTCCCACCCGCTTATCAACGAAACCTTTACAGAAAAATATATTCTGCATGTCTTCTCTGTCCCCATAAGTTCATGCGCAAAATGGCAGGAAGCTGAAAAAGTACTCCTTGAAGCTGCAAATGAAACCGTGCAGGACTATATCGAGGAAGCAAGAAAACATATGGAAAAGCTGAGCAGCAGAACCGCCTTTGAAGCTCCGAACGTTGACCCAAGAGTGACAATCATAATGGCGGACAAGGACACGCTCAATCTACTCGTTCGCGTTCCGGTGCCCTCACGCAGAAAAGGTAAGATTGAACAGGCGATTGTCAGGCTGTTTCTGGAGAAATATGACAAATTTGGCTATAACCCGATGATACCGGAAAATAGCTGACAAAATCAGTACCAGCCTCTATTGCTGAATCCGTTTGAGCCGAAGAATCCCCAGCCCCATAGTAATAAATATACCGCCGGTAATGCGGTGAAACCATACAATATTTTTCCGGTTATTTATAAACATTCCGGCAGATTTAGAAACATATCCATAGCTGCATAAGGATATGAAAGAAAAAAACATAAATATCACGGTCATAACAAAAAACTGAGGTAGAACTGAAATTTTGAGGTTCAGAAACTGCGGGAAAAGAGCAGCGAAAAAAAGTATCGGTTTCGGGTTTGTAGACGCAAGGAAAAAGCCCTCTTTGAAATATGAAAAACTACTTCTGGCTTTTTTCGCAGAAGCATCAAAATCTGCTGTTAGACCATGCTTGCCATTTCTCAACTGCTTAACGCCCAGATAGATCAGATAAGCAGCCCCAACAAGCTTAGTTACTGCAAACAGTGCCGAAGAGGCGAGCAGCAGCGCACCAAGCCCTGAGATTGAAACAGCCGACAGCAGAAAAAGCCCAAGGATATTCCCAAGAGAAGACATTGCAACAATCTTCATATCTGCTGTCATGCCGTTTGTTATGGCAAGAAAAATTGCAGGACCGGGGCTTATTATATAAAAAAACGAAACCACTGAATAAACTATTAATATCTGATAATCCATTGCATACCTCTGCTGTACAGGTCCTTAATAGGAGGAAACAGGTTAAGTATATAACGGTTATAACTGCAAATCAAATTATTAAAAAAGGCACCCTGTAAGAGTGCCTTAATGCTTATATTATCAATCCGTCAGGCGAATATTACCCGAATAGCCCTATTTTGTTGAGGAAAACGATAAATATCGTTACAGGGGTAACAAAGCGGATCAGAAAAAACCAGACATTGAATACTTTGACAAGTTTGTCGGAGTCAACTATCTGCTGGCGCGCAATCTCTTTTTTCAAAGCATAACCCACATAAACAGAAGTAAGCATCCCACCTATAGGGAGCATATAGTTACTCGCTATGTTATCAAGCCCGTCAAGAATCGGCATACCGATGATTGTAAAATCACTAAGGACATTGTAAGAAAGTGCAACAGGTATACCTGCAATATAAACTGCAACACCCATAATCAGAGATGCTTTTGTACGTCCTATGCCTTTTTCATCAATAAGATACGCAACCACAACTTCAAAAATTGAGATCATAGAAGACAATGCTGCAAATGAAAGCAGAACAAAGAAAAGCAATGAAAGCTGATGTCCGAAAGGTATCACAGCAAAAACCTGCGGAAGGGTCTTGAAAATAAGCCCAGGTCCCGCAGCGGGTTCCAGCCCCACAGTAAAAACTATAGGGAAAAGAGCAAGCCCTGCAACCAGCGCAACAACAGTATCAAGTATTGCCACTCTGGAAGCCATAGGAAAAATACTCTCCTTCTGATCCATGTATGAGCCGTAAGTTACCATAATCCCCATGGCAAGCGACAATGTGAAAAATGAATGCCCGATAGCCTCAAGAACCCCATCCACAGAAAGACGGGAGAAGTCGGGATAAAACATAAAACGTATACCTTTGGCGGCTCCGTCGGTTGTCATGGCGTATACAAACATAATGACCAGTATGACAAACAGTGATGGCATGAGTATCTTATTCCAACGTTCAAGCCCCTTCTTAACACCGTTTAAAACAACCAGAACGGTAAGGATCATAAAAATAGTAAAGTACAATAGCTGAGTATACGCATCACCGACAAGCTGCCCGAAAAGCCCTGTTATCTCTTCTGCCGGAAGATGGATATACGAGGCAGTTACAGACTTCAGCAGGTAGTCAAGAGTCCACCCCGCTACAGTACCATAGTAAGATAAAATGATAAAACTTGCAGCAAAGTTCAGCCAGCCGAGGTTTGACCATAAAGGGTTCTTGCTTAGTGATTTAAATGAACCAACGATATCTTTCTGAGTTTCACGCCCAATCAAAAGCTCTGCTATCAGAAGCGGCAGACCGCAGATAACAATTGCAATGAGATAAACTATAACAAAAGCACCACCGCCGTTCATTCCGGTGATGTATGGGAATTTCCATATATTGCCAAGTCCCACTGCTGAACCAACGGCAGCCAGAAGAAAACCAAGCTGGCTGCTCCAGTGATTTCTCATAATAACACTCCTTTTAAAACTGTATCTTTAAAAAATAAGGGAACTATGAAAATACTAGATTCAGCGAAAATCTCAACAAACAATTAGAATTTAATTTAATTAAGAAAAGTTTTTTGGGTATATCAACTGCTGTATACCCATTTCATCAGCGGTTTGTATACGAATCATATATGATTGGTAAATTGCCGCAGAAACAGGTATACACCAGAATAATATTTTCACAACAGTCGGTGATCCTTTCTAAAAGGAGTTCATGAACACTGTCTCAGTTATTGCCAGCCGGCTGGAGTGCTTCGGGCTTGGCTTGCTTGATTCAGCCGGATATCCAACGGGGAAAAGAGCCACAGGAACTATATTTGCAGGTATTTTAAAAGCGTTTCGAATCTTTTCAGGATCGAAATGCCCTACCCATGTACTCCCCAGCCCGAGATTTGTCACCTCCAGCATCATCTGTGTAGCTACAATAGAGGCATCTACCTCTCCCATATCTTTATTATCAAAAGACCGCTTCCAGCTCACTTCACTGTCATAACACACAAGCAGCGCCAGAGGTGCATTAAAATGATATGGAGTGCAGTCTCTGAACTTATCCAGACTTTCATCCGAGCTTATAACAAGTATGCGCTGGGGCTGATAATTAACAGCAGTTGGAGCCAGCCTGCCCGCTTCGAGAATAGAATCAATCTTCTCCTGCTCAACTTTTCTCTCACTGAATTTCCTGACAGAGTACCTATCTTTTGCCAATTCTAAAAAATCCATCATGCATCCTCCTTAATTCATACAGAGCTGCCGTCTGCAATAGCATGCAGAGCCATCAGACAACTCTTGTTTTTTATCTTCATTGTTATTATGCTTAAAATGGTTTAAAAAGATAGTATGCACTTTTATGTAATATACTAACCAAAAAGAGAGTTAAGATCAATGAAGACACTTTGCCGGACAAAAAAAGCACCTTTCGAATATACCGTATCTATAATAGGCGGTAAGTGGAAAACCAGAATTATTTATGAACTTGGGTGCGAGCTTATCCTGAGATATGGAGAACTTAAGAAAAATATCCCGTATATCACACATAAAATGCTCAGTGCCCAGCTTAAAGAGCTGGAAAAAGACGGAATCATCATTCGTAAAGAATATCCGCAGATCCCTCCTAAAGTGGAATATTCACTTTCAGACAAAGGACTTTCGCTTTTGCCCATCATTGACGAAATGTGCCGCTGGGGGAGAGAAAACGCAATGGCAAAGCAGCCATAAATAAGCTTCGGACGCTCTGTTTTTTTTGCAGTGAAATAGCAAGTACCGATTTTCAGAGTGTTGCCGTAAACACCGTAACTCTACGGTTTATCAGGAAAATTTTACAAACAACTATTCGACTCCGGTTGACCTGAAAACAAATTATATATATTATTCATATCACTAAGCCAAAAAGACTAAACCATCTGACCCAAAATGAATATATACGAGTATAAGGAAACATTAATGAAATCATCACTAATCAGCCATTTTCTGCTGCTCTTTGCAGGTATGCTTTATGCATCCGCTCTGAAATACTTCGTATTACCTTCTAAAGTTATACTCACCGGAACAGAAGGTATAGCAACTGGTTTATCATACTACTACGACAGCTACACCCTATTCATCGTGCTCTATGTGTGTTTTCAATTTTTTCTTATCTCATTTGCATTTATAAAAGTCGGAATGGTTTTTGCATATCGCACACTAATAGTGGTCGCAACGGTAATTACAGCGCTTGCCTTCCTGCCGGAATTGCAATTCGCACAACCTGAACCACAAAACGAAAGAATAATACTCGTTATCTTCGGCGGTCTTCTTGCCGGCGTGGCAAAAGCTCTTGCGTTTAAAAACAGAGGTTCTTCAGGCGATGAAGATATACTCGGGGCTTATTTTGCAATGAAATACCTTAAACCTGTGGGCTTTATCGCTATATTCGCAGCTATCTTTTCCACAGGATTCGGACTGTTGATGGAACTGCTTAAATACGGGAATTATGAATCAATTGTAAACACTCTCATGTATACATCCATATACATATTTGTCTCCACAGAGGTTTTGAATAACTTTTATAAAAAATTCAAGCTCTCTATGCTCTCTGTAATGACCAAAAACCGTGAAGCAGTGGCGGATAAGATAAAAAGCCTGTCTGCCCACAGAACATACACTCTGCAACAAGGGACAGGAGGCTACTCGGGTGAAAGTTTCTGGATAATTAAAACGATAGTCACCCACGAGGAGCTGCCCCTTTTTATAAATTCAATAAAAGAGACTGACCCGTCTTCATTCTATTTCCATAACGATCTGGAAGGTGTCTCTCAGGGGTACTACATATCTCCCATAGGCTAAGTGCGCTGCTTTTCACCGGAAACTGCCGTACATTTATGGTTCAGGTTACAGCACAGTAGCCCGTTGTTCAGCTGCTTCATTATTGGACACAACGTTCCGTCCAGCCCGCCGTCACAGCGTTCTTTAAGCCCTTCAAGGCTGCTCTTCAGGCTTTCAAGGGATTTTATCTGTTCTTCCATCTCTTTGATATGGTTCTCCAGCAGTTCTGTCACCCATGTGCAGTCCTTATGAGGGTGCTCACGAAAAACAAGAAGCTCTTTTATTTCATTAAGCATCATACCATGCCTGCGGCAGTGCATAATAAATTCAAGACGTTCCTGGTCGTCCTTGCCGTAGACTCTGTAGTTCCCGTCTGTTCTGTCAGGAGTTTTAAGCAGCCCTTCTTTTTCATAGTACCTTATAGTAACGACTTTACACCCTGTCTTTTTTGAAAGTTCCCCTATTTTCATAACCATTCCTTACGTTTTTTGCTACATAAACACTATAATAACTATAAGGTTCAAATTTGTCAAAACTCCAACCAGACAAAAGCGTATAAAAATAATCATTGTCCCGGCGATAGTTTTTCAAAAGTCTGCTAAACAATATTTTTCTATACCAATTTAACAAACAGCTCAAAAAATATTTTTCTCGTAAAACTCCTTGACTCTATAGTTACTATAGGTTCTATGTTGCCAGCATATAGAAAATATTAAAGATACTTTTTTCAAGAAAACCCAAGGAGCAAGAGATGAATAACAGAAACTTTGCCGTAGCACCTTCGGAGACAAAAGAGCAGTGTTCATGCTGTTCAAGCTGTCATGAAGTGCCGGAACATATATATCAGGAACAACCGGAAGAAATCTCATCGTCCAGAGCAGTCTATATCATTGCAAATATGTGCTGTCCTGTTGAAGAAGCACTCATACGCAAAAAACTGTCTGGTATCACCGAAATAACCGAGATGAAATTTAATCTCATGAAACGTATGCTTACAATTGATCATGAACTCACTGATACAACCTGTATAGAAGAGGCACTACACTCCATCAACATGGCTCCTCAACCTGTTTCTCAGAGTAATGAATCAGTTTCTGTGTTCTCTGTGGCTGGGATGTGCTGCCCTGCTGAAGAAGGTCTTATTAAAACTAAACTTCTCCCCATGACCGGAGTTACAGGGCTGGAATTTAACCTTATGAAACGCACAATGAAAGTCCGGCACTCGCCTGCTGCTCTGCCCGAAATCTCAAAGGCTCTGCACTCTCTTAATATGGGCGCTGAGCTTATAAACGATAATAATGAAGAGACAAACGACCTCAAAGCTCCGGAAACCCAATGGGGAAAGATAGCCGCAGCAGGTATTTTGGCAGTATTTTCAGAGATATTTGAGTTAATGCACGACTGGGGAAGTACCCCTTTGGGGTTCGATATCAACAACTGGTCGCCTTGGGGCGTTAATGTAATCAGCTACCTGCCTATGATACTCGCAGTAATCGCTATCATTCTGGGCGGTTTCTCAACTTATAAAAAGGGGTGGATAGCTGTTAAAAACATGAGGCTTAACATCAACGCCCTCATGTCTGTTGCTGTTACAGGAGCCGCTATCATTGGACAATATCCTGAAGCTGCTATGGTTATGGTTCTTTTCAACCTGTCAGAAGTGATAGAGGCAAAGGCGCTGGACCGTGCAAGAAACGCAATAAAAAACCTGATGGCTCTCGCTCCGGAAACTATCACTGTACTTCAGGAAGACGGTACATGGGCTGAAGTTGACATCCGAGAAGTTGCCATAGGGGCAAATGTCCGTGTTAAACCTGGAGAACGCATCGGGCTGGACGGCGTTATCACAGACGGGCACTCAGCAGTAAATCAGGCACCGATAACAGGGGAAAGCATACCTGTTGAAAAATCTGCCGGAGACACGGTCTTTGCCGGAACGATAAACGAATCCGGTTCATTCAGATTTCAGGTAACAGCCGGAGCAACAGACTCTGCAATCGCGCGCATCATTCATGCTGTTGAAGAGGCGCAGGGCTCCAGAGCACCTATTCAGCGTTTTATAGATATTTTTGCTAAATATTATACACCGGCGGTTTTTATAGCAGCATTCCTCATAGCCGTCATACCGCCTATCCTCATGGGGCATGAATGGATCCCGTCTATATACACAGCACTCGTTATTCTGGTTATCGGATGCCCATGTGCACTTGTTATATCAACCCCTGTTACTATCGTAAGCGGACTTGCCGCTGCCACTAAGGCGGGTATCCTTATAAAAGGCGGAATATTTCTGGAACAGGGACGTAAGCTGGAGTGGCTTGCCCTTGACAAAACAGGCACTATCACAAACGGAAAGCCTAAACAAACTGACTTTGTCCTCACAGGGAGCCTTGACCGGACAAAAGCCGTAAGCATGGCAGCGAGTATTGCAGGCAGGTCAGATCACCCTGTTTCAAGAGCTATTGCAGACAATGCAAAGGAAAATAATATAACACTGACCGACGTGAGAGATTTCAAAGCAATCCCCGGTCGTGGAGTCAGCGGCATTATTAATGAACAAAAATGGTATCTGGGTAACAAAAACCTTATAAAAGAGATACTGAAATGCCCTCCGGAGCTGGAAGAAAAGATTATAACACTGGAAAAGCGGGGAAAAACCATCGTTGCATTTTTCAACAATGCAGAAGTTCAGGTTCTGTTCGCAGTTGAAGACACTGTAAAAAACACCAGCGCACAGGCAATAAGTATGCTTAAAAAGGCGGGTGTCAAAACTCTTATGCTCACCGGAGATAACGAACACGCTGCAAAAGCAATTGCAGAACAGGTAGGCGTTGACAGCTTCAGAAGCGGTCTTCTGCCTGAGGATAAGCTTAACGTCATAAAAGAACTCGGCAAATCAGGTAAAGTCGGCATGGTTGGCGACGGGATCAATGATGCCCCCGCTCTGGCGAAAGCTGACATAGGTTTTGCTATGGCTGCGGCAGGAACAGATACCGCCATCGAAACAGCCGATGTTGCACTGATGGATGACGACCTGAGGAAAATACCTCACTTTATAAAACTATCCAAAGCAAGCTTTGGAATCCTAGTCCAGAATATAACTTTTGCACTGGGCATTAAGGCTGTCTTCTTCACTCTGACACTCATGGGGGCGGCAACTATGTGGATGGCTGTTCTCGCTGATGTGGGAGCCAGTATGCTTGTCATAGCCAACGGACTTCGGGCAATGCACAAATAACGACAGACGCTATGAGCCGAAGACACAAAACTCCGGGCAAAAATCATTCGATAGGGATCCAATATTCGTAATATAAATTACCTTTAGGGATATCAGGATCAAGAAAATACTCTTGGTCAATAAATAATTGGGTCCCAAACATATCACCATTAACGATATAATTATTCTGTTTTATGTAATCCATCATTAAGCGGGTTGATGCTAATCTGCTTTCTTTTGTAATAGTAAACGCCTGTATCGTGTACAAACATTTCCTTGGCTTTAAACGCTTAGATAGTCCTGCCTGTTCAAATTTCTGAACGTCGACCAAAGATGCTTGTACACCATATCCATGATATCGGGACAGTGAGTCCTTTTGAATCAAATCTTCTTGTTTGACTAAAACACATAGCTTTACTTCCGGAAAGTTTTTCAACCACTTAGAAATTAATTCAGACAGCGCATAGTTTTGATATATATTTTTATTATGCTGATTTATCAAATAAATAAATTCCGGGTTTTCTGTAACGGTAAATGTATTCAATTTGCTTGGAATTGATTCGATCTTCTTTCGGCAATTTGCCAAAGTTTGGCTGATACGCAATAACCTTTCAGATTCTTTAACCAGCTCAAGTTCTTTATCAGCCATTCGTTGACCAATATTGTTTATAGTCCCCTCAGTCATGATCTCAGTTATCTCTTTGACAGAAAAATCTGCCGACCTAAGAAAAGCACATTTCGCAAGAAGCTTAAGATGCTGAACCGTATAATATCTATAATTATTCTCAGGGTCTCTTTCAGGGACAAGAATCCCTTCTTTCTCGTAATAGCGGATGGCTTCAGTAGTGCAGTCGAAAAGTTTTGCAATATCGTTTATCTTCAATTTCATGCTTTTGATCCGTAATTAAAATAATATGCAAATTGCAGTAAAAACACCCTTGACTATAAAGCCACTTTATACCTTAGATTTCTTTTTAAAGCTAGCTTTTCTATTAAATATGTACCTAAAGCAAAGAGCTGATGTGCTTTGACTGGGTACGCAGGAAATACGAAAAATACAATTGTTTAATTATTTTTTCGTGCCTTAAGAACCGTTTTGCAATTTAGTCAACTAATTTGCAAATCTGGAGAAAACGGAATAATGCTTACAGGAGATGGATTTTATGAGGCTAACAAAAGTTTTTATTGTAATGTCATCAGTAACGTTACTAGCTTTGCTATTAACTTCAGCTGCTATTGCAAGTCCAAAAAACAAGAATCTGGAAGATCCGGAATATTGCAAAACCTGCCACGTCATTGAACCATATTATAATTCACTTTATTCAGGTGACTTACTTGCTCAAGCACATGGTGATGCTGGTCTTACTTGTGCAGATTGTCATGAGGAGTATATCGCAAATGGTGTATCAAAAAAGGATTCTTCCAGCAAACTAAGAAAACGTGATTTTGGCGACGACTTTTGTCTTAGATGTCACGACAAAGAAGAAGTTGACAAGGAAGTTGTCTTCCCATTTGGAAAAGGAAAAGTTCGACCACATTCTCAACACGTTGGAGAGCTCAATTGCTCAACATGTCACAGCATGCATAGCAAATCCGACCTTTTATGCGCTAAATGTCATGTTCAGCCATGGATGAAAACTCTGCCAAAACGTTGGAGTGAACCAGTCAAAACCGAGCAGTAATATAATTGAGAGGTTAAAATGGATCCTAAAGATAAAAAACTAACTGATGTGTCAAGAAGAGGTTTTTTAAAAACAAGTGCTGTAGCTGCCCTTGGTGCCGCTTCCGCTTGCGTGGTTGGCGGACTTCCATCTAAAGCAGATGCAAAACAGCAAGCTTCTGACTGTATCGACTTTGAAAAAGCTCCTGAACCTATTCCTGCATCTAAGATAAAAGAGACTGTTACAACTGATGTTGTGGTAGTTGGTGCTGGGATTTCAGGAATTATGGCGTGTAAATCTGCTCAGGAGGCAGGAGCAAAAGTCATAGTGCTGCAAAAGGGGCCTGTTGTCATGTGCCATGGTAATACTTTTGGTGCTATAGATTCAAAACTACAGAAAGAAAAAAACATACATATTAACAAAATGAAAGCCATCAACGAGTTTAATTACCAAAGTTTGAACAAGCCTAAATTTGAATTACTAAAATTATGGGCTGATCACAGTGGTGAGACACTTGACTGGGCTAATGATATCACAAAAAGAACAGCAAACTCTTCTGCTTTTTTTATGCATTGGGCAGGTTCGCCATCTGGTGAAAGCGGTGGTAAATATTGGTTCAATTCTTTCTCTACAGGACACAAATGGAAAGGCGGAATGATGGAAGCCATCAATATAATTGCTGAAGCTGCAATTAAAGAGGGTGTTGAGTTCCGTTTTTATACACCTGGTGTTCAACTTGTTAGAAATAAAAAAGGGCGAGTGACCGGTGTTATTGCTAAACATGAAAAAACCGGTGAATATAAACAATTTAACGCCAAAAAAGGAGTAATCCTTTGTACTGGGGACTATAGCAACAACCCTGATATGCTTGCGAAATATTGTCCCAGTGCCGTAGGCCTAGGCAACTACTATACACCCAGAACCAATACGGGGGATGGTCACCTTATGGGAATGTGGGCTGGTGCTGCCATGGAGCAAGGACCACATACTAAGATGGCACATGTACACTCCACACTTGACTTCGCAGATGGAGATGCGCCCGGTCGTGGTCTGCCTTGGCTCGCAGTTCAAAAAGAAGGTAAACGTCTTTGTAATGAGGATATTCCTTTTTACCTTATGGGGAACCAGACCCTTAATGCTCAAAATCCGGATGGCTATTACTATAATATTCTCGACGCTGACTGGGAAGAAAACATTAAACAATTTCCTCCAAGAGTTACAAGTCCGATCAACCGTCAGTTGTTTGAAGACGCTCTTAAAAAAGGCCGCATCGTTAAAGCTGACACTTTAGAAGAACTTGCACACAAATTGAATCTCCCTGCAGGTCCTCTTAAAAAGACAATTGAAAGATACAACGAGCTTGTAGACAAAGGCGTTGATGAAGATTTTGGTAAAATTGCTATAGATTTATCTTACATCAAAAAAGCACCTTTTTACGGTATACCAAGACAATGCTGTGTTTCAGTAGTCCTCGGTGGGCTCAACATAAATACTGAAATGCAAGTTCTTGATAAAGAAGCAAAAGTCATAGACGGGCTTTATGCCGCAGGTAATACTTCTGGTGGTTTCTTTGGTGGAGCGAATGATTATCCATTCCCTATCATAGCCATTAGCGTGGGTCGCGCTGCAACTTTTGGACGTCTTGCAGGCAAACATGCTGCTAAGTCCTAGATTTATGTTGATAAAATTAACTTATATAAACGGAGATTTAAAATGAGAACACTCAAGATACACAAAGTATTAGCAATATTAATAATTTTTCTCTTTAGCATGTATGCTGATGCTGCTACAACATTAAAGGAAGCATTTACAGAAGGAACACTGAAAGGGGAACTGAGTACTCTCTTTTTCAGCAGAGACTACGACGGAAAAACACAAGACAAAGAAGACTTCGCTGGAGGTACAGCACTATATTTTCATACAGCACCATTACACGGTCTTAGTGCCGGTCTTGCTTATGTTTCAGGTAACGATCTTGGAAGTGATGATAACAAAGCAGTATATGGCGGTTTGCTCGCAGATAATAATGGTAAACACGATAGTTTTTCACGTCTTCAAGAGTATTACATCCAAGCGGATTATTTTAACACTAATGTAAAGCTTGGTGCACATGAGATTTTTACTCCATTTGCACACATCGACCCTATTCGTCTTCAGAAAAGAACTTTCAAAGGACTTTCTGTTGTCAACAAAAGTATTCCTAACCTTACACTCGACTTACACTATCTCACTGGCTATGTTGATTATTCTGATTCGAATTTCAAAAATGTGGCAGAAATACGTGAAGTGAGAGACCTTGATGATGACAAAAGACTCCTTATTCTGGGTGCCCGATATCATTTACCAACAGAGGCTGTCAACTCTACTCTTCAAGCTTGGTACTACGACCTAGAAGATGTGTATAACCAAACATATTTGAAAGCATCTGTTGAAAAGAAAGTAGGCGATTACACTTTCCATATAATGCCATCAGCTCTTTACCAGAAAGCTTCTGGAGATGAGATTGCCGGTGATGTCAAAACTGAACAGTATGGTTTTAATACTGGCGTAAGAGCCTATGGAGCATTGCTCAGAGCATTCTTTGCCAGCACAGGCGAAAATGATCTTATTGCTAACTACGGTGACGAAAAAGCGTTCATTATGCAAGCGAACAACTCCCGTAGAGCAGATGAAGATGCGTATGGTATTAAGCTTGATTATGATTTTGGCTATGTAGGTATAAAGGGTCTTACTACTTATGCCACATATGGGATCTTCGACACACCAGAGTCAGGAACAAATGCTTCTTCTGATGCCACAGAAATCGATTTCAGCATTAAATACAAGTTTCATGGATTTCTTGAAGGTGTCACTGCCAGAGCAAGATATGCAATAGTTGATATGAAAGATTCTGATGACTATAACGACTTCAGATTTTATCTGACATTTAAATTTGGAGGACCCAAACCAAAAAAATAACTGAAAATTAAACCAGATAGTTGAATGCTTGCTTACAAGGCAGGCATTCAACTTATTTCAAAACAATTTAATACGTTAAATGTTTTGTAAAATATTATATATAGTCCTGACTATGTGTAGTATTTGTATTTTTCCTCCTGTTTGTGGGGAGCCCCCAACAACTCCCCACTTTATAAAAACCACAATTAAATTCTATGTAAGAATCACATTGCACCCTTTATCCAAGTTGAATATCTCAATTGAGTCTTAATAAATAAATCGTTCCCCCCCAAAAGACACATACAAATGATAAATCCATGAGTATTTAAAAGCTTTAAGACGAGTATAGCCCTGCTGTGTTAATTAGTAATAATTAATCAGACGCATAAACCATCAAGCTGTCGGAACATACGTTTTCTCTTCGTTCTGTTATAAAAAACTACGTCACAGCTTTTGATATTTTTTATCTATAGATAATTTAAACAAAATAAGTGCTGGTAAAAAAGCATTATGAGGACTAGAATATAATTATGTTGTCCTGAAGGACAGTAAAAAATATTAGGAGGATTCAATGCCTGATTTTGGAAACCCTTTCAGTGGATTAAAAAGTGACAGAAAGCTCACGGACAAAGAGCTTATCAGAGCAATCAGATTCATGGTTGCAGCAGAGTACGAAGCCATCCAGCTCTACCAGCAGCTAGCTGAATCGACTGATAATAAGCTTGCTCAGCAGGTGCTTATTGACATCGCAGATGAAGAAAAAGTCCACGCAGGAGAATTTCTCCGGCTTTTAAAAGAACTTGATCCGGAAGAAGAAAAATTTTATCAGCAAGGCTATGCAGAAGTAGAAGAGGAATTTCTCTCTGGTGCTACTTCAGAAGATGCTGACAATTCAGGAGACTTAAGCATAGGCAGTCTCAAAAAGAAGTAAACCAAGGAGGTTTATATGAACTTACTCAGAAAAGATTTCGCTCCTATAGGCTCCGCCGCATGGGACGAAATTAATACTATAGCAAAAGAAACACTTAAGGCTAACCTCTCAGCAAGGAGATTTGCTGACGTTGAAGGTCCATACGGTATCAATTTTGCCGCTGTTAACCTCGGCAGACTCAAAATCTCAGATAACAAATCGCCAAAAGATGTTGTTTACGGCGTCAATACCGTACTCCCCCTTGTTGAAGCCAGAATCAATTTTTCTCTTGATATATGGGAGCTGGATAATATAGACAGAGGCGCTAAAGACATAGCACTCGATGACCTCGCCGAAGCAGCTAGAAAAATGGCAGACTTTGAAGAAAACGCTGTTTATAACGGCTTCAAAGACAGTGGAATAGTCGGACTTAATCAGGTTGCAGCCAAAAACAGAATTAACATGACACTTGACAAAGACAATCTCGTTGACGCCATAAGTGAGGCACAGGGGCGCATGAGGAAAGAAGGCATCGCATCTGGTGCAAACCTTGTTGTAAATCCCGCTCTCTGGCAATTTCTCGCACACGTTGTTCCAGGCGGGACACTGGGCGACACTGTCAGACGTCAGATCAAAGGCGATATTATTTACTCAGAGACTGTTGATGGTGCTTTGCTGGTTGCCGACAGAGAGGGCGACGTAGAGCTCACTACAGGGCAGGATTTTGCTATAGGCTACCACAGCCACGATGCATCGAAAGTTAACCTTTTCCTTACAGAATCTTTTACATTCAGAGTTATCACTCCTGAAGCTGTTATCGGCTTCAGCCTGAAATAAATAACCCTAATAAAAAAAGCCGACAGTTTTGCTGCCGGCTTTTTTGTTATCTAGTACTCGTCAAAATATCTTTGAATTACTTCCGGATCACTCGTTTTAGTAAGAGCCACCATCAGTAGAATTCTTGATTTTGCTGGGTTTAATGAGTTGGCATAAAGACCAACGCGACCGGATTTCTTAGGAGTAATTATTCCGTTGTTCACCCTGGAAGACTGAACAAATACAACTCCCGCTTTCTGTGCATCTTTGCCTGCCAGCTTTGTTGCGTCAGACAGAGAACCGTTACCTGATCCGGCAGAGACTATACCTTTAGCACCGGCTTTTACAGCAGCGTCATAAAATACCCCATCGTCACTCTGATGAGAATAAATAATATCAACTCTTGGAAGTTCCTTTATTTTACTGATATCGAACTCAGAATTAAACGTATGTTTCTTGGTTATCTGATTCCAAAAATAAATTTTACCGCCAGCAATAGCTCCAAGATAACCTTGTTCGTGAGACTTGAATGTATCAGTCATAGTAGTGTTTGTTTTACTAACAAAACGCGCAGAACCAATCCGGTCATTCATAAGGATGTAAGCCCCCCTCCCTTTTGCTTCTTTGGATGAAGCAAGGAGAACAGCATTGTACAGGTTCATCGGTCCGTCAGCACTGATAGCAGTTGCAGGACGCATAGCCCCGACCACAACCACTGGTTTATCGCTTTTCACAACGAGATTAAGGAAATATGCTGTCTCTTCCAGAGTATCTGTTCCGTGAGTTATTACGACTCCGTCAACGTCTTTGGATGAAAGCAGTTCATTAACCCGTTTGCCAAGCTGAAGCAGAATTTCATTAGTCATATTCGGGCTTGCAGTATTACAAACCTGCTCTCCGCTAACCTCTGCAAGCTCCTTTATCTCAGGAACCGCATTGATCAGAGTCTCCACACCAATAGTTCCTGCTTTATAACCGGTTGTATTAGTTTGTGAAGCCGCAGACCCTGCAATAGTTCCACCTGTCGCGAGAATAACAACTTTCGGCAAATCTGCTGAATAAGCATTTGCTGCTGTGAAGCATAATAAAATAACCAAAGACAACAGTTTCATTAAACAATTTCTTCTCATCTCAACAACCTCCATATATTTCAAAAATTTATTAGAATATATTATTTATATAAATAATACCTTGATATGTCAATTTTTTATTACAGAAATCAGAAAACAGCAATATTGCCACACACACAAAACTGATCATTAGGCAGTCATTCCAAAATCAACAAGCACCACTCACTTTATTCAACTCACCCCACCCTTATAAAGAGAGGAGCCCGCTTGACAAATAGAGAGAAAATCAGTATATTTTTATGCTAATAACAAAGCCGAAGCCAGACTTCGGCATTTTTTTACTCAGCTGTTTGTAGAAGCTGAGAATGGAGAAAAATAAATGAATGTATTGCTTCCAGATGGCGCCAAACTGGAAATTCAAGATGGCGCAACAGCATACGATGTGGCAAAACAAATAAGCGTCGGTCTCGCTAAAAAAGCTATTGCAGCAGAGATTAACGGAACATCAAAAGATATTTACGCTGAGCTCAGCGATGGCGATACAGTTAAACTTATAACGGAAAAAGACCCGGAGGCTCTGGACATCATCAGACACTCCACAGCTCACCTTATGGCGCACGCTGTAAAAAGGCTTTTTGATGATGTAAAAGTTACTATTGGTCCGATCATAAAAGATGGCTTTTATTATGACTTTGACATGGGCGACAGAAAATTTACTCCGGATGATCTCAAAGCCATAGAAAAGATGATGGCAAAAATAGCAGCAGAGGCTATCCCTGTTAAACGCAGAGACGTCAAATCTTCTGATGCACTTAAAGAATTTGCCGATGAGAAGTATAAAGTCGAGCTCATCACAGACATAGGTGACGAGCATGTATCTCTTTATGATCAGGGAGACTTTACAGACCTTTGCCGCGGGCCTCACGTGGACAACACAAAGCGACTGAAACATTTTAAACTGCTCTCTGTAGCCGGTGCATACTGGCGAGGGAACGAAAATAATAAAATGCTTCAGCGCATATACGGCACAAGCTGGCAAACAAAAGAAGACCTTGATGCTTACCTGAACATGCTGGAAGAAGCTGAGAAACGTGACCACCGGAAAATAGGCAAACAGCTCAAGCTTTTCACATTCAGCGAAGAGGCAGGCGCAGGCTTCCCGATATATCTTCCGAACGGCGGGGCACTGCGTAACGTACTGGAAACATACGAAAAACAGGAACACATTAAACGCGGATACGACATAGTTTACGGACCATCAATCCTCAAGCAGGATCTCTGGAAAAAATCAGGACACTATGACAACTATCGCGAAAATATGTATTTCACAAAAATAGACGATGTAGACTATGGCGTAAAACCGATGAACTGCCTTGCACACATGATGGTGTTCAACTCCGACATACGCAGTTATCGTGACCTGCCGCAAAGATATTTTGAACTCGGCACAGTGCACAGACACGAAAAATCAGGTGTTCTGCACGGTCTGCTCCGTGTGCGTGCGTTCACACAGGACGATGCACACCTTTTCTGCACTCCGGAACAGCTCAACGATGAAATAATAGGCATAATCGATTTTGTTGATGAGGTTATGGGCAAGTTCGGCTTTGAATACGAAATAGAGGTTTCCACCAAACCTGAAAAATACATAGGGTCTGATGACAACTGGGAAAAAGCAACCAATGCACTCTTCGAGGCACTTAAAACCAAAGGGCTTGAGTATGAGATAAACGAAGGCGACGGTGCTTTTTACGGTCCAAAAATCGACATCAAACTGAAAGACGCAATCGGACGCTACTGGCAATGTGCCACAATTCAGGCTGACTTTAATCTGCCTGAAAAGTTTGACCTTAACTACATAGGCGAGGATGGACAAAAGCACAGACCTGTCATGCTGCACAGAGTTATACTCGGCTCAGTTGACAGATTTATCGGAGTTCTGACGGAACATTTTGCGGGGGCTTTCCCTGTCTGGGTAGCACCAAAACAGGTTCGTGTCATTAACATCACTGATGGTCAGCTGGACTATTGTAAAGCTCTGGTACAAAAGCTTAAAGCTGAAGGCTTCCGAGTGGATTCCGACCTGCGCAACGAAAAAGTCGGATTTAAAATCCGTGAAGCTCAGATGGAAAAAATACCTCATATGTTAATAATAGGACAAAACGAGGTGGACAAAGAGCTTGTTTCTGTTAGACTGCGTAACGGAGAAAATAAAAATGAGCTTGATTTTTCCACCTATCTTGGTGTATTAACAGAGCTTGATAAAAATAAATCTCTTAAACTTTGGAGGTGACCTATAAGAGGCGGTAAGTTTACACCTGCTCCGCAGGATAAGGAGCGGATTAACGAGAAGATACCTCACAGCGAGGTAAGGCTGATTTTGGATGATGGTACACAACACGGCGTATGCAGTATGACGGAAGCACGCGCACTCGCAGACCAGGCAGGTCTGGATCTAGTGGAGATCGCCCCAACAGCGAAACCGCCGGTATGTAGGGTCATGGACTATAGCAAGTTCAAATTTGAGAAGAACAAAAAAGACCGTGAAGCACGTAAAAAACAGCGTGCCAATCAGGTTGACACGAAGGAAGTTAAATTCAGACCCAAGATCGAAGAACATGATTACGAAGTTAAGATGAAGAATGTTAAAAAATTCCTCTCTGCCGGCGATAAGGTGAAGGTTGTCCTTCGCTATCGCGGACGCGAAATGATGTTCCAAGAGATGGGGCTGCAATTGCTCAATAGAATCAAAGACGATATCGAGGGTCTCGGTACCGTCGACAAAAAACCCGAGATGCAGGGTCGACAGCAGATTATGATGGTTTCACCTGTTAATACTGCTGGAAACTAATTAAAGGAGTTTTCGAATGCCGAAAATGAAAACCCATAAGGGTTCCGCTAAAAGGTTTAAAATTACCGGAAGCGGAAAAGTGAAAGCGAAGAAAAGCGGACTGAGGCACATCCTCACCTCCAAGTCCACTAAACGCAAGCGCGCTCTGCGCCACCCTAGCATCCTTCAAGGCAAAGACGCTCAGAACGTCAAAAAAATGATGCCTTATGCTTAACAGAAGGAGATAGGAAATGCCAAGAGCTAAAGGCGGGTTTAAAACCCGCAGAAGACGGAAAGAATGGCTGAAAAAAGCCAAAGGATTTAGAGGTCAGATCAACAACGTGTACAAAAAGACACGTGAACAGGTCGAAAGATCTCTGGAAACTGCCTATGTGGGCAGGAAACAGAAGAAACGTGACTACAGGAAACTGTGGATCATCCGTATCAACGCAGCAGCACGCCAGCATGGCATGAGCTACAGCGTTTTTATGGGCGCACTTAAGCAGAAAGGCATAGAAGTGGACAGAAAGATCCTCTCAGACATGGCTATCAATCACCCTGCTGAGTTCGAACAACTCTGCAAGCAGGTTAAGGCTTAATAACACAAAAGGCGATCCACACGGGTCGCCTTTTTTTATGCGGTCGAAGACAAAACGCCACACATTTATGCGTGGATGAGTGAGCTGCCCACAGCTTTAGAACTTATAAGTCATTTCGAGGAATGTAATGACGAAGCAATCTCAGGATTATTGAGCCCAGAGACTGCTAAAGCCCTGCGGGCTTCGCAGTGACGTATTTTGCATATGCTCTAGCTGTGACAACGAAGTTGTAACTTAGTGTGTTAAGCACGTGCGAAGCAATAGAACCACGGGTTTACCCGGGGGGAATCTATTCATAAATGCAAACTTATTAACTGGCTGATATCCAAATTCGTCATATTTTTACTGTGGCATTTCACATATAGCATTAAATCAAAATTGCTTACTTTAGCGTCCTTAGGTTTCCTGTTTTAAATAAAGGACAGCCAGCAAGGACTGCCCTTCTAAACTTTGCCGGAGTCATATGCTGCCCCCGTCTATGCAGTAGCGTTCACTTGTGTACCTGACTCACCTTTCACACTCATTTCACCATATGGTGAATACACTGCCTCAGTCTCTTCATCCACTTCGTCCTGTGCATCTTCCATTGCTTCTATAAGCGCGGCCTGTGTGTCGTCCTCGTCTGCCTCGTCAACTTGATCTGCTTCGTAAGCAGCCTGTTCCGAAGCGCTAATTTCACCATCGCCATCTTTGTCATACTGATCAAATTCAGACTTTGAAACTGTGTCACCTCCAATTGCATAAGACTGTGAAGTTTCAGCAGAAAGAGAAACAGAATCCATACTACCAGAACTCTTAACAGCAGAATCAGTCTCTTTTGTCGATTCAGAACTGTTACTTCCTTGCCCTTTTATAGTCAGTTCTGAAGATGTTTGAAGTTGTGAATAGGACATACCTATTGACGAAATACTCATATCGACCTCCTTGTCAGCATTTTTTGCCTGCATGTATTATCGGAGTAATATCCTACAACTTAAGATGCTGGCAAATAAGGAGAATATGCAGAAAACATGTATAAATTATGTATTTTTGAATTCACCAAAACTTCATTTATGATTTAAACAACTGGCATAACAGATTAAATATCAATAACTAAAAAAAGTAATTATGAAGAAATTCATTTTTTGCTGTTTATTAATGTAAATAACACTAAAAAAATATACAAAATCACCACAATTGATTTGCATTTTTTTCTAAAGTTCCTTTTAGCAAATTAACCATTGAATATAAAAGCCTATTCAAGTAAAACGTTATATTCAGGAAAATGACTAAAATCGGAGATAAATGTGGAACTGGACATCAGCAGTATCAAGGGGTATGAGCAGGAAATTGAAAAAGCCGCCACCTCTGAAGAACTTTATCAGATCAAAGTAAAATATCTGGGGAAAAAAGGTCTGATCAGCGGACTGAACAAACAGCTTAAAGACGTGCCGAACGAAGATAAAAAAGAATTCGGCATGAAGCTGGGAGAACTCAGAAACGGCTTTGAAGCTTTATTTAACAGTAAAGAAACAGAAATCGCAAAATCTGAACTAGATGCTAAACTTGAAAAAGAGGCGCTGGACATAACTATGGAAGGATTCCCCCTTTCAGCAGGTTCCCAGCACCCGATAATGTCTATATACTACGAAATTGCAGACATATTCGGCTCTATGGGCTTCGAAGTAGCCGTAGGACCGGAAGTTGAGCTTGACCGTTACAACTTTGAAATGCTGAATATCCCGCAGGAACATCCGGCAAGAGATATGCAGGATACATTCTATATATCAGATGAAGTAGTTATGCGTACTCACACCTCCCCTGTTCAGGCGAGAGTAATGGAGAGTAAAGAGCCCCCGATAAAGATAATTGCTCCGGGCAAAGTATACAGATGTGATTACGATATTACTCACACTCCTATGTTTCATCAGGTCGAGGGGCTTCTGGTTGATAAAAATGTTACTTTTGCAGACCTGAAAGGAACGCTCACAACATTCATTCAGCGCATGTTCGGCTCCGGTGTACCCGTACGTTTCCGCCCTAGCTTTTTCCCCTTCACCGAGCCCAGTGCAGAGGTGGATATGGGATGTACTATCTGCGGTTCTAAAGGGTGCCGTGTATGCAAAGGGACAGGTTGGATAGAAATCCTAGGTTCCGGTATGTGTAACGACGAGCTTTACCGACACGCTGGATACGAACCCGGCATTTACTCCGGATTTGCCTTTGGTATGGGAATAGAACGTATCGCAATGCTGAAATACGGCATAGGCGACCTTCGCTCATTCTTTGAAAATAACCTCAAATTCTTAAGGCAGTTCTAAGGGGGTATGTAAATGAAAGTAAGTTTAAACTGGTTAAATAAATTTGTAGAAGTAGCCGACCTTGACCCTAATGATATAGCTGAGAAGCTCACCATGTGCGGTCTGGAAGTTGATGCTGTTGAACACCTCGCCCCCCTCGACAATGTGGTTGTTGCGAAGGTCAAATCATGTGTAAAGCATCCGGATGCCGACAAGCTTTCTCTCTGCGAAGTCTTCGACGGAACAGAAACTTATCAGGTTGTATGCGGTGCACCAAATGTTGCAGAAGGTCAGACAATAGTATTTGCAAAGATAGGCGCTGTCCTGCCGGGTAATTTCAAAATCAAAAAAGCCAAAATCAGAGGAACAGAATCTTCGGGTATGATATGTGCAGAAGATGAGATCGGACTTTCAGAAAATCATGACGGAATAATGGTTCTGGATGACTCTCTCGAACCGGGAATGCCCGTAAACGAGCTTTTCGGACTGCCGGATACTGTACTGGAAATAGGTATCACACCTAACCGCGCAGATTGCCTGAGCATCATAGGCTATGCCCATGAGATTGCAGCCCTCTATAACCGTAAACTCAAAAAAAATGAGTACAAACTAAACGAAACAGACGAGCCTGCCGGTAATTACGGCGGTGTTGAAATAAAAAATAAAAAAGCGTGCCCTACTTATCTGGGGCGTGTCATCAAAGATGTAACTATCAAACCATCTCCGCTCTGGATGCAGAACAGACTGCGTGCCGTGGGGGTACGTCCCATCAGCAACGTTGTAGACATTACAAACTATGTGCTGTTCGAGTACGGCCAGCCTCTGCACACTTTCGACCTGAAAGAGATAGATGGCAGGATCATCATCCGTAACGCTGAAAATGGTGAAAAATTGATTACGCTTGATGAGAAAGAACGTGTATTCAACGAAAACATGCTCCTTATCACAGACGAAAAAAAATCTCTTGCGATAGCTGGTGTTATGGGTGGAGAACACTCAGGGATCAGCAAAGACACAAAAGATGTCTTTCTTGAGTGTGCATACTTCGAGCCGAAACAGACACGCATGACAGCAAGAAAACTCGGCATGCAGACAGATGCTTCATATCGCTACGAAAGGGGCATTGACCCGGTTAACACAAAAGAGATGTGCGAATACGCAGCATATCTTATTCAGGAGCTATGCGGAGGGAAAGTATGCAAAGGCGTTCTGGGTGAGGTTAACGACCCCGAGCCAATAACATTCACTGTAAATGCAGACTGGATTAACAGCTACCTGGGGACAGACGTCTCCCTTGACCAGATGGTGCAGATACTGGATGGTCTGAACATGAACCCTGTTGTAAATAGCCGTGACATAACAATCACATCACCTTCATACAGAGTGGACATAATAACAAGACAGGATATAGCGGAAGAGATAGCCAGAATGTACGGATATAACAACATCCCTACGACTCTGCCTAAAATTGATGCCGACTCAATGCCTATGCAGCCATTACTTGCCACACGCAGGTTTCTGGCACAGAAGCTCAAAACCCTCGGTTTCAATGAAGCTATCAACTATTCATTTATGAAAGCTGATTTTCTTAAGCTGTTTGACAGTGAGGAGAAGTTTGTAAAACTCATAAATCCTATATCTGAAGACATGAATACCATGCGTACACAGGTTTTCCCAGGCCTTCTGGCAACGATAAGATACAACCTGAACAACGGATTCAAACAAGCACGTTTCTTTGAGTTTGCATCAAGTTTCATCAAAACTGAAGACAAACTTCCTGAACAGAGAATGCTTCTGGCGGCTGCTTCAGCTGGAGACTTCTGGGACGTAAGCTGGGCCGCTCCAAAGGGAACAGAACCTTTCTTTATGATGAAGGGAGTTCTTGAAAATCTCCTCGCACAATACAAAATCAAGGCTGAATTTACAAAAAGCAGCAGGCATTTTCTGCACCCAGGTAAGTCGGCAGAAGTTATAGTTAACGGCAAAAGCATAGGCTTTATCGGAGAGCTTCACCCTTTAACAGCAGAAGCTGCCGAACTTCGCGAACGTGTGACATTCTTTGAAATTGACATGCAGGATTTTGTAGATAATGCTGAGTTTGTATTCAAATTTGAATCTTTCAGTAAGTTCCCTTCAGTATACAAAGACATATCTGTTATTGTCGACACAGACACACCAACAGAAAAGCTGACTGAGTGCATAAAAAATACCAGCAAACTTGCTGAAGACGTGTCACTTTACGACGTCTATACAGGAAAAGGTATTGAAGAAGGGAAAGCAAGCCGAACATTCCGTGTGCTCTTCACAGCCGGCGACAGAACCCTTACAGACGAGGAGACAAACGGTATCCTTCAGAAGATGATTGATAACCTTGTAAAAGACTATGGAGCACAACTCAGATAAGCTCCGTCAATCCCTCTTCTGCTAACCCCGACATAATATCAAATATAAAGTCCGTCTCTCAAAGGCGGACTTTTTGATTATAGAATAGTCTACACTCGCTTCTGTCCTCTCTGAAGAATAGTCTCCAAACTACCCACTAATGAAATTATGTATCCATATACATCAACAACTTACAAACTGGCATTCACGTTGCTCATATAATAGAAAACATAACGGAGGAACAGATGAGAACCGTTTCAAAATTTATTGTACTAATGCTTCTTTTAACATTTATGTCCGCCTGCGGCGATGCTAAGGGCAAATATACAATGGTAACCCCAGAGAATGGAAAAATAACTATCCCTGTCAGCAGTGTTAATGACGGAGAGGCACATTATTATTCTGTGGAATCCAACGGGAAAGAGATCAAATTCTTCCTGCTTGAAGCTTCTGACGGCGTTATCAGAGCTGCATTTGATGCATGCGACGTCTGCTACAGAGAAAAGAAAGGGTACAGCCAGAACGGAGAATACATGATCTGCAATAACTGCGGTCAGAAATTTCACTCCAGCCGTATCAACGTTGTAAAAGGCGGATGCAACCCGTCCCCCCTCCACAGAACAGCAGTTGGTGAGAATATAGAGATAAACATGACAGCAATAGCCACCGGAGCGATGTACTTCTAAGGAAAATATCATGAACATTTTCACTATCCCTGTTCGTAATCTGAAAAGAAAACTGATGAGAACAAGCATACTTGTTGCAGTCTTTACAGTAGGAATCCTCTCTGTTGTGATGCTCTATAACGTTTCTGAAACTATAGGACACTCACTTGAAAAGAAGATGACAGAGTTCGGAGCCAATATATTGATTTATCCCAAGACTGACTCACTCAACGTCAGCTATGGCGGATTTTCGCTGGGAAACCTCTCGTACGAAGTGGAATATCTACCGGAAAAAGAGACCACAGAAGCAATACGAGGAATTGATTTAAACGGCAACATCAGCGCAGTCGCTCCCAAACTTATTGCGTTAACAAAGTTTAACGACCAAAACATGGCTGTGACTGGTGTGCTATGGGGAGAGGAAAAACGTATTAAAAGCTATTGGGCTGTCGATGGGAAAATGCCTGAAAGCCCGGAAGAAGCGATCATAGGTTATCGCGCAGCGGACCTCCTTGGTGTATCTATCAATACCCCCATTCAGATAGGCACCGGCACCGTAACTATAACAGGCATTCTTCAAAAAACCGGAACAGAAGACGACAACCTCGTATTCGCTGATCTACACGCCATTCAGCAATACACTGGTAAACAGAATTTAATTAATTTTGTTGAGGTTGCTGCGCTCTGTTCCGGCTGCCCCATCGGCGACATAGTTTCTCAGATTCAGGCTAAACTGCCGGACACAGACATAAACGCACTGCAAAATGTTGTAAAACAACGCATGACCACCATAAACTACGTAAAACGCATAGTCCTGCTGGTTAGCGGTGTGATACTCATTATCGCATGTTTTATGCTTTCTATGTTTATGCTTGCTTCTGTTAACGAACGTAAAAAGGAGATAGGTATATTGCGTGCTGTGGGGTATTCCAGCAGTAAGATATTTATTATATTCGGTTTCGAAGCGCTTCTGATAGGTATTCTGTCTGGCGTTCTCGGATATCTGGGCGGCTATTTCAGCAGCATGGAGCTTCTGAAAAGAGTAGACATCGCAGGTTCGGCAGACATAACTTTCGATCCTCTGGTAATGCTTGTTTCAGTGCTTTTTGTAGGACTGCTTTCCGTTGCATCTTCGGCAGTTCCAGCCCTTAAAGCAACAAAGATTCAGCCTACAGAAGTATTCAGCCAGATATAAGAGGTAATAAAATGCTAACAGCAACAGATATAACAAAGTCCTTTACAGCAGATACAACCACCAACGTTTTAAAGGGTGTGACAATCGAACTCCTTAGAGGAGACTTCACCTGTATCATAGGCAGGTCAGGTTCCGGAAAAAGCACACTTCTGAACATATTGTCCACTCTTTTACGTCCGGACTCGGGCAGCGTTGTCTATAACGGCAGAGACCTCGGCAAAGCAAAGGCAGGTGAGATCAACAGGATCAGACAGAATGATTTTTCTGTTATTTTTCAGTCATTCCACCTATTACCCTACCTTACGGTACTGGAAAATGTGCTCCTGCCATATCTTTCCGGGGTTGCTCCCGTTAATAAAAAAGCGAAAGACAAAGCAATGCAGATCATCGAACGTGTCGGACTCGAAGGGAAAGAAAACAGACTGCCGGGGAAACTTTCCGGAGGAGAGCAGCAGAGAGTATCCATCGCAAGGGCGCTTGTAAAAGAACCCAAGATACTTTTTGCAGATGAACCCACAGGAAGCCTTGATATAAACACAGGTAAAAGTATTATAGAACTATTAAAAGAACTTAACTCTGACAACCTTTCTGTTGTGATGGTCACCCACGCACTGGAATACACAACCTACGCAGACAGAGTTATTGAAATGAAGGACGGGTACATCTGTGGACAGGAAGAATCAACAACCGCAGGAGCGGTATGATATACGGGAAAACGCATTCAGCATTTCGATTATAGTTATTGCTACAATTATAATATCCTACTTTCACTATGGTGTGCCTAAACACCACACCATAGTGCACATTTCACACTATTATGCTTTTTACCTGATAGTTATCTATGCATCTTATAAATACGGACTGAGAGGCGGACTTATAGTGTCTGTTGTACTGACCCTCATTTACAGTCCGGCAGCGTATATACACACCTTCAGACTGGATTTCCCACACTATATAATCCCTTCAATAGTCGAGGTTACAATGGTTTACGCAGTCGCCACCATCGCAGGTATACTTAGCGGCAAACTGCGGAAAGAGAAACTTAAAGTCGAGCAGGTGTCCTGTGAAATGCTCGAGCTTGAACGAAAAGTTGCCCATGACAACAGGCTGAAGGCTATCGGACAGCTCTCCGCAGGAATAGCTCACGAAATAAGAAACCCTCTGGCTGCAATCAAATCCGGCATATCTCTGATAAAATCAGGCAAAGGGAATGATCAGGTAATTGATATCCTTTCAACAGAGATAAACCACCTTGACGACTTTATCAGGCGCTTTCTTCAATATGCCAGATTCGGCTCAGAAGAAAAGGTGACTTTTGAGCTTGAACAACTTGTGTCCGAGCTTACAGAGCTGCTGAATCTCGCCTCGTCCAGACAAAAAGTAATTATCAACTATAACATTCCGGACATAACGGGGGTCACCCTTACAGGCGATAAAAATGCTATAAAACAAGCTCTTGTGAACATCGCCATAAACGGCATTGAAGCGTGCGAAGGGGAAGCGGTACTGGAAATATCTTTGGAAATAAAAGATTCCGAGGTTATATTTAATATAACAGACAACGGGAAAGGTCTTGATGAAGAACTTACCGGTAAAATATTTGAACCATTCTTCACAACAAAAGATATGGGAACAGGTCTCGGGCTTGCGCTGGCGTCGAAAATAGCCCAGCAGCACGGCGGTTCTCTCAATGTAAAAAATCAGGAAAGAGGATGCACATTTTCAATGCTCCTCAGCAGGGGGGAATGAGTGAGTATTCTGCTTATAGAAGATAACCTCTCTCTGTCTACACTTGTAAGCATGTATCTGACTTCTGAAAATATAGACAATGATACCGCTCCTAACGGTTACGAGGGATTGAAACTCCTCTCAGAGAAAGAATATGACGTACTGATTACCGACATACGAATGCCGGGAATGTCCGGAAACGAAGTCATGGAAAAAGCAGCAAAGCTTTATCCAGATATGCCGGTGATAATAATCACAGCCCACGGCAATATCCCTGACGCAGTGGCAGCAATACGCAAAGGGGCATACGATTATCTGACCAAGCCCTTTGAAAATGAAGAACTCCTCAACTCTATCAAAAAAGCGGTGGAAATCAGCAGAATGCGTCGTGAAAACACACGTATGAAGCAATATATGAAACAGTCTATCGCTCCAAAGATGGTTGGTAAAAGTGAAGCTTTCATACAAATGCTTAATCTGGCAGACACTGTCGCACCAACAGATGCTCCTGTACTGGTGCTTGGGGAGAGCGGAACGGGCAAAGAGCTTATAGCAAGACAGGTTCACAGTAAAAGCAACCGTGCAGACAAACCATTCATCACAGTGAACTGTGCAGCGGTTCCTGAAGGTCTTTTTGAAAGTGAACTCTTCGGGCATAAAAAAGGCTCATTCACATCAGCAGACAGAGACTACAAAGGTAAAATCCTTGAAGCGGAAGGCGGAACACTCTTTCTGGATGAGATAGGGGAACTCCCCCAGTCTATTCAGGTTAAACTGCTGCGCTTCCTTCAGGAGTCAGAAATTCAGCCGGTTGGGTCTGCAACCCCTATGAAGGTGGATGTAAGAGTTGTGGCAGCAACCAACCGCAGCCTGAAACAGATGACTGAAAAAGGGGAATTCCGTGACGATCTCTTCTACAGGCTAAATGTCTTCCCTGTGGAAGTTCCTCCGCTTTCGAAAAGGAGAGAAGATATCAAAGACCTTGTTGAGCTCTTCTCAGCAAAATACGGAGCCAGGATAACCTTCTCGGAAAAAGCTATGGAAAAACTCATAAACTATTCATGGACTGGAAATATAAGAGAACTCGAAAACACAATTTACAGACTTTGTATATTGCAGGGAAAGGGTGAGATCACAGAAGACAAACTACCGGCAGAATTTTGCAGCAATATGGAAACCTGTCTGGACATGCATATGCCTGACAAAGAGCTCAATCTGGAAGAACTTGAAAAAAATATTATAATCAAGGCTCTGCATAAGTTCGACGGCAACAAAAGCCGTGCAGCAAAATATCTATGTATCCCCCGTCATGTACTTCTTTATCGTCTGGAAAAATACGAAATCAACTAGTAATTATAAACTTATAGATTTCCACGGATAACCCCGTGGTTCTATTGCTTCGCGCGTGCTTAACACACGAAGTTACAACTTCGTTGTCACAGTTAGAGCATATGCAAAATACGTCACTGCGAACCCAGCTGGACTTCAGCAGTCTCTGGACTCGTTAGTTAATACTTGGATTGCTTCATCATTACATTCCCCGCAATGACTTATAGGCTCTAAAGCTGTGATTAGCTCATTCATCCACCCATAAATGCGTGATGTTCTGTCTTCGACCGCATAAACGAGAAAACCCGTTCATATGAACGGGTTTTCTGCATACAGTTACATTTAGGAGATTGTTTATTTCAAGCGTTTAGTCTTTGTCATAAGCAATAAAGTTAGTTTTGCCCGCTGTGTAAACCTGAAGTACCACAACATCGCCTTTCTTCACTGCTTTATACTTTTTGCTGAACTCTTCAGAGCTGTTCACCTGCTCGTGATTTACGGCTACGATGACCATCCCTCTGCGGAGTCCTGCTTCATAAGCATTTGAATCGCCTTCAACACCTGTAACTTTCACCCCGCCAGGGATGCCGAGTTGAGAAAGTTCATCCGATGTCAGGCTCTCTATAACGACAGGCAGGTCAACAGTTGGTTCAGTATTAACTTCTGCTGTTCCGTCTTTTCTTTCGCCAAGTTTGACTTTAATATTTTTCTCTTTTTTATCTCTGAGCACAGTCAGCGTAATTGACTCTCCGGGGCTCATACGTCCGATTTTGTTCACAAGCTCTTTGGAGTCTTCTATCTCGTCTCCATTGATCTTAAGCACAACATCACCAGCCATAACCCCTGCCACTTCCGCAGGATCGCCTTTAGTCACATCGGCAATGAGAGCACCTTTAGGCTCTTCAAGCCCGAAGCCTTTCGCCAGCTTTTCATCAATAGGCTGAACCATAACGCCAAGCCACCCGCGCTTAACAGTTCCTGTCTTAAGCTTAGGCAGAAGCTCTTTAAGCATATTAACAGGCACAGCAAAACCAAGCCCCTGACCGGAAGGGATGATAGCTGTATTTATAGCCACCACTTCACCATCCATGTTGATTAGAGGACCGCCTGAGTTGCCCGGGTTAATAGATGCGTCTGTCTGGAGAAAGTTGTCATAAGGACCACTCCCCAGAACTCTCTTTTTTGCACTGATTATTCCGGCAGTGATCGTCCATTCAAGACCGAGCGGATTGCCTATCGCAACAACCCAGTCACCGATTTCCGCCTCGTCAGAATCACCCAGAGGTAGTGTATGTAACATAACCCCTTTAGGTTCTATCTTTATAAGTGCAAGGTCTGTGAGCGGGTCGCGCCCAATTACCTTCGCATCAAATTTATGTTCGTCATTAAGCTTAACGATAATTTCGTCAGCACCATCTACAACGTGATTATTTGTTATTATCAGTCCGCTTTTATCAATGATAAAACCTGAACCAAGTGCTTTTGATTTATACTCTCTTGGCTTCCCCTGCTGTTCGTTAGGGATGCCAGGAAAATTGTCTCCGAAAAATCTTCTGAACAGCTCATCAGGAGACTGTCCTCTTCTGGTAATAACCTTTGTCGTCGAGATGTTCACAACAGAATCTTTAGTATTTTTGTAGATCCCGGAAAAGCTTTCCGGACCACCGGCGAATGCCGTTGTGAGTGAGACACAGAAGATTACAAGTATCAGAGTGCTTATTTTTTTCATTATTTTTTCTCCTCCAGCTTAACAATGTTGTTGATCAAATCATCCATCTCTTCAAATGGAATAGTACCAACCACTGTAAAAAGCTCCTTTCCTACTTTCTTACGGTATATGTAGTTTCCGTATAAGATTCTTTTCTGTTCTGTTGGTTCAGTATTAATTTTTTTTCTAAAAATAGAGAACCTGTTTAGTCCGTCGCTGAAGCTAATGTGTTTTGTGCCATCCTTAAGCTCTCTGTCGGCTGTAACGAAATAACCGTTAAAAGCATCATGGTGCACAGAGGCAGCGGCAATATGCACTGCATCAGAATCAGGGTCAGGATGAGAATCAGCGTCATCGACATGTTCTGTCGATTCTCTGTCCAGGCTGGTGAAAGAAAAAACGAGCTTGCCGTTAGTGTCATAAACTTCTTTACGGATCACTACATCTTTTTTCTGATCAACCAGCAGAACATGTCTGAATCTGTCATGCTTCACAGGAGTAATGTCGTACTGAACTACATCCCTGTCGAAATATTTGATACCTCTGTTTTCAGTGACAGTGTAATAGTCACGGTTAAGACTGCCGGGATGAAAGACATACTGGCGCATCTTAGTGGCGAGGTATTGAAGTGTCTTTTTTCTTGTGCTTATTCTGTCTGTAAGAAACGTTGAATAATCATTCTCGTTAACAGCTATTTTGAAATAGACCTGCTCTGCTGCGTAGCCTGAATATGCAACTATCAACAGACACAAAAGCAGGGTCAGTTTTTTCATTTCTCTATGTTCACCGCTTCGACTTCACCTTGGAAGTCGCTTACGCCGGAACCGACATGCTCGATAACGTATTCCTCGAGTTTTTCATTTCCGGCAACTTTGTTATTATCGACATTAAGACTCATCATTGCAGCCATAGCTATCACACAGACAGCGGCGGCAGCGGCAACAACCATAGACAGTCTCTTCACAGAGGACGGTTTTTTACTTTTAACTTCGCCGGCACCGTTTATTTTGCCCATGATGGATGCAGAAAGGTCGATATCTATCGTTTTAACATATGAGCTGCAAACCATGTCGCGCAGTTTAAGCTGGCTTGCAAGAGCAGCACGGCACTCACCGCATGTCTCCATATGTTTTTCCAACGCCTGCGTCTGCACAGCACTGGACTCTTCATCGATATAAAGTGATATCAGCTCACGAAATTTTGTACAATCCATCTACCAACCCCTGATTTATAAGTCTGTCTTTAATTATCTGCCTTGCATTGAAAAGTCTGCTTCTGACTGTGCCAATGGGGATGTTCATAAGATCAGCTATTTCGTCATAGCTCATATCTTCCATCTCTCTAAGCACTACAACCACTCTCAGCTTATCCGGCAAAGCTTCAACAAAGTGGCGCACGTATCTCTTCAATTCTTCTTTTACTACCAGCTCTTCTGGACTCTCTCCATCTGGAATCCGCTCAAAAAAGCTGGTTTCGTCATCTTCGTTCTCAACATCCATAACACGCTTTGCCCTTTCGAAATGGTTCAGGGCAAGGTTAAGGGCTATCCTCTTCAGCCATGGGTAGAACTGTTCTCTGTTTTTAAGGGTTTCAAGCTTATCAAACCCTTTCATATAAGCTTCCTGCGTGATATCCTCGGCGAGTTCTCTGTGTTTAACTACATTTAGTATTGTAGCAAACAGACGTGACTGATATTTGAGTATCAGCATCTCAAACTGCTGGGCATCTCCGGAAAGTACTTTCTCTATTATCGCAGAATCTTTCACGTTTCCTCCGCTCTTATGTAACATAGATTATATAACCGCCTGAAAGTTCAATAAGCGTTCATCTTCTTTTATAAGAAATTTTCTATTTTGTATAGCACAAGCAGAAAAGGGAGACATATGCCCCCCTTTCATAAAATATATTAAACAATATTCGACTTAGCTTTTGTAAATCTTCTCCTCAGCATATATGCACCTGCAAACCCAAACATAAGCAAAAAGCTGAACGCTGAGCCTGTTCCGGCAGCAGAACAACCGCCGCCGCCACTCCCACCGCTATCAGTAACAGGGATATAACCATCATACTCGGTAAGGGTCAGTCCTGTTTTCTCCTCTATCCAGTTGAAGTAGTTTGCAACTTTTGTATAAACACCTGGTTGCCCTGCTTCCGCACATCCAAGTCCATAACTTACTACCCCTATGAGAGTTTCTGTCCCATCACTGTTCTGAACAAAAAGAGGACCGCCACTGTCACCCTGACACGAGTCGTACCCTCCGTCTTCATATCCGGCACAAATCATATTATCGGTATACGGTGTTGTCAGGTTTGAATATGTTGAGGCACATTCTGACTGAGCAACAACAGGTATATTTACTTTCAGAAGCACATCAGAGCTGGAGCTAAAGTTAGGATTGGTGTTTCCCCACCCCGCTGTTGTGGCAACTGTACCCGTCTCAAAAGCTGGCACAAGGGTCGAAGAAACGTAATTTATAGGTAAATCTGCCACAGGCTGCGACAGGTACAAAAGAGCAATGTCATTATCCATATTATCACCAAAAAGATCATAGTCTTCATGGGCTATGATCTGCTGCACAGGCGCAAGCTGACCTACGTCAAGCGGGTCATCTACGAGTGTGCCGTGAAGCACAGCATCAGGAGTATAGTCTTCAAGGCAGTGAGCTGCGGTGAGCACCCATCTGTCACTTATAAGTGTGCCTCCGCAAAATGAGTAATAGTTCCCCCCCTGTTGTAAAAAGAGTTCAACCATAAATGGAAACTCCCCCTCCTGAGCAGCGGTACCGTTTATAATTCGCACAGATATAGAATCAGCAGCAAAGCTGGTAATGCTACAAATAAATACCAGTATTGTTAATGTAAAAACATGGAATTTCTTAGACATAATGACTGTCTCCTGATTGGTTTTAGATAACATATAATATCATACGTCTTTTTTATATGTTATATTTTTATTTATATAAAACAAGTATGGTGAAAAAATGAAGAAAATTATAATTCTTTTAACAATATGCTCACTGGTAACAGTAAACTGCGCTTATAGTGGCAAAGATATGCAATATTCGATAATACACACCAACAAAGAATTTAATAAAGCCCTGTCGTCTGCCACTGTTATAAACTCGTGGGGACAGTATCAGGCTTTTCTGATGAAACGTGCTGTAAAGTTAAAAGATCCGCTGGCAGGAGTTGATTTTGACAAGAACTCTGTCCTCCTTATATATACAGGAGCAGAATGCCCCGGCTGTGGCATGGAACTGATAAGTGTAAAAGAACGCTTCGGCTACATTGAAGCAACAGGGAAAATCACCCCTCCGGATGCCGGTGATCCTCCTATGTATTTCCTTAAGATTAAAAAGACCGACAAACAGGCTAAGTTTGTAAGAGCTGATTAACAGGGGAGCCAGCAGACAGCAAAACTCCCCGAAAGTCCTAATTTCTTTGAAGATCCCTGCGTACAGCCCGCCTTATAAAAGCAGATACGCTGATACCTTCATCAGTTGCGATCTTGATCACCATATCTCTTTCCCTTTCGGAAAGACACGTCTGTAGTGTGTTTTCACGTTTGCCGTCCATATTATCCTCCGTTTATGTTACGAAAAGATTATAATTTATCTCAGGATGTGATATGTTTAGCAGTGAGCAGTTTTGATAAACTAATTAGGTCGAAACTGAATCAACAGTATTGACAGAAAGCAAAAAGGCTGATATAAACTTGATTCCTTTCTGGAGAGGTGTCCGAGTCAGGTTTAAGGAGCACGCCTGGAAAGTGTGTGTACGTTTACGCGTACCGAGGGTTCGAATCCCTCCTTCTCCGCTTTTTGTTGTTTTGACAAAAACATTAACGAATGGCCCGATGGGGCCTCTGCATCTGACATCCAGCGAACCCCGCCAGGTCCGGAAGGAAGCAACGGTAGTTGGATTGCCAGAGTGCCGGAGTCACCCTGTCGGGTCCTTTTAAACATCTGAGGTACTTCAATATGATCTCCAGCTTGAGAAATAAAAAGAAACTCATTACATTTTCCCTATGGTTCGTAATCGCAGCTTTTGTCGGCACAATCTTTTTTGTATGGGGCGTTGGTGACAAAGTTCAAAGCCAGCTCTACGCTGCAAAGGTTGACGGCGTAACAATCACAGACCAGGAATTCAGAGACAAAGTCGAAAACACAAGAAACCAGTTCAGGCAGTTATTCGGTAATAATATAGACGAGATACTCAAAGGGGACACCCTTGAGAAAACAGTGATGGAAACACTCATCACGGAAACCCTCCTCAGAAATGAGGCTAACAGACTCAATATCCCTGCTTCTGACGCAGAAGTTGCTGCTAACATTCAGTCGGTTCAGGCATTTCAGACTGACGGGCAGTTTGATCAACAGCTTTATGTCCAGCTACTTTCAAGAAACAGACTGACACCTCAAATTTTTGAGAGTAGCATCAGAAGAGATATAACCCTCAAAAAAATAGAGGATCTCATAAGACAAAGTGTTGCTGTCAGCGATCAGGAAGTTGAGCAGGAATTTATATATCAAAATACCGTAGCGACTATACGATACCTTGAGCTTGGAGCTGACAATTTTATCGGAAATGTCGAAATAACAGACAACGCCCTCACCGCCTTCTTTGACGAGCACAAAGAACAATACAGAGTGCCGGAAAAAGCAGACTTCAAATACGTAACTTTTGACCCTGAAACATACAAAGGCGAATTCATAACATCTGACAAAGAGATAGAGAATTACTTCATACAAAATAAAGCTAGCTTCAACGAGCCGGAGAGAGTCAGGGCTGCACACATCCTCTTCCGTGTGGAAAACTGGGATGATGAAAAAGCTGCTACAGAGATATATCAGAAAGCTAAAAAAGTTAGAAAAGAAATTGTGGATGGCGCTGATTTTGCAAAGATGGCAGAAAAATACTCCGAAGACTCAACAGCCCAGAATGGCGGGGAACTCGGCTTCTTTACAAGAGGTCAGATGGTTCCTGAGTTTGAAAATGCTGCATTTACTACAAATCCAGGCGAAGTATCCGATGTGGTTAAAACCCAGTTCGGCTTTCATATTATCAACGTCGAAGAATACATCCCTTCAACAGACCCTACTCTTGATGAAGTAAAGGATGAAATCGCTGCGCTTATAAAAGATCAGAAATCCGCATCTTCATTCAGAACACACGTATATGACACTTACAAAGCAATTCTTGATAAATCAAATATCACAGCATACAACGAACAGGCTGAGACACCTCTCCCCGTTCGAGAGATCAAAGGACTCACAGCAGCAGGTAATGTTGAACCTCTCAACGGCATGCCAGCGGTAGCAAAAAGACTTCTTGCTCTTACAAAATCTGAGATTTCTCAGGTTCTCGAAGTCGGCGAGCCAAAAATGATATTTGAAATGACCGAAAAATATGACTCATATATTCCAGAATTAGAGGATATAAAAGAGCAGGTTACTGCGGACTTTGTTAAAGTGAAAAGCCTTGAGCTTGCCAAAGCTAAAGCGGTAGAAGCTTCAGAGCTGGACACTATGGATGATGCAGCAAATACTCTTAAAGAGTCATATACCACAACACCAAAGTTTAAAAGAACCGACCCTATCAACGGTCTTGGTATGAACGCCAGGCTTATGGGTGATATATTTAAAGCTGAACCGGGCGATTTTATCAAAGATGTCTACACTGTAGGTTCTAACGTTTATATCGTTCAGGTCAAGGACATCATCAAACCTGACATCGCCACTATGGACGACCAGACAAAAGAGCAGATCAAAAGCTCTCTATTCGGTGTTAAGTCAAATCAGGCAGTTCAAAGTTATGTTGAAAACCTGAAGGCGAATGCCAAAATTGAGATTAACCCCAGATATTCTCAGTTTTATAACTAACAATAATAGGCTATTTGCATTTGAGGGTTGAATTGAATTATTACAAGCAAATAATATAGATAATTCTTCTGTGCATATTGGGGTTGATTTTGTTCCACATATTGTATAGTCTGTACTATGCAATCTAGGGTGGAGTGAAAAATGGATCAACAAACATTTGCGAATAAAATATGGTCAGTAGCTGACCTTCTGTTAGGCGATTTCAAACAAGCTGAATACGGACGAATTATTCTGCCGTTTATGGTGCTCAGAAGACTTGAATGTGTTCTTGAGCCCACTAGGGAATCTGTGCTGGAACAATATGAAGCAGTTAAAGATCAGGGACTTGACCTCGACTTGATTCTCCCAGGAATAGCTGGGTGTACATTCTATACTACCTCAAAATTTACTCTCTCTACTTTGGGAGCAACAAATACCAAGCAAAACCTCGAAGACTATATAAGTAAGTTCTCCTCAAATGTCCGTCAGGTATTTGAACAGTTTTCATTCAGCAGCTGGATTGGTAAACTTGAAGAAGCAAATCTCTTGTATCTTGTATCAAACGAATTTAAAGATTTAGAGCTTCATCCGTCAGTTGTTTCCAACTATGAGATGGGCTTAGTTTTTGAACACCTGATTCGCAAGTTTGCTGAAGCGTCAAATGACACTGCCGGAGAGTTTTACACTCCAAGAGATGTTGTGCGTCTGGCTACAACACTTGTTTTCTCTACAGATCAGGAAGCATTAAGCGGTGAAGGCATTGTGCGTACAATTTATGACTGTGCTGCCGGAACAGGAGGCTTTCTTTCGTCCGGTATTGAGCTCGTGGGAGAGTGGAACACTAACGCTACTATCATTCCCTATGCTCAGGAGCTTAACCCTGAGACTCATGCTATCTGTGTAGCCGACAAACTTATCCAAGGCTATGACACCCGCAATATAAAGTTTGGGAACACTCTTTCAAATGACCTTCTGTCGGGAGAAACTTTCAACTATTGTCTTGCGAATCCGCCTTTCGGTGTGGACTGGAAGAAGGTTCAGAAGCCTGTTAACGATGAGCACAGAGTAAAAGGCTATGCCGGAAGGTTCGGCCCAGGACTTCCGAGAGTAAGTGACGGCTCTATGCTGTTCCTGCTTCACCTGCTTTCCAAACGTAAGCCACCAGAGGAAGGCGGGACACGAATAGGGATAGTCCTTTCTGGCTCCCCTTTGTTTAATGGCGGAGCAGGTTCTGGAGAGTCGGAGATCCGCAGGTGGATACTTGAGAATGACTGGCTTGAAGCTCTTGTTGCTCTGCCGACTGATATGTTCTACAACACAGGTATCAGCACATATATATGGGTACTTTCTACAAATAAAGAAGAGCATAGAAAGGGGCTGGTACAGTTAATTGACGCAAGTAAGATATCCACTCCTATGCGTAAAAATCTTGGCAGTAAGCGCAAATGGCTGAATGATGAACAGATCACTGAGACAGCGAGAATTCATGATGCTTTTGAAGAAAGTGATGTCAGCAAGATATTTGAGACTGAACAGTTTGGTTACAGACGCATTACAGTCGAAAGACCTCTCCAGCTTAAATTCTCCGTAACACCTGAGAATATTGAGTCATGGGCAAACAGTAAGAACGCTGAATATGTTGATGAGTTATCCAAAGTTTCCGGTGAATATCTGGATATTGACAGCTTCCTTAAAGCTGCCGGAATAAAGAAGCCGAGTGCCGCATTAATCAAAAATATCTGCAAGTTTTTTGGGAAACATTACCCTGATGCAAAGGTGATATGTGACGCAAAAGGCAACCCTTTACCTGATCCTGACCTGCGTGATTACGAAAACGTGCCACTGGGCGAAGATATTGATGAATATTTTGAAAGAGAAGTTATACCTCATGTGCCGGACGCATGGATAGATACCGCTAAAAAAGATCATAAAGATGGTTTAGTGGGCATTGTTGGGTACGAAATAAACTTTAACCGATATTTCTATGAGTATGTACCGCCAAGATCGCTGGAAGATATAGATGCTGACCTTGAAGCTGTTGAAAACGCCATCGCAGAGCTCCTGAAAAAGGTGACAAGATGAACAGCAAAGGCGAAATAATCATTTACGAAACAGATGACGGGAAGCTTCAGCTTGATGTGCTGATGGAAGATGAGACACTTTGGCTTACTCAAAGTGACATGGCAAACCTCTTTCAGTGCTCAAAGGATAATATCTCTCTACACTTGAAAAACATCTATGAAGAAGGAGAGCTTGAACCACAAGCAACTACCGAGGATTTCTCGGTAGTTCGTCAGGAAGGTGACAGGCAAGTTAAAAGGACTGTAACTCATTACAACCTCGATGTGATTATATCTGTCGGATACCGTGTAAAGAGCATGATAGCCACACGTTTCCGCATATGGGCAACCAAGCAGCTTAAAGAATATATCGTCAAAGGCTTTGTGATGAATGACGAGAGGCTTAAGAATCCCGGAGGATGGGATTACTTTGATGAGCTCCTTGAGCGCATCCGTGAGATACGGGCCTCAGAAAAAAGGTTTTATCAGAAGGTTCGTGACCTCTTTGCACTCAGTATTGATTATAAAGACAGCCAGCAAGCGAGCCAGACTTTCTTTGCAGAAGTGCAGAATAAGCTTCTTTATGCTGTTACAGGCTATACGGCAGCGGAGTTAATCGTTAAACGCTCTGACTCAAACATGCCGAATATGAACCTTACATCATGGGAAGGCAGCCGAGTCCGCAAGAGTGACGTGATAACAGCTAAAAACTACCTTACATCCGATGAAATAGACTCTCTTAACAGGCTTGTGGTGATATTTCTGGAGCAGGCAGAACTGAGAGTAAAAGACAGAAAACAGCTTACCCTTGATTACTGGCGGAGCAACGTGGACAGGATGCTTGAATTTAATGAGAAGCCTATTTTACAGGGTGCGGGTTCTATCAGCAAAGAGCAGATGAAACGTATAGCTCATGAGCGTTTTGAGGATTTTGATAAGAAGCGGAAAATAGCTGAAGCTCAGGAAGAAGATGCAAAAGACCTTCAGGAGCTTGAAACCCTCCAGAAAGGCTTAGAGCAGGGAAAAAAGAAATGAGCTATAAAGCATATCCGTCATATAAAGACAGTGGTATTGAGTGGCTTGGAGAAATTCCTGAGCATTGGGCAATAGAAAGGTTTAAGTTTCAGCTGAGAGCTGGTTTTGAGGGTTTAAAAATTGGTCCTTTTGGCAGTCAAATAAAAGCAGAATTGCTTAGTGATGAAGGAATAAAAGTATATGGACAAGAAAATATAATTAAAAACAACTTTGACCTTGGTCATCGTTTCGTATCTGAAGAATTATTTTGTGAGTTAGAAGTATATGAAACTCTACCTGGTGATATTTTAGTGACTATGATGGGGACTGCTGGCAGATGTCAGGTCACTCCAGAAAAGATCAATCAAGGGATTATAGATTCTCACCTTATTAGGCTTCGTGTTAACAAGTGTTTGTTAAGCCGGTTTTGTAAGTATCTTATAAATGACTCTGCATATATTGAACATCAGATAAGGTTAATGGGCAAGGGCTCTATAATGCATGGGTTGAATTCGACGATCATTAAGAATCTTATTTTTATACTTCCCCCATTGAAAGAGCAAAGTATTATTTTGAAATATCTAGATAAAAAAACTGCTCAGATAGATGAACTGATTGATAAAAAGAAGAAACTGATAGAAAAGCTAGATGAAAAGCGTACTGCTCTCATTACTCATGCTGTCACAAAAGGCATGAACCCAGATGTGAAGATGAAAGACTCAGGCGTTGAGTGGCTGGGAGAAGTACCTGAACATTGGGACATAGTGAAAGCAAAATATCTATTCACAATAGAAAAGCGTATTGCTGGGTTTTTAGGTCACGATGTCCTGTCTATCACGCAAACAGGTATAAAAGTTAAGGATATTGAATCCGGAGAAGGACAGCTTTCTATGGACTACACAAAGTACCAAATAGTTAAAGTTGGCGACTTTGCTATGAACCATATGGACTTACTTACAGGATATGTTGATATATCGCAATTTGATGGAGTAACGAGTCCTGATTACAGAGTATTCAGATTGTCAGCTCAAAACTGTAATCCACAATACTATCTTTACCATATGCAAAGAGGATATAAGGAAAAAATCTTCTTTAATTATGGGCATGGAAGTGCACAGTTGGGACGCTGGCGTTTACCTACAGATGAGTTTAAGGAATTGTCCTTCCCTGTTCCTCCATATGAAGAGCAACAAGCCATTGCTGAATACATAAGCAGTGAGACAATCCTAATAGACTCTCTAATTTCCAAAACTGAAGAAAGCATAAGCCTGCTGAAAGAAAAACGATCCGCACTGATAACCGCTGCGGTTACCGGTAAAATAGATGTCAGGGAGGAAGCCTAATGTCTACCGCTCACAGAGAAATACACTTTGAAGACTACATAGTAGACCAACTGACCTCATCTGGCTGGGAAGTTGGCAAGCATACAGAATATGATCGTGGCAGGGCTCTATATTACCCTGATGTCCTTGCATGGATACAGGATAGCCAGCCTGAAACATGGGAAAAGCTTATCCGGATTCACGGCAGTGATACTGAACCTGCTGTGCTTGACAGGCTCGTGAAGTCTCTGGAGTCTAAAACAGGTGGGACAATAAATGTCCTTAGAAGAGGTTTTGGAATGGCAGGAGGCGGCACTATCCAGATGAGCCAGACCATGCCGGAAGACGACAGAAACGAAACTTCAGTAAAACGATATAATCAGAACCGCCTCCGCATTGTGAGACAGGTCAGATATTCCCTTGATAACGAAAACGCTATAGATCTTGTGGCTTTTATAAACGGTATCCCTGTGGCTACTTTTGAGCTTAAGACTGATTTTACCCAGTCTGTTGAGGCTGCAAAGGCACAGTACAAACAGGACAGGAAGCCAAAAAGCTCTTCATCAGGCAGACTGGAACCGCTTCTTGCCTTCAAAAGAGGAGCTATCGTTCACTTCGCAATGTCAGACTCTGAGGTATATATGGCGACCAAGCTTGACGGTGAGGCGACATATTTCCTGCCGTTTAATCAGGGGAATGACGGAGCTGCAGGTAATCCGCCATCTGCCGAGAATAGCTACCCTGTCAGCTACATGTGGGAAAGGATATTACAGAAAGACAACTGGCTTAGAATATTTCATAGATTTGTATTGATAGAGAAAAAGGAGTATGAGACCGCTTCCGGAGAGATACGCTTCAAAGAGACAATGATATTTCCACGCTATCATCAGTGGGAATCTGTAACTAAAGTTATAGACGCAGTAAAGGTGGAAGAAGCCGGTCATCAGTATCTTATTCAGCATAGTGCCGGTTCGGGCAAGACAAATACTATCTCGTGGATATCCCACGAGCTTATAAGACTCAGGTATGCAAGCGGAGCATCATACTTCAACTCTGTTATCGTTGTTACTGACAGAACGGTTCTCGATGCCCAACTACAGGAAGCCATCAGCCAGATTGAACACCAATACGGTGTTGTTCATGCTGTGGACAGAGAGGCATCAAGCCTTTCCAAAAGCCAACAGCTAGCAAATGCACTTATGACTGGCACACCTATCATTGTGGTAACAATACAAACTTTCCCATATGCTATGGAAGCAATTTTGACAGAGCAGAGCCTTCAGGATAAAAGATTCGCTGTCATTATGGATGAAGCCCATAACTCCCAGACAGGAAGCACAGCTCAGAAGCTGAGACAGGTACTGGCTCTGAATTCAAAGGCTGATATGGCTTCTATGACATCTGATGAGATACTTGAGATGATTCAGAAAGTGCGTGGTATGCCTAAGAATGTAAGCCACTTCGCTTTCACCGCAACTCCGAAACATTCCACGCTCTCATTATTCGGCAGACCTATGGATCCATCCAAGCCGCTTTCAAAAGATAATCCTCCGGTCCCATTCCATACATATACTATGCAGCAGGCCATTGAGGAAGGATTTATACTCGATGTTCTGCAGAACTATACCCATTACGACACAGCATTCCGGATTGGCGAGAAATTCGTAAAGGATGAGACAAGAGTTGATGCTAAATATGCCAAGAGAGCTTTGGCAAGATGGGTGTCCCTGCACCCGACAAATGTATCTCAGAAGGTGGAGTTTATTGTTGAGCACTTTTATAGCAGTGTAGCTATGCTCCTGAACGGTCAGGCGAAGGCGATGGTTGTGACCAGCTCAAGGGCGGCAGCAGTGAAATATAAGCTAGCTTTTGATAAGTATGTTGAAAAAAAGGGGTATGTCGGCATACGCTCTCTAGTGGCCTTTTCCGGCCAGATACTTGGGAAAGATATCAATGATGACTTTAACCACTTTCCTGACGACCAATCATTTACTGAAGATAATATGAATCCTGATACCAGGGGGCGTGATCTTCGTAAGGTTTTTGATACTCGTGAATATCAGGTAATGCTTGTTGCAAATAAGTTTCAAACTGGTTTCGACCAGCCGAAGCTTGTTGCAATGTATCTGGATAAAAAGATATCCGGTGTGGAGGCAGTACAGACTCTTTCACGCCTGAACAGAACCTATGCGGGTAAAGACAAGACATATGTTATAGATTTTGCCAACAAGCCGGATGAGATAGTTGAGGCCTTTAAGACATATTACAAAAGTGCAGATGTGGCAAATGTGCAGGATCCTAATATCGTATATGATATGAAGGAGCGTCTTGACGGTATGCAGATGTTTGAAGCTGAAGAGGTTCGCCAGTTCGGTATTGCTATAACCTCAGCTAAAGTAACACATGAGAAGCTTTATTCACTTACACAACCGGCAACAGACCGTTTTAACGGGCGCATGAAGATGCTGAACAACGCAATTGAAGTTTCTGAAAAAGAATTTCTGCTGGCTAAGAGCAAGCAAGATGAGGCAGGAACAAAGAAAGCGGATGCCAGAAGGTCTGAGTATACAAAAGCCCGTGACGAGCTCTTAATCTTCAGTGAGGGCTTAACCAAGTTTGTAAATATCTATGAGTATGTAGCTCAGTTGGTGGAGTTCGGAGATGCTTCTATAGAGTCTTTTGCTTCATACGCAAAATTGTTGAGCAAGAGACTCAAAGGTATAGCTCCAGAGCAGGTTGACCTGAACGGTCTACAGCTTACCCATTTCAAAATGACAGACACGGGCTCAGTTGATACACGACTTGATGCCGCAGACAAACCTCTGCTTGAACCCGCAAAAGGTACTGGTGGGCGTGATCCGAGAGACAGGGAAAGAGCATACCTTCAGGAGCTGATCAAAATGCTCAATGATGTATTCGGTAAGGATATCACCGATAAAGACAAGGTGGCCTTTGCGGTTCATGTCAGCGAGAAACTCAGAGACAATAAGAAAGTCATGGCTCAGGTTAAAAACAACAGCAGAGAACAGGCTATGAAAGCTGATCTGCCAGCCGAAGCCACAAAAGCTATTGTGGGAGCTCTTGGCTCTCATCAGGCGATGGCAAAACGTCTTCTGAGTGATGAATTTACACGCAACACCTTCTTATCTGTTGTCTACGAACTTTTAAAGAGTGATGCTGTTGCCGGACTGATAACAGAAGCAAGGGATGAAGACCAATGATTGATTTACTACAGTTAAAAGGTGTTAACCCCATAGGGCAGCGGATAGAAGATGATATTCTCCTTATACTTGCGGAGTCTAATGTTTCGGAGCCGGAGTCCTGTTCCGGATGCGGTTCAAAACCTGTATATAAACACGGTAAACGTACACATGTTTATGCTGACACCCCTATGCATGGGATGCCTGTAAAAGTAGAGATAGAACGGCAGAGATACCGCTGTCAATCATGCGGAACCGTTATTGTACCCAATATACCATCTCTTGATGAAAAGCGAGTTGTAACAAAGCGGTTAATAGAATTCGTTCAGGCAAGGTGCTTTAACAACACCTTTACATTACTAGCAAACGAAACCGGACTTGCAGTGAATACCATTAAAGCAATCGCCTTAGATTATACAGAAGATCTGGAAACTTCTGTATACAGGGAAACCCCAAGGCTGCTTGGTCTTGATGAAGTAATGATTTCGGGCGGTTACAGAGCTGTAATGGTTAACCTTGAGATGAATACTCTTTTCGATATCCATGACAACAGGAAGCTGGCAAGTATGCGTCAGTATTTTGAGAAGCTGAAGGATAAAGACAATATTGAATGGGTTTGTGCGGATATGTGGGAACCATACAAGGTTCTCATTTCAGAGCAGATTCCACAAGCAAAGCTTGTAATTGACAGATTTCATGTTGTAAGAATGGCTTCAAACGCTATGGAGCAAATCAGAAAAAAGCTTCAGAGCGAACTATCTCATTCAGAGCGGCTTAAGGTCAAAAAGAACATTCGCTGGTCACTGCTTAAAGGCAGTAAAAGCAAATCGGAATATGACCATGAGGTTGTTGAATATATCAGAGAAAATTATCCGGAACTGGCTTTAGCTTATGATCTGAAGGAAACTTTTTTCAATATATATGAGTTCCCAGACAGAGCTTCCGGAGAGGCGGCATATAAAGAATGGAAAGATGCTATACCGCTGAAATTCAGCCCAGAGTTTAATACTGTCATCAAAATAGTGGATAGCCACTATGAGGACATTTTTAACTATTTTGACTGCCCTATTACGAATGGCTACACAGAAGCCATGAACGGAGTTATGAAGGCGGCAAACCGCATGGGCAGAGGTTACAGTTATGAGGTTATTCGGGCGAAGCTGTTATTCTCTAAAATAGCCAGACAGTCAGGTAGTGTGATTGTTCAGCCATACAGCGACAGACCATCACATCTTAAAGAAGCATCTCCAAAAGAAAAATCTTTCAGGGACTATGGTGCGTCTATCCTAACTCTGGATACGATGTCAGAACGTGGGGAATTGGATTGAGTATAAAATACCTTATTGGAGTAAATTATGATGAACAGGTATAGTATTCAAATATTTGCGGAAGTAGAGTTGCGAGATTATCTTGAACAAAAAAAAGCATCGATAGTTGATTCCATCGAAAAAGAAAGTGATGACTATCTGCTAAATGTCAATGAAGTCGATTATATTAAGTATAAAACGGAAGAAGCGAAGATCGAACCTTTAAAAATTCATGTTGATCAAATTTACGCTTCATCATCTGAACAAATGATTCCAGCAGAATATTTCCCTAATACTTTTTTCGTTCGACAGGGCGAAAAATATAAAAAAGATGTTATCAGATTCCATATGCCTTTCAGTGGTAATAGCTATTTGCTAAAATGCAAACCAAGTACGAGAATACTGTGGTCAACAGGTATTGAGATCAGTGGACAAGAGTTTACTTTTGAAATAATCAACTTTAGTAATGATGTTGCTAAAATTACAATTGATAAAGACTCAAAGATCCGTGATATTATGAAGCAACTTGTAAATGTTACAAAAGACATTGATCAATATAACTCAGGTATCGAAACTCAAGTCAAAAATGCATTTGACTCCCGTAAAAAGAAAATCCTCAGTAAAAATAATATTCTAGCATCGCTTGGTGTGCCAATAAAAAAAGCTACAAATGTACCACAAACCTTTGCAGTACCCACACAGGGAATACGAAAGAAAATCCCTATCAGCAGACCTCAAGTTCACGAGGCCGGCTATACTCCTGAACCAAGCCTTGATTTAACCACTTACAATTCGATTCTCAAACTGATTCATGATGTCGGTAAGGAATTTGAAAGATTGCCCAGTCTATATTGCGACAAGGAAGAAGAGCATTTAAGAGATCATTTTTTAATGATGCTTGAGCCTAATTTTGAAGGGTCGGCTACAGGTGAGACTTTTAACAAGAAAGGCAAAACGGATATCTTATTAAGACATGATGGAAAAAATGTTTTTATTGCTGAATGTAAATTCTGGAAAGGCTCAAAAGCGTTTCTGGACACAATATCACAACTCTTAGGGTATCTAAGCTGGAGAGATTCAAAAGCAGCAGTGATTATGTTTGTACAGAACAAAGACTTTACATCTGTTTTAAACTCGGTAAAAGTTGCCGTTACCGAACATCCTAATTTTATTGAATTAAAAGTGATGAAAGACGAAACATGGCTTAACTGCACCGTTCATTTAAATGGCGATAGAAACCGATTAGTTTATTTAGCAGTGATGTTATATCATCTCCCTAAATAAATGACGGCTATAGATTTCAACCTCATCTACTGTTTTGGGAAAAGACTGATAATGATTGAATTCAACCTAAAGAATAAATGTAACTGTTTGCATTAAGGTTAGTGTTTTATATAAATTCAACCCTCAAATGCAAATAACCCAATAATATCTAACAGAAATCTTAAGGGAGCCCAGACGGCTCCCTTTTTTTTATTCAAAATACAGTTTAAAAGTTGTTACTGAGTTTTCAGCTTATTAAAGAAGAAAGTATGAGTTTCGTGGAAACAATAATACTTTCGCTTGAAACACCGAGATCCGGTAATTTTAATTTTTATAAGAGTAGTGTACATTCACGAATATTATACAGCTTCCGCTGACCGCCAGAAATGAATCTAATAGAGCATATTTAAAATACGTCACTGCGAACAACGCAGTGCTGCGGCAGTCTCTGGACTCGTTAATTAATCATGAGATTGCTTCGTTATTACATTCCCCACAATGACTTATAAGCTCTAAAGCTGCGATTAGCTCATTCATCCACTCATAAATGCGTGATGTTCTGTCTTCGACCGCATAAAATTATGCTATATCTCTGTGCAGTCCAACTTCTCCTTAACTTTTCCTATGATATCAGCAGACTCCATGAGCCCCCAGCACAAAGGTTTACCGTTAAGTGATATATAAGGGAAAGGAAGCCTTCCATCAACAATATTTGTTACATCGTCGATATACTCAAGCACTTCAGGAGAAGAGACATCAATATAGCTGAAATCAACATTCTCCTTCCCGTATTCCGCTGTGAGCATGGCATCCATTTTATATGACAGCTCTTCATAAGGATCATCTTTAACCCCGCAACCTGAGGGGAAATATGAGGGGCTTCAGCCGGAGACAAACTCCATGCTGCTGCCAAACATTCTGACAACAATTACATTTTCCACATTAAGCTCCTGTTAATCACCGTTGTGGTGCATGGTGGGGTACGCTCCGCTAAAGCAGGCATGACAATAGTCATAGCTCTGAACGCACTCCATCAGACCATCAATGCTCAGATAGTGCAGACTATCCGCTGTTATGTATTTTCTTGTTTCTTCTATTGTATGAGTAGATGCGATAAGTTCCTTTCTGGTAGGAGTGTCTATGCCGTAGAAGCATGGAAAAGCTGTGGGAGGGCTGCTTATGCGCATATGCACCTCTTTTGCTCCCGCCTCTCTCAGCATCTTCACTATCTTGCGGCTGGTTGTACCACGGACGATAGAATCATCCACAACAACAACTCGTTTTCCTTCTATCACCTCACGCACAGGATTAAGCTTTATCTTTACTCCGAAGTGTCTGATAGACTGGCTAGGCTCAATAAATGTACGCCCGACATAATGATTTCTCATAAGCCCCATCTGAAAAGCCATCCCGCTCTTTTCAGAATACCCCAGAGTCGCAACGACACCGGAGTCAGGAACAGGGATAACAAGATCCGCCTCAACATCATCTTCTTCAGCAAGCTTTACACCAAGGCGTTTGCGCACTTCATAAACACTGTTGCCGAAAATAAATGAGTCAGGTCTTGCGAAATAGATATGTTCAAAAACGCACGGTCTCGGAGCTGTTTTCTCAAACGGAAATATTGACTTAAGACCGTCATCGTCAATAATAACCATCTCGCCCGGCTCTATCTCCCGCACCATTGTAGCTTCTATAAGGTCAAGCGCGCAGCTTTCAGAAGTAAGTATATAGCCGTTCTTCAGCTTCCCAAGGACAAGCGGACGCATCCCCATCGGGTCACGTACACCTATCAGCTTATCATTTGTCATAAGGAGAAGTGAAAAAGCACCCTTAAGCTGTGAAAGAGCCGTAACAATAGAATCGAGCAGATCTTCTTTTTTACTCTTGGCTATGAGGTGAACTACCACTTCAGTGTCGGAACTGGAATTGAAAATAGCCCCTTGCTTCACCAGCTCCTGTTTAATTTCGTCTGCATTTACTATATTACCGTTATGGGCAAGAGACATCACACCGGCGTTGATCGTTACTGTTATAGGTTGGGTGTTCTGGAGCTCAGAAAGTCCTGTTGTAGCATATCTATTGTGCCCTATCGCAATATCCCCTGTGAGCCTGTCAAGCTTCTCCTGAGAGAAGATATCAGCCACAAGCCCCATCCCTTTTTCTGTTGCTATCTCATTGCGGTTGCTCACAGCAATACCTGCACCTTCCTGCCCTCTATGCTGAAGAGCATAAAGCGAAAGGTAAACGAGATTTGCAGCGTCTTCGTTGGCATAGACACCTGCCACACCGCATTCTTCGTGAAACTTATCAAACATTCATTTTATCCCCGATGCTGTTTTTCCAGATAGTCTCAGCATCTTTAACCGGAAGGCTAATAACTTTTTCCCTGCCGGATGAAATCTCTATCCTGTCACTTGTCGTACGCCCTATTCTGCTTATGGGCAAGCTGTATTTCCCAGCGAGTTTTTCAACTGCTCTGGCGTTTACATTGGACACTTCCAGCAGAACGCGTCCATGATTTTCACCAAACAGAAGTTTATCATTACGGAGACTGCTTTCGAGTTTGATATCCACACCAAGGTTTTCACCTCCGAATGTCATTTCGCAAACAGCCACAGCAAGTCCGCCGTCGGATATGTCGTGTGCTGAACTAACCAGTCTGTTGTCAGCAGCTTCGCACATAAAATCTATAATAGCCTTCTCACGATCAAGATCAACAGCCGGAGCATCCCCCGCCTCTCTCCCGTGAACGAAAGCAAGATATTCAGAACCGCCTATATGTCCGTCATTCTCCCCAAGGAGATAAATAGTGTTGCCCGAGTCTTTAAAGTATGAGCCTATGCGTTTGGTAACATCATCTATGACACCAACCATAACAATTGTCGGTGTCGGCTGGATAGGTACACCTTCTGTTTCGTTATAAAGCGATACGTTACCGCTCACAACCGGAGTTTCTAAAACTTTTGCAGCCTCACATATCCCCTCAACTGCAGTTACGAACTGCCACATAATCCCCTCTTTCTCAGGGTTTCCGAAGTTCAGGCAATTTGTAAAGGCTTTCGGTCTCGCACCGCTCACAGCGACGTTTCTCGCTGACTCAGCAATAGCTGCCTTCCCCCCTTCAAAAGGGTTCAGATAGCAGTATCTGCTGTTGCAGTCACTGGACATGGCAACGCCCACTTCTGATTCGTTCAGGCGTATAAGTGCCGCATCACTGCCAGGGAGCTGTACTGTTCCCACACGTACCATATGGTCGTACTGTTCCCAAACCCACCGTTTTGAAGCGATGGTAGGGTTGGCAAGCATTTTTAAAAGCACTTCCTGAAGGTCTTCCGGTTCGTCAACATCGACAGTTTTCTGAAGCTCGTCCTGTGACGCAGGTCTTGAATAAGGTCTTTCATATTTCGGAGCTTCGTTTGCCAGCGGAGCAGCCTCCAGAGCGGCAACTTCTTCTCCGTTCCATGTGAGGCGAACATATCCGTCATCAGTAACTTCACCGATAACAGAAGCGTCAAGATCCCACTTTTCGAATATATCTTTAACTTTGTCCTCATAGCCCTTTTTAGCAACCATGAGCATACGTTCCTGAGACTCTGAAAGCATGATCTCATAAGGGGTCATACTGTTTTCACGTACAGGCACTCTGTCAAGGTCAAGCCTGACGCCTGAGCCTGAATTGGATGCCATCTCAAAAGCAGAGCTTGTAAGCCCGGCAGCGCCCATATCCTGAATACCGACAATATAATCGGTTTTCATAAGCTCCAGACAAGCCTCAAGGAGCAGTTTTTCTTTAAAAGGATCACCAATCTGAACATTCGGGCGTTTAGCCTCGCTGTTTTCGTCGAACTCAGCAGAAGCCATTGTGGCGCCATGTATGCCGTCACGTCCTGTTTTAGCACCAACATATATTACAGGATTACCCTTACCTTCTGCCTTGGCTAGAAATATTTTATCTTTCTGCACAACACCGAGAGCAAAAGCATTGACCAGCGGGTTACCGTTGTAACAATCATTAAAATAGACTTCCCCGCCTACAGTGGGCACACCGAAGCAGTTGCCGTAGTGGGATATCCCCTCCACAACTCCTTCGAATATGTATCTGTTTTTAGGGTTATCAAGTCCACCGAAACGGAGTGAGTTCATAGCAGCAACAGGTCTTGCACCCATGGTAAAGACATCCCGAAGGATACCTCCGACACCGGTTGCAGCCCCCTGAAAGGGCTCTATAAATGAAGGGTGGTTGTGTGATTCCACTTTAAAGCAGACACAAAGCCCCTCGTCGTTTACTGATATAACACCTGCATTTTCCCCCGGCCCCTGAACCACCCAGGGCGCTTCCGTAGGAAACTTTGCAAGATGAACACGGCTTGATTTATAGGAGCAGTGTTCGGAATACATAGATGAAATAATACCAAGCTCTATATAGTTCGGGGTTCTGCCGAGGAGATTTTCAACGCTCTCAAACTCTGCCTGAGAAAGTCCCATCTCTTTTGCGACCGTAAAGGTCACTTTCGGGTAGCCGAAGCTTTCGTATACGCTCATGCGGCACCCCCTATCGCTTTCATAATTGACTCAAAAAGAAAATATCCGTCTCTGGTTTCCATAACACCCTCTGTACAGCGTTCCGGATGAGGCATCATGCCGAGCACATTCCCGGCTTCGTTCACAATACCTGCGATATTATTAAGGGAGCCGTTAGGGTTGGTCGAGTCTATACATTCGCCGTTTTCGTCACAATACCTGAAGACAACCTGATTATTCTCTTCAAGCTTCGCAAGACCTTCCGGATCGATGTAGTAATTCCCGTCCATATGTGCGACAGGTATCCCCACAACCTCGCCGGCTGCGTACATTCTTGTAAAAGGTGTATCGGAGTTCTCAACACGAAGGTTCAGGTATTTACAGATAAACTTCAGGTCGCGGTTACGCATAAGCGCCCCCGGCAAAAGACCTGTCTCTGTCAGTACCTGAAAACCGTTACAAATCCCGAGAACCTTCCCACCTTTATTCGCGAAATCAACAATTTCACTCACAATGGGAGAAAACTTAGCTATAGCTCCGCTGCGAAGATAATCTCCATAGGAGAAACCGCCAGGAAGAACCACAAGATCGACCCCCTGAAGATCGGTATCCTTATGCCACAGGAAAACAGTATCAACGCCCATAACGTGCTTCAGCACATGATAACAGTCGTGGTCACAGTTTGAACCTGGAAAAACAACAACACCTGCTTTCATATTATTAATCCACAAACTCTATTGAATATTCTTCAATAATAGGGTTGGAAAGAAGATCCGCAGAAATTTTCTCCAGCTCTTTCTCACAGGATTTATCCTTAACTTCTATCTCAAAAAACTTGCCCACACGAACCTCTGTGGCGAAATCATAACCCATACGCCCAATTGAACCAAGGATCGTTTGCCCCTGAGGATCAAGGACACCTTCTTTAAGTTTGACAAAGACTTTAACCTTCATATAAAGCACCTTTTATTTTCTGAATTAATTTTCAGGATTTACTAATTTGAAAGAAGTTTTTTTATACCAGAATTAGGAGTGGATGTCATTGGAAAAAACCTTTAAAATTAAATTCTGATGGGGGTTTGGTTTAAGTAATTCCCCCTTGCATCTTAAGTGGTATTGATGTAAAAATTTAAGATTGAAATTATTGTGATTTAATTTATCATTTAGTAATTTATATTATTTATTTAATTAATGAGTGTTTATGAAAATTTTGATCGCAGACGACTCTGCAATAGCAAGAAAATTTCTGATTAAAAGCCTCCCGCAGGATATCGATCTTGAGGTGAGAGAATGTGTCAACGGCAAAGAGTGCGTGGACATATACCCTGAGTTCAAACCTGACCTGCTTTTTCTCGACCTGACAATGCCTGTGATGGACGGCATAGAAGCGCTTGAAATAATCAGAAAGGCAGACCCTGACGCTATCGTTTATGTCCTCACTGCCGATATCCAGAAAACAACTCACAAAAAGGTGATAGAGCTGGGGGCTTATAAATTTATAAAAAAACCACCTCAGAAAGAAACCATAGGGGACGCTGTCAGAGAACTGGCTGAGTTTCTTAGCAGATAAAAGGCGTTACATGTCAGACACCACACAGTTTTTCACCGAAGATGAAATTGACGCTCTTCAGGAGCTTATGAACATTGCTTTCGGGCAGGCAGCAGCAGAGCTGGCAGAGATAATAGACATATCTGTAAAGCTCAGCTTCCCTAAGCTCGAGACAGTGAAAGTCTGCGACTTGCCATGTAAAATCGCAGATGACACCAACAACATGAGCAGATTCAACATCATAGAGCAGGTCTTCAGAGGAAAAGCCGGAGGTATAGCCTACCTGCTATTCCCAGCCGGCAGTGAAAAGGACTTCATCTCCATGTTTCACATGGACGGAGAAGAGAACGTAAATGACATCGTTATGGATGTCGAACGTGAAGTGCTTTCTGAAGTCGGAAACATACTAATCGGCGCCTGCGTCAGCAAAATATTTGATCTGCTTCAGACTTCCGTTGTTTACGCACCACCTGTCACTATGATTGGTCACAGTTTTGAGGAGCAGTTTTTCAAAGGACGTTTTTCTGATAATGATTTTGCAATCATGCTGAAAACGAACTTCTGCCTCAGCGAAAAAAAGATCGAGGGATTTCTCTTCCTCGTCAACAGTCACAGTTCTGTTGAACCCCTTAAACAGGCACTTGCTAACCTTTTTGAGAGCTATGAATGATCAACTACGGTCATGTCATTGAGTCCATAAATATAGGCATAGTGCTTCTGGACAAAGACCTCAACATAACAGACTGGAACAACTGGATGGCACTGCACAGCGGTAAGGATGCCGACGATGTCAAAGGCAGAAATATCTATGATGTTTATCCGGAGCTTAATAGAAACTGCTTCATAAGAGGCTGTAAAACAGTTTTCACTTTTTCGAATCTTGTCTTCCTCTCTTCCAAACTGCACCAGTACCTCTTCCCTTTCAAGCTTCACGGGAGCTATTCCACTCTTTTTGAATTTATGCAGCAGAACTGCTACCTTATTCCTATCAAAGATGAAAAAGGTGTTATCGAAGGTCTGATGATTAACATTCATGATGTAACGGAAAATGCCGTACTCGAAAGACACCTTAAAGAACTCAGCTATATTGACGGACTCACAGGTGCATACAACAGAAGAACTTTTGAACACAGGCTGGCAGAAGAGTTTAACAGACATAAGAGGGATGAGAAGCCTCTGGGCATTATCATGTTTGATCTCGACTTCTTTAAAAATATAAACGACAAATACGGACATCAGTTCGGAGACGTAGTCCTCCAGCAAACGGCAAAACTATGCAAAGAAAAACTCAGGACAGAAGATTTTCTTGCCAGATACGGCGGTGAAGAGTTTGTATGTCTCCTTATCAACCAGAATGTCGACCAGACGTACCTTGTGGCAGAACGCCTACGTGAAAGTCTGGAAAAAGCTGTCATAAGCAACGGAGATGTAAGCGTCAGCATCACTATAAGCATAGGAATATCTGATTCCAAATATGCATCAACTCCTGAGGAACTTATACAGTGCGCCGACAAGGCTCTCTACGAAGCTAAAAATAACGGCAGAAACACTGTAGTAAAAGTTATCTAGTCCACATCACTTAATTTACTTTAAAAATGCCCGCAGTAATAAGAGGAAGCGGACTCGGACACAATGACTCTATCTCCGGCAAAGCACTTTCAGCACAATACCCCTTAAAGAAATATCCCTGCTCTCTCCCCTTCTCTGTGATTATCTGAATATGCGTATGGTGGTTCCAGCCTCCGTTTTCGTGCAGATCGCCTATCTCAGCTATCATGTCTCCGGCTTTAAGTGCCGCCCCTTCGGCAGGGAGAGTTTTAACACTCATATGCCCATACATAGAATAAAAAGGTTCTGAAGTACCAATAGCATGCCTAAGTATAGCATATCCTCCGTAATTCCCCTCCCCTTTCTCATAACCTGATTCATACACAACACCATCCAGAGGAGCATAAACAGGTGTTCCTGCCGGAGCACATATATCAATTCCCAGATGATAATACCGCCTATCCACTGCCATCTGCTGATACTGAGATAATATAGACTCCCTGTTTTCCATATACATGCCTACTGCCCATGAGCTGCCCGATGCTTTTATAAAGTTATCGAAGCAGTCATTTATCCCTTCCGAATCGCCAGACATTTCAAGAAGCTCTTTAACCATAGACTCGTCCAGGATAATCATAAGCGGGTCACCACTTAAACGGACAACAGGGTGTACATTTACATGCTTGTTCAAAAGAAAATACGGATATATCATTTATACCTCATCAGTTTCAAAGTGTACTTATTCAGTAATATATACATCAATATGCTATAAAGATAAATAATATATCTTGACAAAAAAGCATCAAGTAAGTAATTATTTTTCTCCAGCCCTCGTAGCTCAGGAGGATAGAGCACTTGATTCCTAATCAAGGTGTCGCATGTTCGAGTCATGCCGAGGGCGTTTCTTATCTTTCAATAACTTATAAGATATTCAATAGCTTACGTCTTTATCTTTTAATCGTTTAAACTGTTTAGGATTGCTCTGTATTGTAAAATTTTGAGTGTAGCTACACCCAGACGAAAGCACCAAAAAGGGAGATATTGAGACCGGAATACTTCTAATACATTCAGCCCGAACTATCAGTATCAGTGATTTTATAAAAAAACAGCCCCTCACATCTAAATGCAAGGGGCAGATATAATGTTAAACGTATTCCTGTATAAGGTTTGTCACGTCTTTGGCTGTTATCCCCTTTGTGATCTCAGGGTGCTGCTCGTTATAAGCCGGTCTGTCGTACTGGCTGAACACGCCCAAGTGGTAGTGATCAGTGTCCTGAGCCAGCTCTATAGCTTTGTCGTGAGACGGTATCTCATCCATTTTTACAACTCTGTCATTATAATAGTCATACTTATATTCACCGCCGAAAGTTACGCATGGCTGAAGAACGTCTATCAATGCGAAACCGTTGTGTCTGATTCCGCCTTCGATAAGTTCTGCAAGCTGATCAGATTCGCCGGAATAACCTCTGGCAACATATGTTGCGCCTGCTGCCATGGCAAGTATAAGTGGATTAAGCTGTGAGTCCACAACACCAAACGGTGTGGATTTTGAAACTGTCCCCTCCGGTGATGTCGGGGCAGCCTGACCAGTTGTAAGACCATATACTTTATTGTGATGAACTACATATGTGACGTCAATGTTTCTTCTGATAGCGTGTATAAGGTGCCCTATACCCATCCCGTAACCGTCGCCGTCACCTCCGTTCACAAGAACTGTCATATCTGGGTTCGCCAGCTTGATACCAGTGGCAACAGGCAGAGCCCTACCGTGCAGTGCGTGAAATCCATAACTGCGTACATGGTTTATCATCTTACCGGAACACCCGATACCAGACACGAGAGCGAGTTTATGGGGTTCCATATCAACAGATGCAAGGGCTTTTTTGATACTGTTCCAGATTGCGAAGTTACCGCACCCTGGACACCATACAGGTATCTTCCCTGTGTTGTAATCAAGTGGTTTCATTAAAGCACCTCCTTAACATATTCGAGGACTTCCTCGGTGAAGAAGGGGCGTCCGTCGTATTTCAGAAATTCTTTTTCGATGAGAATTCCGGTTTTCTTAGCTATCAGAGCCTTAAGCTGGGCGGTTTTATTATTCTCAAAAGCTACTAAATTCTTACCTTTTAATAGTTCTGCAACTTTGTCCCAGTTAAGGGGATTTACAGCAGGAAAGTGAATAAAATTGAATCTGTCTTCGCTTTTAATAGCTTCCAGCAGAATCTGCTTCATCGAACCGAAACATACAAAAGTAAGTTTTGCATCTTCTTTACCAACGAGAAAAGGATGCGGCATTTCATCCGCAACGAAAGGTTCTTTTTTATACCTTCTGTCAGTTTGCTGTATACGCATTTCCGATGTGTCAGACACAAACCCTTTTTCATCGTGTTCGTTGCTGCTTGCTATAAAAAGTCCGCCGGGAGTGCCGGGTATGCTTCTTGTCCCGACCCCGTTCTCTGTTTCTTCATATCTAGGAAAATGTGCATATGGCTCGTCATCATTACCTTCAAATAGCGCACCTCTGTTGAGTTCGCCGTATGTAGGATTCATCTCGTTTGTCATAAACACAGATTCTGAGATAAATTTATCAAGAAGAATAATTGCAGGTATGTGATATTTTTCTGCTAAGTTAAAGGCGTCAAAGGTCTGTTCGTATGCTTCCCGAAGATCACCCGGAGTATAAACCGCACGGAGGAACTCCCCCTGAGATGCGTTAAGGGCATAGTGCAGATCCCCCTGCTCAGTCCACGTAGGCATACCTGTCGCAGGACCTGGTCTTTGTGAAAGAGCAACCACAACGGGTGTTTCGGTGATCGCCGCAAGCCCGAAACCTTCGTTCATCAATGCAAAACCGCCGCCGGATGTACCTGTCATGGCTCTGGCTCCGGCGTGTGCCGCACCTACAGCCATGTTTATGCCGGATATTTCGTCTTCTGTGTGTTTTACGACTATCCCGTAGTTGCGAGCCTGTTTCGCCAGAAAATGCAATATAGTGCTTGCGGGGGTCATAGGGTAAGTGCTGTAAAAGCTTACTCCGGCACGTATAGCGCCTATACTGACAGCTTCGTTGCCGGACATTACCGCACATTTGCTGCACACATCAGCAGAAGAAACTTCCACACCTTCAATTTTCTTATCGCAGGCGTCAAAGCCGGCAAGGGCAGCTTTGACGTTGGGCTCTGCAATTTTAGCCGGATAGCTTCCCCTGACAACCTCCTCAAGTATATCCTTCGGCAAACCGAGCGCCGCTATAGATGCACCGAGTGCTGCGGTATTTTTCATAATCTCTTTACCATTGATGTCATCCACAAGTTTTTTCAGTGGGACATCAACCTTGTTCCCTTTTGCGCCGTCAGCTTTTTTAAGGTTTTCGAAATCGCCTATCACAACAGTGTCATCATCAAAATGTTCTTTTTCAAAACAGACATCGGCGAGGGCAAGGTATATGTCTATACGTTTCCTCGGAGCATAAACAGGGTCTTTGGAGAAAACCATCTGATAGCTGTTGTAACCGCCTCTGATTAGTGACGGATATTCAAGGTATCCGTGTACATAGTAACCGCATTTTTTCAGAATATTTGCAAAAACGGGCCCTATGGAGCTAATTCCAAATCCAGCCGGACCACCGACTTTCCAAGCGTATGTTTTGTTCATAGACCATCCTCTTTAGATCAGGTTGTTTTCATTAAATACAAGAGCCTCGAAACTAAGTATCTCTGTGTCGGCTTCCTTCCATGCATCTTCCGGCAATCCTGCCTTGACACATGTCTGATTAAGAAATGTTTCTCTGTCCCAGCCATTTTCAACAGCCACCTGCGGAAGGAGCACTCCTCTACTGAGACCCTTGAGTATATAGATTCCGTCCCTGCCAACTGTTATTTCTTCAGCAGAGGCCTTAACCATAGGTGAAAGAATAGAAATTTCTATATTGCATATGCAGAGCTCATCAACTGACAGAGGACCGAATCTCGGATCTGCAAATGCAGCCTTACAAGCCATCTCTGATACATTTTTAACAATATTGAGGTCGCTTCTGAAATTCCCTATACAGCCCCTCAGCCGTCCTCTTATATTAAGACTAACAAAGCACCCGCTCTCAAAGTTCAGCTCTTTCGGTATCTCTTCAGGCTCATAGGCAGCACCCTGCTGATAAGACCGGATGCTCTCTCTTGCAGTTTTTAAAAGTAGAGCTCTTGCCTCTCTGCCAATTTCAAATTTCATTAATCACCCGGAAATAATATAAGTGCATACAAACAATTAAACCGTTTCGATTTGTGTTTGTCAACATTGATAGCTGCGAATCTCTGCCATGTGTACCAATGGTGGATATGAATACAGCACCATGATAGTTCTAAAAAGTGTAGAATATTTCCTGAGTGTAAATTTTTCTTAAGTATCAGTGAATATTGTGAGCACAGGTAAACAAAAAGAGACCACCTTCAGCTCCTACCCATAACAAGCGAGTTGGCTTTTTATAACAGAGTTTAATAATATATAATTTATAGACAGTGTCAGGAAATCGTTTGTTTTATTGGGAAAAAATGAAATATATGCTGTATATTGTATACAATCTGGTTGACATGCCACACTCATTATGATAGTAAAAATAATTGAGATTTTAACAGTGTTTGTATCTTAAAAACTTTTTTCAGGAGTGTAAGATGCCAAGGAAAGACCTTGTAACCTACCCAAAGAAAACTGGGTACCGCAAACACCCCGGAATGGTAGCATGGCTTCTTCACCGTATCACAGGTGTGATTATCGGATCTTATCTGATTATGCACATACTTGGTGTATCCGGTGTTGTTGCTCCGTTCCAGAGTGTTGTTTCGCTTTCGTTTGTGAAAGCTCTTCTTCTTGCCAGCTTCTCTTATCATGCGTTTAACGGTGTAAGAATCCTTCTAATGGAATTCGGCGCTGCTGCAGAGAGAGAAACGTTTAAGAAGTATTTTATGGCCGTAGTTTTTCTCACACTAGTAATAACCATCATCGGTATAATACCGATCTTTACAGCGTAAGGGGGAACTGGAATGAATAACTACAAATATATGGGTGCCAGTGATTCTGGTACAGTCGGATGGCTTATGCAAAGGGTTTCAGGTGCTATCCTGATTCTCGTTGTGTTCGTACACTTTTTCTCCATGATCAAAGGCGGAAGCGCTGGTATGATGCAGATCATCACAGGTCCTGCCGCTGCTTTTGGTGTATTTCACACATTTAACGGCTTTAAAATGATAACCGACGACTATGTCCCCAGTGAAGGCTGGAGAGGCGTGATATACGGCGCTTACTGGATATGCGCTATCACACTCGTGATTCTCGCCGTTAAGGTAATGTAAGGAGTTATAAGGTATGTCAGTAAAAATTGAATATCATAAGTTTGATGTTGTTGTTGTTGGTGCGGGCGGTGCCGGTCTTAATGCGGCACAGGTTGCTTCTCAGCACTGCAAAACAGCTGTTGTGTCTGAGGTTTACCCTACCAGATCACACACCATTTCTGCACAGGGCGGTATCTCTGCTGCACTTGGTAATCTGGAAGAAGACCACTGGCACTGGCACATGTTTGATACAGTGAAAGGTTCCGACTATCTTGCGGATCAGGATGCTTGCGAGTATATGACAAAACAAGCTCCGGAGATGATCATCGCTCTTGAACACATTGGTCTCCCTTTCTCCAGAACTCCCGATGGCAAAATTGCCCAGAGACCTTTCGGCGGTCACACTGCGGAGTTCGGTAAAAGAGCTGTAAAAAGAGCCTGCTATGCTGCTGACCGTACTGGTCATGCTATGCTTCAGACTCTGTACGAAAAATCTGTTGATCAGGGTACACACTTTTACAGTGAATTTTATGCTCTTGAGCTTCTTGTTAACGAAGGTCAGGTTAACGGTGTACTCTGTTACGATATCCAGAACGGCGAACTCCACATATTTAACGCAAAAGCTATAGTTTTTGCCACTGGTGGTAACTGCCGTATCTTCCAGACAAATTCCAATGCCCACATCAATACAGGTGACGGTCTCGCTCTCGCTATGAGAAAAGGGATGAGCTGGTCTGATGCTGAGTTCTTTCAGTTCCACCCGACAGGCATTTACGGTGCAGGTAACCTCATTACCGAGGGTGTACGTGGCGAGGGCGGTATACTACTGAATGCTCAGGGCGAACGTTTCATGGAGAGATATGCTCCTACCATCAAAGACCTCGCACCTAGGGATATTGTTTCCCGTTCGATGATGCTTGAGGTTCTTCAGGGGCGCGGCGTAGGCCCTAACAAAGATCACGTTCTTCTTAAAATCGATCACATCGGTGCTGAAAACATCATGGAGAAACTTCCTGGTATCCACGAACTCTCCCTTGTTTTTGCCGGTGTTGACTGTACGAAAGAGCCGATTCCTGTTACTCCGACAGCTCACTACCAGAATGGTGGTATCGCAACCGGATACCTTACACAGGTTATCAAAGGCAACATGGATGGTGAAGAATATGTACCCGGTCTTTTTGCTGCGGGTGAGTGTGCTTCCGCTTCTGTCCACGGTGCTAACAGGCTTGGTACTAACTCACTCCTTGACCTTGTTGTATTTGGTCGTACTGCCGGTGAGCAGGCTGCTAAATATGCAGCAGAAAATACTCTTGTTCCTCTCGCTGAGGATGCAGGCAGTGAAGGTCTGGCAACACTCAATAAGTTCGCGAATGCTGATGGTAAACACACATTCGGCGAAATTTGGGGCGAGCTTACAGACGTTATGCAGAAGAAGATGTCCGTGTTCAGAACAGAAGAACTCATGACAGAATGTTATGCGGAACTCCTTGAGATAGAGGCTAAAATGGATGACTATAAAGTCAATGATAAGTCTTCCGTTTATAACCTCGACCTTATTGAGGCGCTTGAGCTTAACAACATGATTCTTGTTGCAAAATCCTGTACACAGGCAGCTCTCCTCAGAAAAGAGTCTCGTGGCGGTCACTTCCGTGATGACTATCCGGACAGAGACGATGCGAACTTCCTCAAGCACACAGAAGTGTATCTTGAAGAAGACCTCAAGACACCTAGGGTAGAGTACAGAAAGGTTCGTCAGCAACCTCTTACTGTTGAATCTTTCCCTCCAAAACCTAGAGTCTATTAAGGGGAGGATGTACTAATATGAAAACAGTTACTTTTGAAATATTCAGGTATGACCCTGACAAAGATAAAGAAGCATATTATCAGACATATCAGGTCGAAATCAGAAGACCCGGTTACCTGATGCTTGATGCTCTGAACCAGATTAAATGGGAACAGGATCCAACTTTGACATACCGCCGTTCTTGCCGTGAAGGTGTTTGCGGTTCTGACGGTATAAACGTTAACGGTGTTAACATGCTCTCATGTATGACAAAAGTTGAAGATCTCGGTGCAGATCACATTATAATTCAGCCACTGCCTGGTATGAACGTAATGAGAGACCTGGTTACTGACGTTGATGATTTCTTTAACAAATTCATCACTGTTAAGCCTTATCTTATCAGAAAATCTCCTAACCCTGATAAAGAGATCTACCAGTCTCCGGAAGACCGTAAAAAACTTGATGGTCTTTATGAGTGTATCCTTTGCGGATGCTGCTCTTCTTCCTGTCCTTCCTACTGGGCTGACAAGAAGTATCTCGGACCTAATGCATTCCTCAGAGCGTGGAGATACATAGTAGACTCCAGAGATGAGGGAGCAGAAGAGCGCCTGCCGATGCTTAACGACAAGCACGGTGTTTGGAGATGCCATACTATCTACAACTGTGTGGAAGCATGTCCGAAAGAACTCAACCCGACAGAAGCTATTATGAATATCAGAAAGCTTCTCCTCGATAACCAAGTTTAATAGTTTAGGATATCGACACTTTTATATAGAAGGGGAGCCATCTGGTTCCCCTTTTTTTGCGAGATAATACTGTGTTTAACTCACAACCATAACTGCATAAACAAAAAATCAGCCCTCCACCCTGAAACAACCCACCCCTTTCAATAGTTATTTCTGATATTATAAAAGATAGGGCAAAAATGCAGATAATTTATTAAATCTTTTCCAGGTATGTAATAGTTCTGCTGATATCTGGAGCCAATTTTCCCCAGATTTATATCGACCTGTGCCTGTTCTAAGCCAGCAGATAAACTTGCATTTTTCATAAGCAGACCTATCTTGTCTGTAAGCAGGCTGCTTTATTACGAATAAGTTAAGCCCTGATAGTTGAGGCTCTGGAGAACTAAATGTTTTTTTTCATTGCATCCCTGATAATGCTTTTTATGGCTGTTTTTAGCGCAAGGATTCTTTTTAACAAAAAAAGATATCTAATCTATGGACTGCTGATGTTTGTGGCTATGTATCTCGCTGTCGCAGCGCGAATACTCATTGCTAAGTCAGGTTTTAACCATTTACTGACAACGCTTTCATGGATTGGCTATTTTACTGTGGGGGTAGTCAGCATTCTTTTTTGTGCTTCGGTCATACAAGTTGCGGTGAATATTTTTGGATATGTAGTTTCAAAATCATCCTCAAGGTTTTCACCTGCGAGAAGGCATTTTTTGTCAAAAACTATGGGGTCTGCCATGAGCCTTGCTGTCGTACCTGTCAGCGGATACGGCTTTTACAGAGCTGTGGGGGATCCTGTAATTAAAACAATCGAAATAAAAAAGAACGGGCTGAATGCAGCCATAGATGGTTTCAAAATTGTACAGCTTACAGACATACATGTTGGACCGACCATAGGCGCTGGAAAGGTCAGAAGGATTGTCGAAATGACAAATACTCTTAGTCCGGATATTGTTGTCATCACAGGAGATCTTGTGGATGGGGCTGCCAAGTATATTGCTGATTACATTACCCCTCTGAACAACCTACAATCGAAATACGGCACATACTTTGTGACAGGAAACCACGAATATTACTCAGGGGCATCTGCATGGCTTAGAAAAATACGAGAACTAGGCATAAAAGTATTAGACAACAGTAATGAGATCATTCCACACAATGGCGCCAATCTTCTTTTAGCCGGGATACCCGATATCCACGCCGACCGGTTTGGCTATGAACGCTACGATCCCGCAAAGGCCAAGCAGACAGAATCTCCTTATGACTTCTCTGTCATCCTTTCTCATAGACCTGAAATAGCGAGAGAGGTTGCGGAGCACGGATACGACCTTCAGCTTTCCGGTCATACTCACGGCGGACAGTATTTTCCATGGACATATGTTATCTATCTATTTCATGAATTCGTCAAAGGTCTTTATGAGATTAATAATATGAGCCTTTATGTCAGCAAAGGTACTGCGTACTGGGGGCCGCCTCTAAGGATAGGGGCTGAACCAGAAATCACAGAGATAGTTCTCAGGCATTCATGAACCTATGCTCTGAAAGTGTGTCGAAATTAATATCATGTAGTGGTATAACTATTAGGAGGCTATTATGAAACTTAGACTTGTCACAATTTTTATGCTGGCAGCTTCAATAATGCTCGCCGGGTGCCAGAGTAAATCTGAAGAAGCTGGTGAAAAAGCCGGTAAAGCAGCAAAAAAGATCGAGGATTCTGTTAAAGACGGATATGAAAAAGGGAAGGATACAGTAAAAGAAGGTATCGAAAATACCAAGGACGCTGCTAAAGATTTTAAAGAAGGTTTTGAAGAAGGAAGTAAATAACAAAATCTGAGATAAATAAGCTAATTACTATAATTGGCTGAGAAAAATGGTTCGCTTCTTACACCTTGCTGCCATTATTTTTCTGTGCAGAGTGCTCATTAGTGTTTTAATCTAAAACCCCACAAGCAAAACTGACTATGACAGCCGGTGATTGGGGTGTAATATATTCTTAAAGGATATATTTGTAATGGGTACAAAATAACAGTTCTATAGCTGGCTAACCAAACAATAATATCGGAGAAATTTTATCTAAAGATAATCAAAGTTCATGCACAAACTAAAATAACAATGAAAACAGAAAACAGTTTACCATAAAATAAGAACACTAATTTAGTCTTTTATTTATAAGTAGTTATAAATAAAAAAGATTAACAAAACCTGATAAATTCTATGAAAAATTTTTTATCATTTAATAATTTTTAATATTTACAGGGCAGAAATTCTGGTTTAATATTTATCAAATGACAATGTTTACTGTTTAACGTTCATGGAGGTTTAATAATGAACACAGCAACCAAAGTTTTTTCTTTCAGCAAGATTATGCTCACAGCTACTATAATGGCTGTCTGCACAATGACCGCATTTGCGTCCGATGCTCTTATGACAGAAGCTCAGGGAATTTTCAAACCTATCCCTGCCTATCCACCTGAAATAGAGGGCAACCCTGCGACAGCAGACAAACTCGAGCTTGGGAAAATGCTCTTTTTCGAGCCAAGAATCTCTAAAAGCGGATTCATAAGCTGTAACTCATGTCACAACGTTGGTATGGGCGGCATGGATTATCAACCAACCTCTACTGGTCACGGCTGGAAACAGGGACCAAGAAATGCTCCTACTGTTCTTAACTCCGTTTACAACGTAGCCCAGTTCTGGGATGGACGCGCTAAAGACCTGGCTGAACAAGCTAAAGGTCCTATTCAGGCTGGTGTTGAAATGAATAACACACCTGAAAACGTTGTAAAAACTCTTAAAAGTATGCCTGAGTACGTAGAGCTTTTCAAAAGTTCTTTCCCTGGTGAAAAAGATCCGGTGACTTTTGACAACATGGCAAAAGCAATTGAAGTTTTTGAGGCTGCTCTTATCACTCCTGACTCTAGGTTTGATAAATTCCTTAACGGTAACTCTGCTGCTCTTAGCAATACAGAAAAAGAAGGTCTTAAACTTTTCATCGACAACGGATGCGCATCATGTCACGGCGGCATAAACATGGGCGGCGATGACTACTATGCTATGGGCGTGGTAAATATGCCTGGGAAAGATATCATGGCTGGCGACAAGGGACGTTTCTCTGTAACACATGCAAAAGATGATGAATTTATGTTCAAATCACCATCTCTCAGAAATATTGAAATAACTCCTCCTTACTTTCACTCTGGTGCAGTATGGGGTCTTCAGGAGGCAGTCGCAGTAATGAATGACTCACAGATCGGTGCTGACCTTTCCGATAAAGATATCGAGAAAATCACTGCATTTCTTCTGACAGCAACAGGTGTTCAGCCTAAGGTTGAGTACCCGATACTCCCTGCTCCAACAGATGGTACACTGAAACCATCTCTGAAGTGATTACTCCCAAAGTATAAAATTACTTCACACTGGCGGTACATAAAATGTGCCGCCTTTTTTATGTTTAAAGCTCGCTCCATCAAAATTAAATATACTATAACTCGAATTCAGCTACACCTGCTGAACTGAATATGCACCCTGATCTTAATAACTGGAAGCAAATCTTGAGCTTTTACTCTTATTCTTACTAATAATAACAACTGCCATATCGCATTTGTTTGACTGTTACGAGGCAACGGGGCATTCATAAAGAGAGGTTAAAGCTTGTCACAGGCACAAAAGCTTCAGATCTGCTTTCTCGTGTCCAGATAAAGCTGCCACATATATAATATAACACCTATCCATATCAAAACAAAAGTTGTGACCTTCGCTCCCCCAAGAGGCTCATTATATAAAAAAGCGCCTATAAAGAACCCCATTGTTGGCGCAATGTATTGCAAAGTTCCGATAGTGCCGAGGCGTATCCTCGACGCACCAACAACAAAGAGAAGCAGAGGAACAGATGTTGCAATGCCTGTACCAACCAGATAAATAGTATCGTGAGTATTAGTCAAGAAAACACCACCTCCATGCATATGAAGATACAGCAGGTAGATGAAGGCAGGGGGCATAAGCACAGTCGCTTCAATAAAAAGCCCAGGCAAAGGTTTAACATCGATTTTCTTTCGGAAAAGACCATAAAATCCAAAGCTGACTGCCAGTATAAAAGCTGTAACAGGGAACTTCCCATAACCGAGCCCCATTACGAGCACTCCGGCAATAGCAAAAAGTACAGCGGGTTTCATAAAGCCTCTGATTTTCTCCTGAAAAAAGATATAACCGAGAAGGATACTAACCATCGGGCAAATGAAATATCCCATACTGGTTTCAAGAACTCTATCGTGATTTACTGCCCATATGTATGTAAACCAGTTCCCGCCGATAAGAAGTCCCGAGCCAAGCATAAGCAGCATAGTACGTTTGTCTTTAATAAGGCTAAAAAGCTCCGGCAGACGTTTCTGAACAACCAGAATTATAAAAACGATGACGGCAGACCAGATTATTCTATGTGCAAGTATCTCTTCAGCCGGCACTGAATGCAAAAGCTTCCAGTACATAGGGAGTGCGCCCCACATAACAAAAGCTGCCACCGCCGACTGGAAACCTGTCCTTTTTTCAGAACCCATCATACAGTCAACTGCTTCCCGTTGTCATTGCGACCGAGCTTAAGAATAAATGATGAGGCTCTTTTTCCCCATTCAGCTGGATCTTCTGCTGAAGATGCCTCGGTACCGAAGACGCCTTTAACCATATCAGTGTTTATAAATCCGGGGTTCAAACTGACCACAGCAATCCCCCCATGAACTTCCTGAGCCATAGCCATACTCAGCCCTTCAATAGCGTATTTCGATGCGCAGTATGGCGCAACTTTCGGCGACACGGAGCGTCCCCATCCGGAGCTCATATTCACAATCACGCCCTCCCCGCTCTTCTCCATAGCAGGATAAAAGGCTCTGATAACATTCATCGTTCCCGACACATTTATATCCATAAGCATATTAAATTCATCAGCCGGCACTTCCCATACGTTTGCAGGCCTGTTCATAACAGCTGCATTATTTATAAGGATATCGGGGGCACCCATCACAGAGATCACATTATCAGCAAAAGCCTTTACAGAAAGCGGTTCGGTGATGTCCACGGAAGAACACAAGACCATACAGCAAGGTCCCTCACCAGATCTGCTGCATCCGGCAACTTTATGCCCCATAACAGTAAAAGCCTCTGCAAGCTGATATCCAAGCCCCTTCGACACTCCGGAAATTACGATTTTCTTACTCATCCGATACCTCACCGATACAATTACATACATCACCTGAGTATACTCCGATCAAATACTTGCCGTCCACCTTTGCGCACCGAACCGAAACATCTTTCACTTCGGGTTTTATCTCATGCAGATATGCCAAACTTACAAATTTACCGGATATATCCACCCCGTCCGCAACAAGAACAGTATCCAGAAACTGTCCATAGGTAACATTGCTCACATGTCCGTTCACATCAAAATCCGCAGGTCGGACAGTGATATTTTTTTCGTCCCCGTTAAAAGGTGGTTCTGTAAAATTCAGATTCTTGATCCTGTCACCAAAAACTGGCACATCTTCACTCTCATAACTTGCAACAATGTCCTCTGCGGGTCTCACAGGTCTTCGTTTCTCTATGTTCAGATAAATCCATATGCTACTGCCCGTTATACACTTCTCGCCGTCCGCATATATTTCGTAGTTACGATATCCTTTAAATTTATCTATCCCTCTTGACCATGTTTTAACTTTAAGTTTCTGTCTGAAATCAGGCAGCCTGTCCGCTTTGAACAGATTTTTATTATGCATCCATATGCTTCCGCTGCCCATGTAGCTTTCTGTCGGGAACCCCACACTGGTAGAATGGAATATTGCAGCTTCCTGAAAGATCTTCAAGATACTGTCAGAACGCAGTAAGCCCGCCCCGTTGTAGTCCGCAATATCAAAATGCCTGTCAAATTCGTAGAACATTACTTACCTCATCATTTAGCTCAGATACTCTTTGAGAGTTAGTTTATCCGATATTTCTGATTTGATTTTAAACATGAATATCCGCGATTTTTAATAAGCGTGAAAACTAAAATACAGTATATTTATAACACTAATTACTGACACTTCCCAGCACAAATGGCACAAAATGCTCAGTTGTAAGGATTCGCTCACCAAGACTGAAAGGAGTAAAGCCTGCCCTGATAAAAGTTTCAAGCTCTCTGTCAATAAAACCGCCCTCCGGACCAATGGCAACGGCAGCAGGAGACCGAACAAAAGCTCCTGAATCTCCATATGGGTGAGCGATAAACCTTGTGCGCTTCTCAGGGATGGTCGGCAGACCCTCTTCGAAAAAATCTGTAAAAAAACGGTAGAAATGTATATCAGGCATGACAGTATCACGGCACTGCATTAATGCTTCAAGGCAGTATTTATTTATGTTTTCATCTGAAAGATAAGGACTTTGCCAGTAGCTCTTTTCAACCCTCCATGTGTTTATGACATGAACATCCTTGACACCGGCAGTAACGATACCAAACAGTATCCTGCGAAACGCCTTTGGTCTGGGAAGAGCTAAAATTAATGAAACATCACAAGCTTCCGGAGGTGCTTTCTCCGGCTGAAAACTGACTGTAACGCCTGAGTCACTGATATCCTCAATGACTGCCTTACCTATTTCGCCGTTCAGAATGCCGGCTTTTATGGTTTCCCCTTCAGCAGACTTCAGAACATAACGGATGTGGGATGCCCGCCAGTCTGTGACAACTGCTTTTCCACCGTGCATCTCCAGTTGATTCAGCACAAGGAGGTTCATAGTCTCCTAATCTTCCAGAACTCTGATAATAGTAGCTTCTTTACCGTCCTGGCTGTAGTATATTTCATCGATAATACGACGTGATATCTTTACACCTTTCCCGTCATTCTGCTCTTTATCATACATCCAGATTTTAAGAGAATGCGGGTCAAAACCTGTACCTTCGTCATTTATCTTTATATATACGTATCTCTTTCCAAACAGACTCCGAAGTCCCACAGCGACCAATATTTCTTTATCACTGACTGCTGTATTGATGTAGTCATCATAAAGACCATCATTTATCATTTTATATTTTCGTCTGTTGTCCAGCTCCAGTACCGAATGTTCAAAAGCATTCATAGTCAGCTCAGTAAAAGCAAGAGTCAGCATCGATGAATCCTCAATATCAAGTCCTTCTTTATTGAAGAATGCTTCAAGCCATTCGATTGCCTTACCGACATTTTTAAGAGACGAGCTGAATGTATATTTATGACACTGTGAGTCACAAGGACTCAGCTTGGTGATATGAATACAAGACACATCATCATCGGCATCATCTACGAACTCGCGGACATCATTATGAAAATCAGTCTTCATAATGTTTCTTTCATAATAGTCCTTTACTCTGCTCATTATGATATCACCGTCTTTTGCTGTACTTTCGTAAAGACCATCTGTAATGGCAAGGATCCCCACCACCTGCGCGGTATCACAAATCTGTGTTTTAAAGCTGTCCAGATATTTTGTCAGTGGAGGGTTATTACACTTCAAGGAAACAACTTCCCCTTCCTTATCTTTTATAAAAATCGGAGGAGAGCTGAAATTAGCATATTCCATAGTTTCTTCAAAGAAATCAAGTTTAAGAAACATGATGGAGAGTATCTCATCATCCAGCAGAATACCTTTGATGTACCTGTTAAAACAGGAAATTATATTTTTAAGGCTGGATGTCACCTCAAAATCCTCGGTGTCTATGATATGGTTAATGTAAGACGTTGTCAGAATGGATGTTACCGATGCAGACAACCCCTTGCCCATGGAGTCTGCAAGAAATATCAGAGTCGTCCCGTCAGCGAGCTTACGAATGGAATATATATCTCCGCTGAGGACATCCAGCGGTCTGTAAAAAATATTCATAAAAACGCTGTATTTTTCATTATATTTATTTTTTATATCGAATTTTTGCAGAAAATAGTCATTAAGAATGAGGCTGAGTTCTTTTTTAAAGGCGTTATTTTCCTGATGCGAGTGGTATTTTTCTCTGTATTGAAGGAGTTCCAGCTCCTGCCGGAGAGTTTTTTCCGCCAGCCGCGCATTAACTATAGGCAGCATGGACTTCTCGATGGCTCTTTCAAGCTGTTTTGCGTCCAGAGGTTTTGACAGAAACTGGTTCACATTACAGTTTATGGCATCAACAAGCGCATCTTTCTCTGTATATGCAGTCGTCAGTATAATAGGGATGTCGGGGTCTTCCTCTCTGATCTGCATAATCATCTCTATACCGTCCATATAGGACATACGGTTGTCAGTGATGATCAGATCGGGCTTTTCAGAATGAAAAACCTCAAGACCAGTCATGCCGTCATCAGCAGTATAGACCTCTTTAAAGCTTCTTTTAAGCTTTAAAGAAAGGTATTCCCTTGCGAGGGGTTCGTCATCAACGCAAAGCACAGTAAGGTCTTTTGTAATATCCCTCAGAATACTTGAATCACTCATAACAACCTTTAAGGTAGATTTTATTTTCTTCTTTCAAAATTAAGTTTATAATAACATAAAGAGAAAAGCAAAACTATATATCAAACAAGGTGTAAATATGAACATTACTACCGATAAAGACGGCAACCTGATCATTACAGGAGAGATGAAAACCATCGAGGACTACTCTTCTATAAAATCCGCTCTAGGTAAGGTTATAGCTCAGGGCAAAACTTCTGTAATGATTGAAATAAGAGACTCAATGACTATTACGTCATCCATCATAGGACTTTTCACGAAAAGCGTACACGGGGACGGGCTTAAGATCAGCCTGAAAGTATACACAGAAAGACTCCATAACCTACTCGAAGACCTGAACCTGATCGCAGTGTTCAACGTTACCAAAGTCTAGACTGAAAAGCCTGAGCCTTTTCTACGTGGTCTTTAATATGCTTGATTAAATACGCTGTATCTGTTAATGAATCTGATATAACTATCAGGTATAAAATATGAAAAATAGAAAAATACTTATTGTTGAATACAAAACAGGCTCAACAGGAAGTCTGGAATCAGCTCTTAAAACTCTACGTTATGCAACAAAGAGGATGAGCTTCCGGCTGGAAAACCTGAACGAAGTCATTAAAGCGTTCAACCCAAATATACTGATAGTTGACATGTCAGTTCATGCTGACAAAAATATTATAGCAAAAGCTACTACTGTACAGACAGAATTCAGCACCCCTGTTATATATTTCACTGAGGCGATCAACAGCAGAACCCTTTACCAGACAATGAAAACGGATCACTACGGGTATATATATACTCCGTATGATGAAAGCACTCTGCAAACCACTATTGAGCTTGCTCTGCATAAACATAAGAATGATGTATCGGTGCGTGAAAGCGAATACAAATACAAAGAGCTCTTTAATAATATGACAAGCGGCGTGGCTGTTTATGAACTTCAGGACTTTGGCGCAAGATATGTACTTGTAGATATTAATGAATCTGCCGCAAAGATGATCGGGCGCAAACGAACTGACATCCTTAACAAGCCCATCAGCATGGTGCTCAAAAGTGCTGTACAGTATGGTTTACAGGATACTATCAAAAAAGTACAGGAAACCGGCAGCCCTGTCAGGATCAAAGCACATTACTACGAAGACGAACATTTCAAAGGATGGCTGAACAGCTATATTTATAACCTTCCCACAGGGGAGTGCGTACATATCTTTCACGATATCACTGAACAGATCGAAGCTGAAAAAGAGCTTAAAAACAAGCAGAAAGAACTGGAAAAACTTAATCTGGAACTGGCAAAAACTGTCGTTGAAGAAACAGATAAACGGAAGAAAAACGAACAGGTTCTGTTCGAGCAGTCAAGATTTCTCGCCATGGGGCAGATGATCAGCGCTATCGAGCACCAATGGAGACAGCCTCTCAGTGCCCTCGGAATAAACATAGAAGACCTTGAAGACGCATATATCGCAGATGAACTGGACAGCGAATACATACATGATTTAACAATAGACTCTATGTCTCTGGTTAAAACCATATCCAAAACTATGGAAGACCTTAAAACTTTCTTCCGTACAAGCCAGAACAAAGAAGAATTTATGGTTCTGAAGATATTCCATGAAGTTTTCGGGCTCATACTCGCAAGGCTTTTCAACAGTGACATCAGCTTTCATATGGCATACACCAAAGACAACTCCACGAACGAAGCGCACGACAGGGATGTTATCGATTTTATAGGCAGGCTCAAAGATTTCTCTGTAACAGGAGTTCCCGCTGAATTCAAACAGGTTATTATCAACATAATGAATAACGCCGTAGATGCTATCCTTGAACGTAAAAGAAAAACCACAGAACATGTTCAGGGGCAAATCTCTGTGGAACTGGAAAAAAGCAGTGGCAAGCTTAATATTTACATCAGAGACAACGGCATAGGGATAGAACATAACGCCGTGACAAAGCTGTTTGAGCCTTACTATACCACTAAAGAGGACGGATCCGGCATAGGATTATACATGTCCAGAATTATCATCGAAGAACATATGAATGGGAAAATCAGTGCATCTCCGCTGCCCACAGGCGCTATTTTCACTATAAATCTTCCCGTAGAGTAGAAGTTACCCTGTACTAAAAAACACTACACAATGCAGATGTACATTGTATATTTATTACTACAAACAAGCTGCAATGATTAACCGCAGGTGGCTACATGACAAAACATATATCCAAGATAACACTACTGACCGCAATTACTATTGCAACAGCCTTTTCGACAATAATATTATGGAACTTATACAGTATCTTTGAAGAATATAATGCCAACAATAATCAGAAATTAAAGCAATTCTATACAAAACAGCAAAAAGGACTCATACAAAATGAAGTTTCAAGGCTGATTCAGCGTATTAATGCTACAAGAAACGCTGTATTGGAAGACACTAAACAAAATCTGCGGGACAGAGTCAACTCCGCAGAAGCCTATATTGAAAATATAAACTTTAACCATGTCACAGAACATGGGCAGCAGCATATCAGCAACCTGATTGCATCATTCACCTGGAACCATAATACAGGCTATTTTTATATAATATCAAAACAAGGCACTATTATGCACCATGGCGGCGACTCCACACTTGCCGGCAAGTCACTCAGCGATATACATGAGCAATCTGCTGATATTTTTAACTTTCTAAACTCCGCAATAACTAATGGCGAGGCTTTCGCCGAATATGATTACTACCCCCCTGACGGCAGCAACAACTCCAAGAAAAAACTGGGGTACGCAAAATATAATAAAAAACTGGACATGCTCATAGGTTCCGGCATTTATTTTGACACTCTGAAGACCAAAGTGCAGAACGAAATCCTTGAAACTGTTAAGAAGGAACGTTTCGGATACAACAACTACGGGTACTTCTGGATATTTGACACTAATTACAACACAATATTTCACATAGACCCAAACATGTACTCCCGCGATATGTACACTCTGAAGGATACTCAGGGCAAGTATGTAGTCAGAGAGCTTTTGGAAATAGCCAAAACTAAAGGGGAAGGCTTCACTAGCTATTACTGGAATATCCCGGGAAAGGATATAGGATCCGAAAAAGTAGCATATGTCTCTTATTTTCCGGAATGGAACTGGGTGATCGGTTCAGGATTCTATTACGAAAATTTTCATAACCTTATCGCAACCGAAGAGGCTATCAGCCAAAGTATTCTGGCGGATGAATTGACAAAAAACGGCATCATTATCTTTGTAATGTTCACCGGAGTAGTCATCATATCGCTGATAATATTCAATAAGATAAAAGTGATCGAACACGAACAGCAAGATTATGTAAACGACCTGCTTCAATACAAAACAGTCATCGATACAAGCGCAATTGTTAGCATCACAAATCTGAAAGGTGAAATGATGCATGTCAACGATCAAATGTGCAACATCACAGGCTTCAGCGCAGATGAACTAATAGGGATGAAGCACAATAAGATCGGTCACCCGGACAACCCGCAGGAAACTTACAGAGAGCTCTGGGGGACAATTACAAAAGGGGATGTCTGGAGAGGAATAATCAAAAATCTCACTAAAGACGGTGGTTATTTCTATCAGAAAACAACAATTACTCCGTTCAAAAATAAAGAAGGAATAATAACAAATTACATTGCAATAAGCCATGATGTTACTGAACTGTTTGAAAACAAGTCACAGCTTCAGAAATATCTGCACATTGACCCTCTCACCGAACTTGAAAACAGAGCCAGTCTCCTGCTGGAGATAAAAAATTCCCGATCCGGAGACCTCGCAATTATTGACATTGACGGATTCCATAAGATAAATGAAACATTCGGAATGAAATTCGGAGATACACTACTTAAGAGTTTTGCAAACAGACTATCTGAAAACGTTAACCTTAACAGATACAACACCTATCGGCTGCACTCAGATGTTTTTGCGGTATTCTCCAACCAGAGTGACAAAAACCTATTCATCACAAACGTGGAAAATGCAGTAAAAAACATAACAAAAGATTCTGTAAACATTGCCGGAAAAGATATTATAATAACATCAATAACAGGATATGCTCACGGCTCTGACAATATCCTTGCACATGCTGATGCTGCCTTACAATTCGCTAAAGCAAATAACATCAGCCATTATGTATACAACCCCCTCGAAGTTGATAATACTAACATATATCAGCAAAATACTATCATCGTAAAAATGATAAGCAACGCCATAGACGAAGACCGTGTAGTCCCATTCTTCCAGCCGATAGCCCATACGCTTGAACAAAGTAACAGCAAGTACGAATGCCTTATGCGTATCATAAATCAAGACGGCTCAGTGATCCCCCCCGCGGACTTTCTTGATATCAGTAAGCAGACACGCTTCTACCCTTACCTGACAAAGATCATAGCAGGAAAATCAATTGATGCATTCTCGGATACTGACATTGAGTTTAGTATCAACATATCTGCGGAAGACCTGCTAAACCATGAAACAATGGACTTCATCTATGAATATGCAAACGAAAAAGGCGTTTTTAACCGTATGATACTTGAAATAGTTGAATCCGAAAGCCTCTCTTCGTATTCTGCTGCCATAACAGCTCTTTACAAGTTTAAACTGGCGGGAGCCAAAATAGCTATTGATGACTTCGGTACAGGTTATTCTAATTTTGACTACCTGCTTAAGATAAAAGCTGACTATATAAAAATAGACGGCAGCATTATCAAATTGATTAACAAAGATGAAAGAGCTGTTGACATCGTTCAGTCTATTATTTCATATGCATCAAAGTTGAAAATGGAAACCATAGCTGAATTTATATCAGACCAGAAACTGGCAGAAACAGCAAAAAAAATGGGAGTAGACTATCTTCAGGGGTACTATATAGGAAAACCTTCACAGAAACTTCAGGCTAAAGAAAACATCAAAATTGTCTAACCTTTTTCTGCGAACCCCAGTATATAGCCATCCGGGTCTTTCATATAGAATTCTTTCATACCGTAAAAAGCTTCATGCAAACCTTTGATTATATTCTGGTTATTTTTTACTAAGCTGAAAAGTCCTTCGACATCTTTAACCTGCATGTATAATATCGTACCTGAACCATCTCCACTAAAGGAAATATCAGGAAACTCTTCTTTTGCACTTTCAGCGGACTGAAGCATAATCTCCACATCTCCGTGCTTAACAACTGCAAAACAGTAATCGACCCCGTCAGAAAAACTCTGCACTGCATCGTGCGTACCGTCAGGGACTGCCATGACAAGCTCGAACCCAAGACAGTTACGATAGAAGTCGGCTGAAGCCCTAACATCAGCAACCATAAGATTGTTGATAAGCTTACTAATAGTCATAATAAACTCCTCATAAAAATTGTCATAAAGTCACATCTATTCAATATTAAGTTACAGAACCTTTATTTATTGGAAAGTTTATCCGTAGAATACTTCAAAGCCAGCAGTATAATCGGCGCAGAATGAAAAAACAGATCAAAAATATCTATCGGGTGGACTAAATCACCGTCTCTCAGCATAATAAGTTTCTGTACAATATGAGGCATGGGATAAAAAGGGGCTAAACCAAGAATAATCGAAAATATCACCAAAATTTTGTAATCGAATGCTCTCAGCAACTTACATCTCCCTGTGCCAGATTATGTAGAAATTGTAGGTTTTTCATCTTAAGGTTCATCAGCGAATGACGATAACAGTGTTATAACACATGATATCAGTGTTGGCAATTCTGTCGTAAGGCCGAGTCGACGCCGGCTTATAACAGAGGCTGAATTATGCTTTTTTCGGCGCAACCTAAAAGCATTCTTCAAAAACAAAGGACGGTATAACGAAGAATTATTCACCCCGATCTCTCCGGGTGAAGAGGAGAATCAAAATGTATATCAGTAACTCCAGCGCACAGACGTTCGGTCTGCGCTACAGCTACGCAGAACAGCAGACATCAAAGACCAGGGAAGGTCAAAACACTGCTAAATCAGAAGATTCAGGAACAACCCAAGCAGAAACGTCTGAAAAAGCAAAAGGCTTTTCCGACGTTCTGGACATAATGTCAGCGGACATCTCCCCAATGGAAAACCTTGAGGCATATGTTCAGAAGTCCATCAGTAAAATTCTTGAAAAAATAGCAAAACATGCGTCTGAGACATCTGTATCTCAGGCAAGCAGATTTTCTGTGAGTTACACCAGCATCAATATATCTATTGAGTTTGGCGAAGGCGAATCCCTCAGCGATGTTAAGAGCCAGCTCGATGAAATGCTGTCTGAAGACGGATATTGGGGTGTTGAAAAAACATCACAGCGTATGTTTGACTTCGCAGTTGCAATCTCGGGGGACGACCCTGAAACTTTACAAAAAGCAAAGGAAGCTGTACAGAAAGGTTTTGATCAGACTGAGGCTCTGTTCGGCGGTCAGTTACCGGACATCAGTTATGACACATATGAGGCGACCATGGAAAAATTTGACAATTACATTGAGCAGATCAACAGCTCACTGGATGAAACTTACGCCTAATAAATTTCCATGGGTAAACCAGTGGTTCTATTGCTTCGCACGTGCTTAATCCACGAAGTTACAACTTCGTTGTCACAGCTAGAGCATATGCAAAATACGTCACTGCGAAGCCCGCAGGGCTGTGGCAGTCTATGGACTCGTTAATCCTGAGATTGCTTCGTAATTACATTCTTCGCAATGACTTATAAGCTCTAAAGCTGTGATTAGCTCATTCATCCACGCATAAATGCGTGATGTTCTGCCTTAGACTGCATAAACTATGGGGGGCTTTATGCCCCCTTATATTATCCAAACTCTACGGCAGAATATCTATGCTTTACTCATTAGAAAATATTGGTAATATACTTAGGAAATTTCACAAAGGCTATGCTGCCAGACAAAAATATTATTCAATCATCAGCACTTTTTGAATGAAATACAGATTCTTAGACCTATATCAGTGTTTTCCAGATGAATATCTCCATTCATCCTGTCTTTTACGATAAGCTTAGCCATATATAGCCCCAGTCCTGTCCCTTTGTCTCCTTTAGAGCTGACATAAGGGTCAAATATGCGCTTCATAATGTGGTCAGGTATACCGCCCCCATTGTCTTCTATGCATATATGAACTTTTTCTTCGTCTTCTGAAACAAATATATGCACTACCCCTTTTACACCTTTAACATTTTCTATAGCATCTCTGGAGTTAGTCAGAAAGTTCAGAATAACGTTCTTAAGCTCATTTTCATATCCGCAGACTTCTGCTTTTTTAACATTTTCAGAAGAAAAGTATATTTCGCAATTCATATCGTAGTGCCGAAGCTGCGGGCGATAAAGACGTACAACCTCCTGCACAACTCTTTCAATTTTAAAATTTTCACGGACATCAGACGGTTTCAGGAAATTTCTGAAATCACCCATAGTATTAGTCATAAATGAGACCTGAGCCATAACACTTTCAACACTCTTAACGAGCATCTTCCTGTTTGGTTCATCAACTTCTATAAGTTCATCAAGCATCTGCACAATCATAGCAATTGAATTAAGGGGCTGTTGCCACTGATGAGCTATCAGAGCGACCATTTCGCCGAGAGTAGCCATCTTTGACTGCTGAATAAGCATCCGTTCCTGATCAATATGTTTGCGCTCCATGTCTCTTATATTACTTATATCATTAATAAAAACATAGATCTTCTCACCTTCGGCTCCTATAACCATTTCAAAGTTAATAAGAACATCAATTATCTCGCCATTACTTATCTTTATCCTGTAATCAAGCGAATTAACTTTTCCGGCACTATTAATGAATTTTGCAAATATCCTGCCCGCTCCCATAATGTCATTTTCGTGCAAAAGCATAGCACTATGCATCTTATGCATCTCTTCGCTGGTATATCCCAAAAGGTCTAATGCACTATTATTATAGTCAATGATATACCCTTTCAGGTTCAGTACTAATATAGCGATCTTAGCGTTTGAAAAAATAGTCTCAAAAGCCTGAGCTGTGACACTTTTCTCTATTTCGGCCTGTCTCATGCGGGTAATATTTCTAAAAACTCCTGAAACACTCCCCTCGATAATATGCCCCGGTTCCTCAAGTATAACTTCTACATGCCTGTCCTGTTTATCTACACCTTTGTAGATAAACTCAATGTTTCCAAGCAGCTCATCTGTCTGGAAATTTTCAAGCATATTACAGAAAGAGTTGTACTGACCCTGTTTGATATTTTTACAAAAATCGTTGATATCTAGTATATTACCATCAGGATCAGCTCCCAGTGCTGCACAAGCTTCATCAGAAAGGATTATGATTTTTTCTTCAGGAAGGTATTCAAAAGCACCAATACCAGCAAGTAGCTGAGTGCGCTGCAGCTTATCTCTACTCTTCTGCATATCTTTCATAGCAAGGGATGCACTATCCCCGCGGTACTGATTTTTATCTTTTGAACTGTCGATAGTGTTACTCATGTCCAACCATTATAACACCGGCTTCACACTTAGCAATTAAATATCTATCAGGGGCGGATACCGAAAATGGCAAATCCTGCGAAAATCCCCGATGGGAGAGCTTTTTCCAGTAAAATAAATGTTAGAACAAATAGAAATACACCGATAAATGTTAATCCAAATCCAACTTTTTTAAGTGTCTCAACTCTGGTTTCACCCTCAACTCCTGCATAGTATTTTTCCATTATAAGAGTTTCAACTTTTATATAAAAATACCCGCCTAAAATCATACCTGCCATAAACAGAAGGATTGTGTCTGTATTAAATTCCATTAGTGCCCTTTAGTTTTATTATCACAAGTCTGACCGGTCTGGCAGTTCCCTTGCCCACAGCCGCAGGAACTCTTCTTTTTACTTCTGCTGACTACAAACATAAAAAACATCACCAGAACCACGCAGATTATAAAAACAGCGATATACTGCATGTTACCCGCCAAAATCATCAAAGTAAATATTTTCAGGCTCAACACCGAGCCCGTCCAGCATAACTTTTACAGCATCTATCATCATCGGCGGCCCGCAAAGATAATACTCTATCTCTTCCGGCGCTTCGTGGTTTTTCAGATAATTATCAAGAACCACTTTATGAATAAAGCCTGTATAACTGTCCCAGTTGTCTTCCGGCAGAGGATCAGACAGAGCAATATGCCAGCTGAAATTATCGAACTCTTTCTGAAGCTCTTCAAAATCTTTTAGGTAAAAAAGTTCTTTCTTACTCCGCCCGCCATACCAGTAGCTTATCTTTCTTTTGGAGTTAAGCCTTTTAAGCTGGTCGAAAACTATCGAACGAAGGGGAGCCATTCCCGCACCACCACCGATAAAAACCATTTCATTTTCTGTATCCTGAGCAAAAAACTCACCGAACGGTCCCGTTATAGTGACTTTATCCCCAGGTTTTTTTGACCAGATATACGAAGACCCCACGCCGGGAGGAACGTTCTTGTTTGGTGGCGGAGTGGCAATTCGTACATTCAGCTTAACGATCCCCTCTTCTTCCGGATAATTTGCCATGGAATAAGCACGCTGTACTTCTTCTTTAGTACCTGCATGATATCTGAAAACGCCAAACTTCTCCCAGTCGGAACGAAATCTGTCTTCAACCTGAAAATCCTTAAAGTCCGCTTCGTAAGGCGGGATAACAACCTGTATGTACCCTCCGGCTCTGAAGTCAACCTTCTCCGGAACTTTCAGTACAAATTCCTTTATAAATGTCGCAACATTATTATTTGATATCACTTCACAGTCAAAACTTTTAGCAGCAAAGACTTCCGGCTCAAGCTCTATTTTCATATCCTGTTTAACAGCGACCTGACAGGAAAGGCGCATCCCTTCCCGCTCTTCACGTCTGCTTATATGAGATTCTTCAGTGGGGAGTATATCTCCGCCGCCTTCAAGAACCTTCACACGGCACTGCCCACAGGACCCGCCGCCGCCGCAAGCAGAGGAGACGAATATCCCGTTGTCGGCAAGGACACCGAGAAGTTTTTTACCGACGCCCGTTTCTATATCTTTCTCTCCGTTAATGTTAACAGTTACACTGCCGCTTGCCACCAGCGCCTTTCTGGCGTTAATAATTATTCCAACCAGCAGAAGTATCACAACTGTAAATGATGTAATCCCCAGTAAAAGCAGCATCATAACTGTATCCCCGAAAATATCATAAATGCTATCGCCATAATACCCGCTGTAATGAATGTTATGCCTGCTCCGTCAAGTCCTTTCGGAACAGAAGCATATTTCAGCTTCTCACGAAGCCCGGCAAGGGCGACTATAGCAAGAGCCCAACCAACACCTGAGCCCATACCGAAAACAACTGACTCCCCAAATGAGTATTCACGCTGCACCATAAATAGCGAACCGCCAAGAATAGCGCAATTAACAGTTATCAGAGGCAGGAAAATGCCGAGAGCGTTATATAAGGACGGTACATATTTATCAAGCGCCATCTCAAGTATCTGTACAATAGCAGCGATGACACCGATATAGGTCACAAGCCCTATGAATGTAAGATCAACTCCGGAAAGCCCGGCCCAGCTCAGTGCACCGTCTTTCAGCAGATATGTGTATATGAGGTTGTTCACCGGAACAGTAATCGTCTGCACCACAACAACTGCAATCCCAAGCCCGAAAGCTGTCTCAACCTTTTTGGAAACTGCAAGGAAGGTGCACATCCCCAGGAAGAATGTAAGTGCAATATTCTCAATGAAGACTGATTTTATGAACAGTGCAAGGTATGATTCCAGCATATCAGATATCCTCCTTCGCAACTGTCAGCTTTGCCACCCATATGAGAACCCCTATAAGGAAAAATGCACTGGGTGCAAGCAGAAAGAGTCCGTTAGGTGTATACCAGCCACCTTCCGTCACAGGCGTAAGTATTGAAAATCCCAGCAGTTTACCGGAACCGATAAGTTCTCTCGCAAATGCCACCTGAATGAGGATTATGCTGTATCCAGCGGCGTTCCCCACACCGTCCAGAAAGCTCTTAAAGGGAGTATTATTAATGGCATAAGCCTCCGCACGACCAAGTAGGATACAGTTAGTAATTATCAGCCCTACAAAGACTGAGAGCTGTTTGCTCACCTCAAACATATATGCCTTGATTATCTGGTCAGCAATAATAACGAGTGTTGCGATTATAGTCATCTCCATGATAAGACGTATACTCGACGGCATCATTTTCCTTATCAGCGAGATGAAAAAATTTGAAAACCCGAGAATACATATAACAGCAACGGACATAACAAGCGTAGTCTGCATCTTCGATGTAACAGCCAGTGCGGAACATATCCCAAGTATCTGTATAGCTATGGGGTTGTTTTTAAATATCGGCTCAAATAAAATCTTGCCGTATCCAGCCATATCAAGCCCCCCCTTTCTTCATTTTATTAAAAAACTTACCGAATGCTTTGTCTCCCATCCAGAAACGCACAGTCCCCTGAACACCTCTACTGGTAAGCGTTGCACCGCTGAGAGAATCTATCTGGTGTTCCCCTCTGGCTCCGCCTTTGACTATGGAAAGGGCAACCTCACCGTCACCGCTGTACACTTCTTTTCCTTTCCATTTCTGCTGCCACTGAGGGTTTTCTATCTCACCGCCGAGCCCTGGTGTCTCTCCGTGCTCGTAAAAGGTGATACCGCTTACAGTGTTAAAATCAGGCTCCAGAGCAAGGAAGCCATACATAGTTGACCACAGACCGGAACCATATATGGGGATGATAACGTTTTTAAGTGAACCGTCATTGTTTTTCAGGAGAAATACAGGAACCTTCGGAGGTATGCTTCTGATCCCTGCTAAATCTTCTTTTTTAGGAATGCTAATAGATTCAGCCCCTGTGGAAAGACTCTGAAAATTATTAAAATAATCATCGCTGTTCCCTTTGACCTGCTCACCTGTTTTCATATCGGCAAAGACGATTTCTATTGACTCAAATACCTTCTGGATATCCGTCCCCTCTTGATACAGACCGCCCGCTATGAGAACATTCTTCTTCCTCTCCAGCTCTTTGTTCTTAGTTTGCAGCGGTTTCAGAACCACTGCTGCACCAGACACAAGAAAGGAGCATATAACAGCCAGCACAAATGCTGTTACAAACGTTCTAAGATCGCTTTCACGCTGCACTTCTAGCCCCCCTTCTCTTTATATTAGCTCTGATAACAACATAGTCCACGAGGGGAGCCATAACGTTGGCAAAAAGAACCGCAAGCATCGCTCCTTCGGGATATGCCGGATTCACCACACGGACAAGGGCTGTAAGAGCACCTATCAGAAAACCGTAATAATATTTCCCCTTTTCGGTAAACGATGCCGAAACAGGGTCAGTCGCCATAAAAACAGTGGCGAAAGCAAAACCGCCTACTACAAGATGCCACTGCGGGGAAAGTGAAAACATAGGATTCGTGTCTGACCCGATAGCGAAGAACAGCCCCGAAACAGCTACAAGCCCGATAACAGAGGAAAGCATTATCCTCCATGAGCCTATCCCCGTAACGATCAGGATAAACGCACCAATCAGACAGGCAAGAGTCGATGTTTCCCCCATGGAACCTGGAATAAAACCGATAAACGCATCAAAAAAAGTCACATTCATTTCAAGACCGGATGCCTGTGCAGCAAGTGGGGTTGCCCTGCTGAACCCGTCCAGAGCTATCCATACAGTATCCCCTGAGGCAGATGCCGGATATGAAAAGAACAGCACGGCTCTTGCAAAAAGAGCAGGATTAACAAGGTTCCGCCCTGTCCCTCCAAAAAGCTCTTTACCAAAAACAAGCCCGATGGACAAAGCCACCATCGCCTGCCATACAGGAACTGTAGGGGGAAGAATCAACGGGTAAAGCAGACTCGTTACAAGGAATGCCTCCCCTATCTCATGCTTGCGCACAACAGCAAAAAGCACTTCCCATATTCCGCCGACAACAAGTGTCGCGATATACAACGGCAAAAAATACGAAAGCCCCAGCATTGCATTGTCATAAATGCTTCCGGGGTTAAAGCCCGCTCCAAAATATGCCAGTATACTGTACCGCAGCCCTTCCGGAATAGTTCCGGTCTGGACTATTGCATTATTAGCCTGAAGACCTGTGTTATAAAAAGCCATCAGCACACATGGGATAAGAGCCAGCACAACTGTAGTCATTATCCGCTTAAGTTCTATACCGTCACGGGCATGCGTCCGCCCCGTGGTCTTCGCAAGGGGGGTGTAGATAAATGTATCCACCATTTCAAACACCGGAAACCACCTTTCCAGCTTGCCGCCCTTTTCAAAGTGTTTTGCCTGTTTATTAAGAAAAGCTTTCATATCAGCCTTCCTTCTCTATTGTTGTCAGAACATCCCGTATTATCGGGGCATAATCTATCTTTCCGGGGCACACATATGTGCATAGACTGAGATCCTCCTCGGACAACTCCAGACAACCAAGCTTTTCCGCTGTTTCCAGATCACCCACAATGAGTGCACGCAGAAGGTGCGTCGGCAGTATGTCCAGAGGCATAACTTTTTCGTAAGTCCCCACAGGAACCATAGGGCGGTGAGCCCCGTTAAGCGCTGTATCAAAATGCAGCTTCCTCTTCCCTGTGAAGGCAGAAGAAAATATATTTTTAACAGAAAACAAATCCGGTCTGGGTGTTGTCCAGCCGAATAAATATCTATCCTGTAATTCGGGAATAGCTGTCACCTGCGGGAAGCAGGACGAAAGGTGTTCAACACCTTCCTCAACAGTAAGTCCGTATAGTATAGAGCCAAGAATCAGTCTCACGCCGCTGTTCTGAACACGCCCTTTAACAAGTTCTGCAACAGGCGCCCCCTTCAGTGTCTCAACATAACAAGGTTTTTCAAAACCTCCGCAAAGTGCAACCCGTGTTGTCTCGTTAAGCTCGCCGTGTGTGAGCAGATAACCGATATCTATAACGGACTGCATATCCACAGTCCAGACTGTTCTATTCATTGACGCCGGATACAGAAAATGTACGTGCGTACCGGAGAGCCCTGCCGGATGAGGTCCGTCAAATATCCTCACATCCGCATCTCTTACGTCTGGCAGGTTCAGGTCAACGCCTTTACATATAAAAGTTTTATCAGAAAGCTTTGTCAAAGCCTCTGCACCTTTTCTGAAATAATCTTCAAACCCTTTCAGCAGTATAGACATATCCGGTGCAAGAGGACGTGTATCCATACAGTTGATGAAAACTGCCTGAGGTTTACGCTGTGCGCTGGGGCACTTGGCAAAAGGTCTCTCACGAAAAGATGCTAGCAGTCCGGACTCTTTCAGCAGTTCATACACTGACTGCCTGTCTGTAACTCTCGTATTAAACCTGACGGCATCACCAGAGCTTTTTTCAAAAACCATAGAGAGGAATTTTCTCTTCGCCCCCCTTCTCACAGATTTAACTGTCCCTGTAACAGGGGCGGTATAGGTTATCTCCTGATTTTTTCTGTCAACAAAAACAGGCTGCCCTTTCCTGACATGGTCACCCTCTTTCACCAGCATTGAAGGCTTCATAGAAGGAAAATCATCGCCAAGGATAGCACTTTCCGTAATGTTATCAATATTTACAATGTCACCTTCCGGTGCACCTTTAACAGGGAGTTTTAAACCTTTCCTGATTTTGATTAGCGTCATTTCCCCTCCCATAGGGTAAAAATCAAAGCGCCTTTTAAATGGCTCTTAGTAAAGTGTAAACCATAAGTATCTTATGTCAAGTTGAAGGGAGCATGAAAACGAATCAATTTTTCCGTGAAAGCCCCACCATAACACCGCTGGCGCCAACAAAAAATATACCCAGCATAGATACGAGCCCGGGCCAGCCGTCCCCTGCGATGTACCCAAAAACCGTGGCAAATATTATCCCGACATAGTTCACAGTGCTGATTACAGACGCTCTACCGTATTTGTAAGCAACAGACATAAGCCATTGGGCGATTAAAGCGAGAACACCAACTAATATCATATAAAAAATATCTATTCCCGTTGGTATAAACTGCGTTGAATGATATCTCGGATCACCGGCTAAATACCGGATTAAAAAATATAAACTCGACCCCACAAGACCAGCCAACGAAAAAGACATGACAATAGTACGGGCATCATAATATTTTGCAAGTCCCCGAACAGAAGTATACGCCATAGCAGCAATAATACCCCCGCAAAGCCCTACAACAGCGCCTACATGGTCAATGTGAGAAGGACGCAGAACCAGCAAAACTCCTGCAAACCCCACCAGAATTGCCAGCCACACCTTTAACCCGCTCTTCTCTTTGAGAACAAGCCCCGCAAAAACAGCAGTAAAAATAGGTGAAGTTTTATGAAACGTCGATGCAGTGGCAAAAGGCAGAACGCTTATAGAATAAAAAAAACAGAACATAGAGATAAAGCCGAAAAAACCACGCATAATCAGCAGTAAGGGCTTGCCTCCTGCATTGTCTGTTCTGAACATAAGCATCAAAACACCAAGTATGGCAAAGCTCACGATGTTTCTGAAAAATACTATTTCGAAAGCATTATGGTGGGCAGTCAGCATCTTGGTAAAGTAACCCATGGTGGAGAAGAAAAAAGCCGCAACGAACATTATCAGTACGCCGCGGAACTCCTCCCCCAGCGCATCGAACTTCGCTTTTGTCTTAGTGTATGTAGTCATGAGGATTAATATAGCACATCGGTTAAAAGTTTCTACGCACATTTTTAATATTTAATTAAAGTTATAAGTCTTATAGATTCCCACGGGTAAACCCGTGGTTCTATTGCTTCACATGAAGTTACAACTTCATTGCACAGCTAGAGCATATGCAAAATACGTCACTGCGAAGCCCGCAGGGCTGTGGCAGTCTCTGGACTCATTAGTTAATCCTGAGATTGCTTCGTCATTACATTCCTCGCAATGACTTATAAGCTCTAAAGCTGTGATTAGCTCATCAATCCACGCATAAATAAGGAAAACGAAAACTATAAAAAGTATTTGCAGACCCAGTCCAGCCTGCCCCTTTTCAGGAAGAAGATACCGCTGAACTTCATTACTTCTTTTATCCGCCCCCTCATCTCAGGTTTATAACAGTGCACAGGGCACTTCTTACAGCTCGGCTTAGGGTCGAGTGGACAGCTCCTGTTACGCTTAAGCGAATAATCATGAAGCTCGCGACAATCAGTACAGAGTCCCCCCTCATCAGCAGCGGCACCACACTTCAGATGGTTTTCCCTGCAATAAACCTTTATAAATGCCTTTATGACTTCCGCATCTTTTTCAATATGCTTTTCGTCTCTCATATATGCTCCAGAGTCTCCCCTGTTCGTATCCTGTTGCGGAGATCAAGTAATTTTCTGTCCAGCTCCTGAAGCTCAACAAGGTTGGCACGTTCAGCATCGGATGTGTTTATGACTTTGGATATCCCGCCGTTTTTAATAACAAGCCGCTTATCCCCCATCAGAGCAAGTATCGGGTCGTGTGTGGACATGAGCACTATCTTCTCTTCACCCACAAGCAGTTCCAACGCTTTCTTCCTGTCTATCCCCGCATTCTCTATCTCGTCAATGAGAACAATCGGTGATTTGCTGAGAAAAGCTGTATCGGCTATCATAAGGGCTCGTGACTGACCACCGGAAAGGGCTGTAACAGGAGTATCACCGCTGAACTGCTCGCCTGCAAGCTCGTTCGCCTTTTTTATGATGAGCTCAACCTTCTCTTCAGGATTCTGAACAAACCGGCTTTCTGCGTGAATCATAACAAACTCTCTGGCAGACAAATCCATTACAAAGTTCATATTCTGAGACAACTGCGCCACTGGCTTATGCTCCGGAGAGAAACGCCAGCTTTTGTCCGCATCCACACCGTTTATCTTTATATGTCTTTTTGTGGGGGTGTCTCCCATAGCCATCCATTCGATATCAGCAAGAAGGCGGCTCTTACCCGAACCTGTCGGTCCGACTATGCATATAACTTCTCCGGATTTAACTTCTATGTCTACATTCTCCTGCTCACCAGTCTTGTTTAACCCGCCGATGATGCGCAGTGTTTTTATGGTTGTTGTTTTTTCTGTGAGATTCCCTACAGCTTCAACAAATGATACAAAATTCTCCATAAACTCAACAGGTTCAATGCCGAGATCCTCCAGCGTGTCTTCGCTGAGACTGTCTACGAAGTCCCTGACGTTCCCTTTCGGAATCTCCAGCCCCTGAGATTCAAAAAAATCTCCGGCAAAGGGCATTTCTGCAAGTACATCCTGAAAATCTATATTAAGAAGTGTCTCTTTATCCATTATCCACATCCATTTTTCTAACATTACCCATCTGATATTCCGCACCTATACGCTTTTCACCCAGGCAGTATGAACAGAGCGCTGACGGCATGGAGAAACGTAAACTTTTACCGTTCAGTGTTTCTGTTTCTGTCTTATCATCCGCAAAAAGTGTTGAAAGCTCAAAAGCCCCCTGACCTGTAATTCCGTTCACATGCATAATGCTCGCAGTTGGGTTCACAGCTGCAACCCTCGCAGCAAAAACTTCACGCTCCGCCTGAGAGACTATGTCCCCTTTTGTGATGATAACAATATCAGCAGATTTCAGCATGGGACCGATCTTCTTCGGCGTGTTGATACCTGAAAGATTATCTATCACACAAACAGCAAGTATCTCTTTTATATGCGGAGAACATCTGTTGCAGAGACCTGCGCTCTCACTAATGAGAATATCAACCCCCTGCTTTTTCCCCCACTCGAAGCTCTCGGAAACGTTGCTTACAAAGTAATGGTCAGGGCAGAGTGCGCCTGACAACCCTTTTTTCACAGGGATTCCCTTCTGCTCATAGAGCTTGTCGTCATCAGTGTAGAGACAGTCAAACTTCACCACACCTGACTTCATCCCTCTCTGCTGAAGGCTCTCTACTGTTTTCAGAATAACTGATGTCTTCCCCGAAGAAGGAGGACCGCTGACTGTTACAAATCTCATTATTTATGCCCCCAGAGCATCGTTGAAAACTTTATCAAGCTTCTCAAGCAATGCGCCCATGTCTGTTTTATAAATGTAATCCCACCCTACCCAGTTGAACTTTGCGCCTTCAGGGAGGTTATTATCCACTTGCGGATTCAACGCAGGAAAGAGTCCCCTGTGACTAAGTATCTCGCCAACTTCTTTTCCGTAAAGGAATTCCGCCACAGGTCTTGCCACATCCTCTCTGTCTGCTCTGGTCAGCATAAAGATCGGGCTTATTATACTACCCTCTTCAGGCCAGACGACCTCTGCGGACTTACTGCCGAAAAGCATCTTTGTGAAGAAGTACGGCATTATCGTAACAGCGGGCTTCGCTTCGTTCTTACGTCCGGCATTTTTCACCATCTGAGCAGGGTGCATGGACTGAACCATATTATCGGCAAGCTTAACCACCCCTTCCTCACCGAACATCTTATGTATATGCACCAGAAGTGCGTTAAAAAGGTCAAAGTCGCCCACAGGGAGAGACACAGACTTCTCAAACTCAGGAGAGAGCAGATCAGCCCAGCTCTTCGGAACTGCACGCCCGTCAAGGGCATCTTTATTTACAAGAAATACTGCAGGCACAACACCTATCATTCCATAGTTCCCTTTAGGGTCTTTCATATGGCTGAAATAGCTGTGAGTGTCGCCTGTCATATCTTTAAACATACCGTTCCGAACGTGCTTACCAAAAGAACGTTCATCAAAAAAGACATCGAATCCGGCGGACACGAATACATCCGGCACATCCTCAGCTCTGATGCCCACAACATTATCATTCAGCCACTGCTGACCGGCAGAAGCGGCTATAAGGTCATGAGCAACGCTCAAGCCTGTTTTCTCTGTGATGCTCTCTGCAAAAGCGTCAATGCCTTCAAGGAGAGGCAGCCGAACCGGACAGGGGAGAAGCCCCTTCACAGTGATGTCACCATCTTTCTTTGAATCGCGGAGGGTTATATCAACCTTTGCATCATTGTTGCTGTCTATCTCGTTCAAACTCTCCAGAAAAGTTTTTATATCATAGTTTTTCTGTTTAATAGCTGTTTCAAGCTTCAGAAACTTTCCTGCTGATTTAAGTGTAGTCTCTTTATTAAAATTATCGAATCCTTTGCTGACAAAAAGATTAAACGCCTCTGGGTGGTTTTCTGAAAGCTCAAGAACTGTTATATTTCCGTTTATCATTTTTCACTCCATCTGTTACTGTATGATATGGAATATAGCTGAATTTTCACAGATTTAATTGATGTCAGTCAAATTTAACAAAGTCGGCACTTCAATGCATACCGGAATATCGCTAATATCCCTAATGCCGTAAAATATCACTGTTCACTTCTGAGGATTTAATTAAGAAGAGAAACGTCGGCAGGCTGTAATATAGATTCCCACAGGTGACCCCGCGGCTCTATTTCTTCGCACGTGCTTAACACACGGATTTACAGCTTCGTTGTCACAGCCAGGGCATATGCAAAATACGTCACTCCGAAGCCCACAGAGCTTTTGCAGTCTCTGAACTCGTTAGTTAATCCTGAGATTGCTTCGTCATTACATTCCCCGCAATGACTTATAAGCTCTAAAGCTGTGGTAGCTCGTGCATCCACCCATAAAAAAAGGGTGAACAGAGATTCTGCCCACCCGTTAATCTGTTTTTATCTTACTTTGCCATCCCTCTCAGCACATAAGCAAGTATTCCGCCGTGTTTGAAGTACTCTATTTCAACCTCGGTGTCTAGCCTGCAAAGTACAACAAACTCTGTCTGGCTTCCGTCAGGCTTCACAGCCGTAACCTTTAATGAGCATCTGGGGCTGACTTCAGCGATACCTTTGATGTCAAATGTTTCTGTCCCGTCAAGTCCAAGACCCGCCCAGCTGTTTCCGCCTGTAAACTGTAGCGGCAGTATGCCCATACCAGCGAGGTTGCTTCTGTGTATGCGTTCAAAGCTTTCAGCAATAACGGCTTTCACCCCGAGCAGGAGTGTTCCCTTGGCTGCCCAGTCACGGGAAGAACCTGTTCCATATTCTTTTCCACCGAAAACAACAGTCGGAGTTCCCTCTTTTATATACTTCATGGCAGCGTCATAGATATAGCTGTCTTTACCGTCAGGCATATGTTTTGTAAAACCGCCCTCTTTTGGGTCTGCCAGTTTATTTTTGATACGGACATTACCGAATGTTCCACGCATCATAACTTCGTGGTTCCCCCTCCTTGAACCGTAGGAATTAAAGTCAACAGGTTTCACACCATTAGCCTCCAGGTACTGCCCGGCAGGATATTCCGCTGGTATTGCACCGGCAGGGGAGATATGATCTGTTGTCACAGTGTCGCCAAGCATTGCAAGAGGCTTTGCACCTATAATGTCCTGCGCCGGAGTGAGCTCAAGGGAAAAATCCTCAAAAAACGGAGGGCGTCTGATATATGTTGAATCAGGAATCCATTCATAAATATCAGACTTAACGATCGGAAGAGTTTTCCAGTTTTCATCACCTTCCAGAATTTCTGAATATCGTTTTTCATATTGATCAGTGGTAACATATCTTTTAACCAGTGCCCAGACTTCGTCATTTGAAGGCCACAGGTCACGCATATAAACAGGTTTGCCGTTCTTATCAGTACCCACAGGATCAAGATGAAGATCTATGTCGACAGTACCGGCAAGTGCGTATACCACCACCAGCATAGGTGATGCAAGGTAGTTTTGTCTTATAAGCGGATGGATTCTCGCTTCAAAGTTTCTGTTACCAGACAACACAGCAGCAACAGACATTTTATTATCCTTAACCGCGTCGTTAATAGGCGCTTTCAGAGGACCGGAATTCCCTATACATGTAGTGCAGCCGTAAGCGGCAAGGTTAAAACCGAGCTGATTAAGGTATTTGTCCACACCGGAAGCTTCGAGGTAATCTGTCACAACCTTTGACCCTGGCGCCAGACTTGTCTTAACATACGGTTTCACCTTAAGCCCTTTTTCGACAGCTTTCTTGGCAACCATGCCTGCACCTATCATAACAAATGGGTTTGATGTGTTTGTACAGCTGGTGATAGCGGCAACAACAACATCATTTTCGCTTAGCTTAATCTTTTTGCCTTCAAGCTCGATCTCAACTGATTTTTTCTCCGGAGTCTCTTCACCTGCGACAGCAGGGAGTTTCTCAAGTGGGATATGCTGCTGAGGCTTCTTTGGCCCTGCGACGCAAGGTTTAACCGTAGAGAGATCAAGCTCAACCACTTTGGTGTATTCAGGTTCATTGTTATAATCGTAAAAGAGCATATTCATCTTCGTATAGTTTTCAACAAACTGCGACTGCTCTGCTCTGTTTGTTTCGCGCATATATCTTATAGTCTCATCGTCCACAGGGAAGAATCCCATTGTGGAACCATACTCAGGCGACATGTTGGATATAGTCGCTCTGTCCGGCAGAGAAAGAGCTTTCAGTCCGGGGCCGTAGACCTCGACAAATTTTTCGACAACCTTATGTCTACGGAGAAGCTCTGTGATAGTAAGGACAACATCAGTCCCTGTGATCCCCTCTGCTATCTCACCCGTAAGCCGAAGCCCAATGACCTCCGGGATAGGCATATAGTAAGGCTGACCAAGCATAACAGCCTCTGCCTCTATACCGCCGACCCCCCAGCCCATAACGCCGATGGCATTTATCATTGTTGTGTGTGAGTCTGTCCCCACAAGTGTATCGCAGAAAGCTGTCTCTTCGCCGTTAACCTCGCCTTTAAGCACTATCTGCCCGAGGTATTCGAGGTTAACCTGATGGCAGATACCCGAACGGGGGGGGACGATCCGCATATTGTCAAAGCTTGCCTGAGCCCACTTGAGCAGAGAGTAACGCTCAGAATTTCTTTCATATTCTTTAGCTACGTTTTTATCAAGGCAGTCCGGTGTGCCGTAGTAGTCGACCTGCACAGAGTGGTCTATGATAAGATCAACCGGAACGACCGGATTTATGAGTGACGCTTTTTTCCCTTTTTCAGCCAGAGCATCCCGCATGGCAGCAAGGTCAACAACACCGGGGACGCCAGTAAAGTCCTGCATAACAACCCTTGCAGGGTGATGTGCTATTTCAAAAGGGGCATCATAGCTCTTCTTCCATCCGCCAACCTCTTTAACATCACCTTCGGTGACAACCTTTCCGTCAAAATTACGCACAATATTCTCAAGGAGCACCCTTATAGAGTATGGAAGCTTCTGAATGTCTGCCATACCGGCAGCCTGAACTTTTTTAAGATCGTAGTAAGCATATGTTTTCCCGCCAAACTCAAAATGGCTTCTGAAATGTGTTCTATCCATTAATTTACTCCTGTCGTTTTGTTCCTTAATACATTGATTCTACTATGTCAGGATTTTTTTTCAACTGAGGTTACAATAACTGCTAAATAAATATATGTCTTTTAATCATTACGATATAAGTTATATTTATTGTTAAGGGTGAAATATGAAAGCTCACAGAATCATAAAAGTTCAAGTCTTGAAAACAGACATCACAACAGCATGGGATTATTTCTCCTCCCCTGGAAACCTAGCGGAAATAACTCCGGACTGGCTGAATTTTCAGATATTGTCTGATATACCTGATAAAATGTATGGAGGACTCATAGTGCAGTACAACATATACCCTTTCCTCGGGCTGCCCGTTGGCTGGGTAACCGAGATAACCCATACTAACGAACCTTATTATTTTGTCGATGAACAGCGTGCAGGACCTTATAAACTGTGGCACCATCAACATCATTTTAAAGAGACATCAGAAGGTGTCGAGATGACCGACATAGTGCACTATATGCTTCCTCTGGAGCCTGTCAGCTATATGCTTATAGGGGGAATCGTACGTAAAAAACTGGACGAGATATTCAGTTACCGTTTTTCTAAACTGAAAGCCCTGTTTAATTTACAGAATACATAATCACCTTAAGATTTTATAACATTTTCCTGACATGAATGCCTATCATTGAAATAAGATGCAAAATAATCATTTAGCCGAAAAATGGCAGGAAAAACTTATCTTTTTTGATCATGCTTTTCAGCCCATTGTCAATCCTCTGAGCGGCTCTCTTTTCGCTGTTGAGTGTTTACTGCGAGGCCACGAAAAAGCCGGTTTCACTAACATATTTAACGTGTTCGACACAGCTTACGACGATGGGGAGCTGCTGAGTCTTGACCTCGAACTCCGCAAAAAAGCTATCGCAAAATTTTCAGAAATTGAATGCTTCAAAAAGATTAAGCTCTTTTACAACTTTGACGTACGCATAACCAACATGTGCAACTACTCACCGGGGGTAAGCAGAAACATACTGGAAGGGTTCGGGCTTGACCCTGGTGTGTTTTGTTTTGAAATAAGTGAACGCTACCACACAGAAGGGAAGATAGACAGACTGCTTAATAATGCAAAATCATCCGGCTGTCAGATAGCGATAGATGACTTCGGCTCCGGATTTGCTAATTTTGAGCTTTTCTACTTCAGCGAACCGGATTATCTGAAACTGGACAGATTTCTTATTACAAACATAGACAAAGAGGTCAAAAAAAGAAAATTCTGCACACACATAACAAATCTGGCGCACTTCTTCGGTATCTCTGTAATAGCCGAAGGTGTTGAAACTGAACAGGAATTTCTCACATGCAGAGACATGGGGGTTGATCTCATTCAGGGATATTTCATCCAAAAACCGGTAACAGACATAAACCTCATTGAAAGTAAATACGAAATCATTGAAGAACTTTTCAAAAAGAACAAACGAAAAGTCACACAGGATTCTCATCTGGTTAATAATCAGATGATACAGCTGTCACCCATACACCGCACGGGCACAATGGAAGAGCTTTTGGAAAAAATCAGCGAAAACACAGAGAACCCTGTTGTACCTGTGGTTGACAACTCCAACATCCCTCAGGGAGTTATAAGCGAGTCCAATCTTAAAAAATACCTGTATAAGCCATACGGAAAAGACCTTTTGTTCAACAAAAGCCACACGCCCTCCATCGCAAAATTTATTACAAAATGCCCAACGGTGGAAATCACCGTACCTCTGGAGCAAATGCTTGAGATATATGTCGCAAATCCGGAAGCAGAAGGGATAATAATAACAAGTGAGCTCAAGTATCACGGCTTCATGACAGCACAGTCCCTGCTGAACACGCTTAACGAAAAAAATCTAGCATACGCCAGAGACATGAACCCTCTCACAAAGCTTCCCGGAAACAACATCATCAACAGCTATCTGAATAAATCATTTAAAGATACAACGACATCTTACATATTTGTTTATTTTGACTTTGACAACTTCAAGCCTTTCAACGACAGATTCGGCTTCCGGCAGGGCGACCGTGCAATAACTCTCTTTGCCGATCTGCTGAAAGAGCATATGAACGACGAAAGAGCATTCATCGGACACATAGGCGGCGATGATTTCTTCTGTGGAGCCGGATGCAGTTCAGACACAGACGATTCATGCCTTAACATACTGGGCAACATCAGGAAAATCATAAAAATATTTACAGATACGGCATCATCATTTTATGACTTTAAAGAACAGGAATCAGGAAAATATGTAGCAAAAGACCGAGCAGGAACCACGAAAAGCTTCCCTCTGCTCACAGTCAGCGCAGCAATAATCAGAATACCGGAAGGTGAACGAAACACCACAGCGGAAGAGCTGAGCAACATCCTCGCCATGATGAAAAAGGAAGCAAAAATGAGCACAACCAAAACATCTTATCTCGACATAGGTGCAGAAGGGATTGTCAGCACTAACGAAAACCTGAAGTACCTAACCAGCACTATCTGATTCCTTCGTTTAATCTTTGTCCGACACATAGGTTTTCTTTGGAAACGGCGTTCTAATCAGACATTTTTAGTTTCATTTTATAGCCGATTCGTATATATTGCGCTTTTGGAGGTAACGATGCCTGAAGTAATTATAATCGGTCATAAAAATCCCGACAGCGACTCCGTCTGTTCGGCTTATGCATATGCTAATCTTAAAAATATCATAGATAACAACAAACGATACACCTCTGCCAGATGCGGCAACCTTAATAAACAAACACGCTTCATCTTTGATAAAGCAGGTCTGACACCGCCTAAATTTTTAAGCGATATCTACCCCAAAGTTAAAGATGTTATGACTCATAAAGTTGTGGCTATAGATGAAAACGAACCTATTAAAGGTGTTATCAAAAATATAGAGGAGCTGAAAATCAGGATCACACCTGTCATTTCCGGCGGAACACAACTTGAAGGTGTCATCAGCATTCTCGAGCTTGCACATTACTTTACCCCTAAAGACGAGGACGGCAGACCAGTGTATCTGTTCCGCGGGTCTAACTTTGAAAAATCGATAAAGGGCTATACCCACATCAGAGGGCAGTATGATGAATTTGAAGCTTCTGTATTCATAGGAGCTATGCCTTTCGAAAGATTTAAAGAGCAGATGGAAAAATTCGACTTTAAAAAGTCCATACTGGTTGTGGGGAAAAGACGCGACATAATCGAATACGCCATTGATAATGAACTGCCTGCAATCGTTCTCACAGGGATCAGAGACGAAGCAGATATTGACATAGACTTCTCCGATTATAAGGGGTGGGTATATATATCAGATCTGGACACAGCAGAGACTGTACGTAACCTTCAGCTCAGCATCCCTGCAAAATCCTTTATGACCAGAGATGTACCCCAGCTAAAAGAGGGGGATTACCTCGACGCAGCAGGAGACATTCTTATGAGCGTCGATCATAAAGGTCTTCCAGTGACGGATGAAGGGAGGCTGATAGGCATCCTGACCAGATCAGATATCATTAAAAAGGTGCAGCGTGAGCTCATCCTTATGGATCATAATGAAATGTCGCAGGCTGTGGACGGAGCAGAAACAGCAAAGATAACCGAGATCGTTGACCACCACAGGCTCGGAACAATAAAAACCAAAACACCTGTGCACTTTTACGCAAAACCAGTAGGAAGTACCTGCACACTCGTCTATCAGCTTTATAAAATAAACGGACATGAACCGGACAAAGATACTGCAACAATACTACTGTCCGGGATATTGTCAGATACTGTAATATTAAAATCACCGACAACGACAGATCAGGACATTGACGCCGTAAAAGAGCTTGAGGAGATTTCCGGACTGAATTTTGAAAAACACGGCGTAGAGATGTTCTCTGCAACTGACAGCCTCAAAGCAAGAAATGTGAGAGATATTATCAATGCAGACTTTAAAGCTTTCTCCGAATACGGAAAACAGTTCGGAATAGGTCAGGTTGAGGTCGTTAATATTGAAGAGCTGGACGGCGTGAAGGATAACCTTCTGGAAGGTCTTTCGGTTATCAAAAACGAGAAGGGGCTTACATGGAGCATGCTGCTGGTCACTGATATAATAAAGGAAGAATCAGTCCTGCTGACCAGCGGTTATGAACCCGCAGAGAAACTGCTCAGCTATAAACAATCAGGGGAGAGACATTTTTATCTCCCGGGCGTCCTCTCACGTAAAAAACAGCTTCTCCCGGAGATACTGAGAGTTCTGGAGGATCTTACAGATTAAAGCTTAAAGGCGGTACCATTGTGCCGCCCTCTTTTTTCTACTGTCACACAGTCAACTTACTTCTCGTCTAAAAGCCCTTTAAATATAGATTCCCACGGTTAAACCCATAGTTCTATTGCTTCGTACGTGCTTAACACACGAAGTTACAACTTAGTTGTCACAGCTAGAGCATATGCAAAATACGTCACTGCGAAGCCCACAGGGCTGTGGCAGTCTCTGGACTCATTAGTTAATCCTGAGATTGCTTCGTCATTACGTTCCCTGCAATGACTTATAAGCTCTAAAGCTGTGATCCGCTCATACATCCACGCATAAATTCAATACAGTATTCAAAAAAATACGGCATAAATGAAAAAATATTTTTATTGATAAAATTTATTGACAAGCGATACATTAGATGATAATTATTATTACATATTGAATCTTGAATATTAAAAGGAGATATAAAACATGAGTGAATTTCAGATGCCTACCCTCGGAGAAAAATTCCCTGAGATGGAAGTAAAGACTACACACGGGATGAAACAACTCCCTGGCGATTATGCAGGTAAATGGTTCGTGCTTTTCAGCCACCCAGGTGACTTCACACCTGTCTGTACTACAGAATTTATCGAATTTCAGAACAGAGCCGCAGATTTCAAAGCTGTTAACTGTGAGCTGATCGGAGCTTCTGTTGACCAGGTCTTCTCTCACATCAAATGGGTAGACTGGATCGAAGAGAAACTGAACGTAAAAATCGAGTTCCCTGTTATTGCAGATGAGCTCGGACGTGTAGCAAATCAACTCGGTATGATACACAGCGGCAAAGGGACAAATACTGTCCGTGCCGTTTTCATAGTGGACGACAAAGGCGTAATACGCATAGTCCTTTACTACCCTCAGGAGATAGGCAGAAACATAGACGAAGTGCTCAGAGCAGTAAAAGCGCTTCAGAAAACTGATAATGACGGAGTTGCTACTCCTGCTAACTGGCCGAATAATAAAATTCTGTCTGACAGAGTTATTATCCCACCGGCACCGGATGAGCAAACAAAAGCCAAGAGGCTTGAATCCGCCGCAAAAGGCGAGATAGAATGTTACGACTGGTGGTTTTGCCACAAAGCGAAGTAACATAACCTCCTGACCAAAAAATGAAAGGCCTTCGGGAATAAACACCGGAGGCTTTTTATTTACTACGCTATACAGCACTCTCAAAAAGCTGACGGTATCTGTCTCTCATATTTCCCCAGTAGTAAGGCGACATGTCACACTTCTGAGCCTTATGAAGAGCTTCGTAAAGTTTTTCTGCGCAATTTTCTGCTTCCTTATCTGTATCTTCCGATGCAGCATAAAGACAACCGGCAGGAAAAAGCTCCGGATATGAAACCCTGTCAGGCAGAACAGGCGTACATCCGGCATCGGCAGCCTCCATAACAGACAATCCCTGAAAGTCGTGGAGAGAGGTTGAAACCACAACACTGCTTTCAGACATTACATTTTCGTATTCCTCTCTGGTTTCAAGATAACCGCAGTGATCTGTATGCTCTTTAAATTCTTCCTTTATCGCAATAAAACTTTCGGGAACATCTCTGAAAAACTGACCAGCGAGATTCAACCTAAAATCTCCTGTCATTTCACGTAACTTACAAAGAGCCATATAAAACCTTTCCGGTGCTTTATCGTATTCCCACCTGTGGTTCCACAATATGGACGGTTTGTCGTGTCGGTATTGGTATTTTCTGAGCGGATTTATAGGAACACTCAGCACTCTGCTCTTGTTTTTAATAATTTCTGTCAGCCCCGAGGGAACGTGGTCAGGCATTTTTCTAAGCAGTTTTCTTGCCCCATGCAGAAAAGTCTGTCTATTATAATCTGTGTTAAAAACAACGTGATCCGCAGCAAGAGCATTGTAGATTGAAACAAGTTTGGCTTCTATGTTGTTGTGAGACGATCTGTTTTCAGGGTAGTCGAACTGATTTTCATGGAAATAAACTATCAGAGGAGTGTTGGCGATCTCAGGCACCAGTCCTCGTAGAGCTGTCATATCAGTCATTGAGGTCGCAAATATGAGATCATACCCTGCTGTCAGAACGTCTCTGTTTTCGTATGCAAAACTCAGACTGTTCCCGCGGGAACGCCACGCAAAATATCTTGGTGGAAGGGTAAGCAAACTGAAATCAACTTCACTGAAATTTTGAATCAGCCCTTTATTTAAATGCTGGTGACTAACAGCGTTATATGCGGACAATATGAGTATCTTCAAAATAACCTCAAAATAGCAATAGTATCATTATTTATATGTAGAAAGAGCCCCCTGACTGGGGTGTAGTCAGGAGGCTTCATCAGGAAACAAGATAGAAAATTTACTTGTGAATACAGGCAGGACGGCTTTCGCCGCATGTTGAGGACCGCCTGCATCCTTCACATGTATAATAACAAAGATATCTTAAAAATATCTCAAATCAAGCACTTTCTTGAGAATAATTCTTTGATGGACATCCGAATATTTTAATTCATAGAAACATTATTCAGCGTATTTTGAACATCGATAAAACAATGTTCGTCTTTTCTCCACATACAATACCATTTGTAATCATACTATTTTCTGACATATAATCAAAGTATGAAAGACAAATTTACTGACACCAATACACTTTACGACAACAGTTTTATTATCAAAAGAGACAGCAAGATATCTGAGCTCGCCTCTATGAGCAATTTCCATAACATTTTCATGTTCAGCGCTGTGCCTGGTGCGGGGAAATCCATTCTCGCCAGACAAGTGGCAGAAACTAATTATGCAAACAGTATCTGGCACGACATAACAGACAGCGACAAAGACCCGTTGTCTTTCTGCTGGTCACTTTATAATGCGATAAAAAAATGCTTTCCGAACTATTCCTGTGCAGAGATGGAAACACCGACAGGAAATCACGATAAACTGAAATACGAAACTTATATAAAAGCAATTATGAAATCACTGAAGAGATACACACGAAGAAAAACAGTGATCGTACTCGACAACACAGAGCTTCTGCCGACTATCGGACTGGGGTGCAAAGCTGTTAAAACCGCTCTGCTTGCCGCGTCATCAACCCTGCACTTCATAATCTGCTCCCGGAGAACCTGTACAGACTCAACACTTGCAAACAGACTTGAAAAGCAAATAATCATTTTCGATAACAGCTTTTTTTATTTCACAAAAGAGGAATTCCACAAGCTAGCTCTGGCACAACTGGAGCACATCATAGACCTTTCAGGGATAGACAGGATATACGCTATATCTGAAGGGTGGGCGCACGGAATAGTAACAGGACTTAAATATTTCAGAACACGGGGCAAAATCCCGGATTCATCAATAATTGCAGGACAGCTTGATAAATTTTTTGAAATTAACGCTCTGCGTCCGGAAGATATTAAGCTGTACAGCTCCTTCGCTGCCCTCTCTCTGCTTGAAGAGATCCCACTCGAATTTTCCGTTAAGTTTTCAGGAGGGACAGAGCTGGCGAGTTTTCTGATTAACGCCCTTGACAGCAACAACTTCATACAAAAGAAGAAAAAAGTCACTTTTATCCTGCATAACATCTACAGAAGCTGGCTTATTGCTACGTCTAAAGAAACATTTCAGAAAATTAACGCCGCAGCCTTCCTTAACGCCGCGGCCTCTTATGAGCTAAACAAGGGCAGCCTGACACTGGCAATAAAATACCTTATAAGAGCTCAGGCATACTCCCGCCTTGAGTCTGTCATGAAAGACAATATTGATGAAATACTACGCTCTGATAACAACAGAGGATATAACGGAATCCTTTCAGATGTTCCTGGCAAAATACTGCGCAGCACTATGTGGACAGCTTTGGCTTATGCGTACACTTCTATTAATATTATGCCGGAGCAGGCTTGCAGGATGTTCTGCATTACCTTACAAAAATTCATCGATTGTAACGACAAAACGGGAATACTTCTCAGCTACACCGGTCTGGTAAACTTTCACTTCTTTCTGCGCGGAACAAGCATAAACGGACTTAAGTACAAACAGCTTATACAAGATTGTCTTACAGCCGAAGAAGAGAATCTCTCACCTGTTAAAATAGTATCCATATACACATCCCTCGCTTTCGGCGGAATGAACTACTACCCCCAGAAGATTATAAAAGAGTTTATAAATAAAGTCCTACCGCTGGTGGAAAAGGAACGTATGTTCCGACAGAAAATAGAAATATATTATGTATATGCCCTCTTCAACGAACTAATGGGCTCTATGCAGCTTTGTGAGAGATTCACAGATCTTCTTTTTGCAGAGCTGCATACAATAAAAAAAGATCCATTTTCTCTCCTGACTTTTATAATGAAACTGCACAGGTTTTATAATATCCAGGGAGAAACAAAAATATCTGAATACATAGGGCAGTATGCTCAGAGAACAATGTCTGTTCATATGGAGCTAAGTATGCTCTATAAGGCTCTGCTGGATATTTATGAAACTGATAACTTTGCACACTCCGGAGACATCGAAAAGCTTCAGAGACATATGGAAAAATACAGTATGCATGAACTTAATAACCTTCCGGCGCATATTCGTGCAGCAATGACCAGCCATATAGCACTCGGACTTGCAACGAAATTTGATGAAACATCAAGAATACTGGCAGAAAAAGCTCTTAAAGTAGCTATTGATGCTGAGATGAACGAATATACGGTCAGCGAATTTTATTTCTATGCCGGAGCGATTTACACTCTTCTGGGTAATTTTAAAGAAGCTGAAATGCGGCTGACAAAGGCCCTTGAACTTGCACAGGAATTTTCTAACGAAAGGATAAACGCTTCATCCTGTGCATATATGTCATACCTTTATGATACTATCAGTGACAGAAGAAATGCAGCAGAATACGCAGTCTCGGCTGTACGTTTTATGATGAAAACCAGACAGAAAAAACTTAAATGGTCAATGCCTGATATTTGTCAGAATATGCTTAAGTACGCTCACGAAAATGATAATTCGGCTGAATATGCTGACAACATTGCTTTCCAGCAGTTCAACATAAGCTTTACAGGCAGCAGCGAGATGATCCCTGTAATGCAGATAAATGCCTTCGGTGAAATAGAGATAAGAATAGGCGAAACAGCACTTTCCCCTGAACAGCTTTCAGGCAATTTCAGAACAATGATAGCAATTATTCTTTCTTCCAAAAACTATACAGCACATCAAGAAGTTATCCAATCATATATCTGGCCGTCAAGTGGCAAAGAACATGCACGGAAAAGCTTTGACAACCTTATGTCCAGATTCAGAAAGCTTTTATCTAATAATTTCCCCGGCATAAACCCGAAAGACTATATCACCATCAACAACGGAATAGTCAGGATGTCGCACGTTAAATGTAATGCAGATGATTTTATCAATAAAGTCGGTGAAGCAAGAATATCTTTTGAGAATAAAGAGTTTACGAAATGCCTGCTCTGTCTTTTAACTATTAAAGACACCTATAGCGAAAGATACTTTTCATTTATAAACGACATAGAAAAAGTAGATGCAAAAAGACAGTACACTGACGCAGCGATGATAGACATGATGACGCTGATATACAAGATGAACTCTTATCTGCCGGATATCATACCTCTTGAGCCTTACCTTGATCAATGGCATGATATCTTCATCCACGAAACAGAAATGGTGAGGCTCGCGTACCTATACTACAAAGACAAAAACGATAAAGTTAAATGCTTTACAATTATAAAAAATTTCGAAATATTCCTCAGAGAGGAGGGGTTCAGCGAAGACGAAGTCAATGAGCTGATATATGCTGTAAAATCATAGCACTATGCGCTTAATATTTTCCGCAGCATTCCGGCAGCGGCATGTCTCCCCTGCTCTTTCAAAACATTTTCAATGTCCCTGTTCCCTTCTGCACGTTCTTTCCTGATTCGTCTTTCAATACTCTCCCTGACTATCTCCTGTACATCCTCGCTGGAACGTCTGGAGATATTACCAAGAACTGCTTCTGTGAACTTCTTGTCTGCAATATACCATACAGCATACGCCATATCTTCAGTTTTCATATTTCTGAGAATGAGCTGAAGCTGCGGTTTCTGTGTTTCAACGGCATTTATAAGGCTGTCCTGCAGGCTTTCCCTGCTCATAACCTCATCTTCTTTCAGAGCAGAATCAATCAGTGCCTGAATAAATTTAAGCTCCGATCTGGAAAAATACATTCTGGTTCTGTCGTCAACACAAAGAACAAACTCATCCCCTGCTTCTGTCTTTTCTACATTTATATTAGTGCCGTCATCAAGATTAACCTGCATAAACCACCCCATTTGATACTTTAGTATAATTAATTAAAAGCGTGATGCACACCAAAAATTTTCATTCTGCATTGCCTTTAAGCCGTCCCCTTAAAAAAGCATTGCTTTATTCATAAGAACCAATATTTTTCACGAGCGCAATCTGTGTTGGTATGATTCTGAAAGGTACGGCGGAGTATATCAGCAATACATAGATTCCCACGTGTAACCCCGTGGTTCTATTGCTTCGTAATTACATTCCCCGCAATGACTTATAAGCTCTAAAGCTGTGATTAGCTCATTCATCTACGCATAAATGCGTGGTATTCTGTCCTCGACCGCATAAAAAAGGCGGAGTTTTAAACCCCGCCTCAGTATTATAATCTATTTAATATCTATTTAGCGGCAGCCCTTGCATCAGAAAGCCACTTGTTCCACTTTTCCGGATGTTTCGCAATCCACTCCTGAGCATGTTTTGCAATATCTTTTGCTGATTTCTCGCCTTCGTTCATACGGGCGTTCTGAGCATTAATGTCTTCCAGGTCAAGATGGAATTCTCTCAGAAATGTTGCAGCAGCAGGATTTTCTTTAAGAAACTTCTTATTAGCGACAACCCTTATATCTGTGACAACAAAACCGAGTTTAATAGGATCGCTTACAGCACCTTTGATGCCAGTCCCGGTCATTCTGTCCACATATCCCTTCTGAGCTTCTGTAGGGTTAATTTCCGGAACATTTATCCAGACAACGTCTTCCCCTGGTTTCAGTTTAAAAATTGTCCAGTTAGGTGCCCATGTGTAAAAGAATACCGGCTCGCCATTTTTGAACTTAGCTATCCCTTCAGCCATGCTGGCAGAGTAAGAAGCTTTGATAGGATTGATGTAATCCTTCAGACCATAGGCATCCATCTGGTGAGAGATAATCTTTTCACATCCCCATCCCGGAGGACATGCGATGAGGTCAGCTTTGCCGTCTCCGTCAGAGTCAAAAGCCTTTCTAACGTCATCTCTTCTGAAATCATCGAGGGATTTGATATTATATTTTTCTGCATAGTCTTTGCTTATCAGATACCCCTGAAGCCCGCCGGCTTTTGCAACATAACCTATTCTTTCAGCTTTCTTTTCGAAATTCTTCGGAAGCTGGTCATTATGCATAGGGAACCATCCATTAGTCCAGTAATCTAGATCGCCAAGCACAACAGACTGGTAAAACAACGGATTAGTGAGTTCCTTAGGTTTTTTCACCTTGTATCCAAGTTCTTTAAGCCCGGCGCTTACAATGGCTTCCTGAAAATAGCCTGTGTCCCATGTAGCACGGGCAGGTCTTACAGTAACCCCTTTCCCCGGCTTCATGTTGTCAGCAAAAGCTGTAAAAACTGATATTGCAGCAAATGCTACAGCCAGCATCATAATTCTAAATTTCATATTTTCCTCCGTAGATAATAATCATCTATTTTTTACCCATCCCCTGAGTAATTCTGTCTAATACCATAGCGAGCAGCACAATGCCGAGCCCACCGATGGTAGCAAGTCCGATATCAAGTGTATTCAGCCCCTGGAAAACAGGTGTACCAAGACCGCCTGCGCCGATCAGAGCCGCTATAACAACCATAGAAAGCGACATCATGATAGTCTGATTAAGTCCTGCCATTATAGAAGGCATGGCAAGTGGTATCTGCACTTTACGCAGAACCTGCATAGGTGTCGCACCAAACGATACGGCAGCTTCCACAAGCTCAGGATGCACCTGTCTTATACCAAGCCCTGTCAGCCTGATAATAGGAGGCATAGCAAAAACAATAGTGGCGAGAACACCGGAGACTGTACCAATACTGAACAGCATCACAACCGGCACAAGGTAAACAAAGGCAGGTGTGGTCTGCATAGCGTCCAGAAATGGTCTTATGCAAGACTCAAACCTGTTGCTTCTGCCTGACAATATCCCCAGAGGTATGCCGACAATAGCGCAGAAAAGCACCGAGCATATGACCATGGCAAGCGTAATCATCGCCTCTTCCCATAACCCAAGCATCCCGATGAGAAACATCGTTGCTATGGTAAAGATTGTAACTCTCTTACCCGCATAGCGAAAAGCAAGGAAAGCAAGAATAGCTATAAGCACAAGAGGATGCATACTTGTGAGCACCCACGAGATACTGTCCAGCGATTTCTCTACCGGATATTTTATAAGCTGAAAAACTTCTCTGTAGTTCTCAACAAGAAAATCAACTCCGCTCTGAACCCACTGATCGAGGGGTATAATACGTTCGTCAAAATCGAAAAAACTCATGCTTCCTCCCCTGTTCTGTGCAGTGTTTTAAGAAATGTGTTTTTAGAGATAACACCTATATATTCATCCTCTTCATTCAGAACAGGAACAGGCCAGGGATTTGCCGCAACCAGAGGCAGGATATCCTGAAGAGAGTCTCCGGCGTAAACAGCTTTCGCATCTTCAAGAAAAGCCTTCTCTATGTTCTTATCCTCTGCATCTACAAGATCCTGAAGACGTTCCACTGAAACAACTCCGGCAAATTTATTATTTTTATTAAGGACATATCCATAGTCTCTGTCCTGACTGGTAAGTCTTTGCAGGGCAGTTCTCGGACCGTCTCCCGGGTTTTTAATTATAGTAACTTGTGTTTTTCTGGCGATATCGCCTGCGGAAAGAATGTTTGTAGGGTCAACGCCTCTGAAGAAAGCTTTGACATAGTCATCAGCAGGGTTTTGAAGTATCTCTTCCGGTGTCCCCACCTGAACCACACGCCCGCCTTCCATAATGGCTATCCTGTCCCCTATCCTCATTGCTTCGTCAAGGTCGTGGGATATAAAGACAATTGTCCTTGCACTTCTGGACTGAAGCTTGATCAGCTCGTCCTGCATTTCCGACCTGATAAGGGGGTCAAGGGCACTGAACGCCTCATCCATAAGCATTATGCTGGGATTCACGGCAAGAGCTCTGGCAAGCCCCACACGTTGTTTCATCCCCCCGGAAAGCTCATTCGGCATACTGTCCGCCCATGCTTCAAGCCCCACCTGCTCCAAAGCTTTATGCGCTTCAACTTCACGCACCTTTTTGTCTGCGCCTGAAAGCTCCAGCCCTAAGGCAGTATTTTCAAGCACTGTCATGTGCGGCATAAGAGCAAAAGACTGGAACACCATCGAAAGATCTTTGCGCCTGATATTAAGGAGCTGATCCTTGCTCATGGAAGCGACATCATCACCATCCACATAAACATGTCCAAATGTCGGTTCTATCAGCCTGTTCAACATCCTGACCATAGTGGACTTACCCGATCCGGAAAGCCCCATAATAACAAAAATCTCCCCTTCATTAACGGTAAAACTCGCATCCTGTACGCCAATTGTCATGCCTGTTTTCTCTAAAATCTCTTCCTTCGTCAGCCCCTTATTAAGAAGCTCCTTTGCCTTTTCAGGCTTCGGGCCAAAAATCTTATAAAGATTCTCAACCCGTATCTTCTCTTTCGTACTCATTAATTCCCCGTTTGTATTGATTTAAATTTAAAATATGGCAATATGAATAACATCACTAGATATATTTTATGTATGAATTATTCTAAAGGAACACAGGCGAGAAGTCAAGTCAGCAGAAATAGTTGTTAAATAAGAGACATTAGCAAAATAAAAGAAGACAGCTAAAACAATTCTGTTAATTAACTGTTTTTTTTGTTATAAAGTTAAAATACTTTCTTGCACAGGCATGATTGATATTATAAGCTACTAAAAATTCATATAAATTTTGGCGAGGATGAAGATGAAGGAATACAGAATTCTTACTGGCGGCATGGGTGCTGCGGTATCCAACTGGGAACTGGCAAAAGCAGTAGGTGAGTGCGGACAGATAGGCGTTGTGTCCGGAACAGCAATGGACGTTATACTTGCCAGACGACTTCAGGCAGGAGATAAAGACGGCAATATGCGCCGTGCTCTTGCAGCATTTCCCCTTAAATCTGTTGCAGAAAGAATTATTAACGAATTCTTTATCGAAGGCGGTAAAGCTGAAGATGCATCTTTTAAACCTATCCCAATGTTTACCTTAAATCCTCCAAAAGAACTTCTTGAACTGACAGTTGCCGCAAACTTTGTAGAGGTATTCCTCGCAAAAGAAGGGCACAGTAACCCCGTAGGCATAAATCTTATGGAAAAAGTTACACTCCCTAATCTCGCATCCATATATGGTGCTATGCTGGGCGGCGTGGACTATATCATCATGGGAGCAGGCATCCCCAGAGAAATACCCTCTGTAATAGACGCTTTCAGCAAAGCTAAAGATGCCAGTATACGCATCAACGTTGAAGGTGCGGCTAAAGGTGAAGAGTACACAATGACCTTCAGCCCTAAAGAGATCATGGGTGATATGCTGAAAGAGATCAGAAGACCCAAATTTTACGCTATCGTATCCTCTAATATTCTCGCAACTACCCTTGTAAAGAAAACTAAACCCGCTGTTGACGGGCTTGTAATAGAACATAACACCGCAGGCGGGCATAACGCACCACCAAGAGGCGGCATAAACCTGGACGATAACGGTGAGCCTATCTATGGTCAAAAGGACGAAGTCGATATCGAAAAGATAAGAGCCCTTAATGTTCCTTTCTGGCTTGCGGGTTCATGGGGTGAGGCTTGCAGACTTAAAGAAGCTATCGCAGAAGGCGCACAGGGGATTCAGATCGGAACACTTTTCGCATTCTGTAAAGAATCCGGTTTTGTCGAAAGTATTAAGAAAGCTATTCTGGAAAAAATGCCTGACGTTTTTACAGACCCGAAGGCTTCTCCTACAGGTTTCCCTTTCAAAGTCGTTAACCTCGAAGGAACACTCGCCATGCTCGAAACTTACCTTAAACGTCCACGCATATGTAATCTGGGCTACCTTCGTCATGTGTATAAAAAAGAAGACGGAACTCTCGGGTACCGCTGTCCGGCAGAACCCATTAAGGCATACATCAAAAAAGGCGGAGAGGAAGCAGATACTGAAGGGCGCAAATGCCTTTGTAATGCACTGGTGGCAAACATAGGACTCCCCGAGGTTTATAAAAACGGCTATGTCGAACAAACACTCATCACAGCCGGAGACACTCTTAAGAAAGTTCGTGAATTTATAAAAGAAGGCGCAGACAGCCTGAGTGTCGCTGATGTGATTGACAAGCTCATTGGAGAATTATCTCCTTCGGAAGCTTAAAAGACCGGACAACCGCTGCATATCTGTTTCGCAACGGAAAGCACGCTTAAACTGCTGTCCGCAGATCAACTTGATACACTCTAAAGGAGGACGACCTCCCCCACTTCGGGCATAACTACCAGGACGACCTGGCACTGGATTCAGGAGGAATCAATGCCTTGGGCTTATCTCTTCACCGCTGGTCTCTTTGAAATTATATGGGCTTACTCAATGAAGCAGTCAAACGGCTTCAGCCGGTTTATACCGTCACTCATCACTATTTTTGCAATGCTTGTCAGCTTCTGGCTGTTATCCCTCGCCATGCGAACTATCCCCCTAGGAACTGCCTACACGATCTGGACAGGAATAGGAGCAGTTGGGGCTTTCCTTATCGGGATTTTCTTTCTGGCTGAGCCGGTTAATACAGCGAGAATTATTGCTGCGATCTTGATTATTTCAGGGCTGGTCTTGATGAAGGTGTCCAGCTCCTGACAAACAGATTTTCAATTATCAATTCATCAGAGTCTCAATATGTCTGGCTATGATGTGGTGCGGGTAATGCACGGTTCCGTGACAAGTGGGTCAGCGTAGTAATAATAACATTAAACACAAAGTCAGTGTGCTTAAAACTAAAGATACTTTCTGAAACCAATATACTTAGTCTGTGACCAGTGATACTTTTTATAAAGAGCTATAGCAGAATCATTATTCTGGTCGACCATAAGCTGGAGCCTTGTTATACCCTGCGCTTTAGCATATTTCTCAATATGAGTAATCAGCATTCCGCCAATGCCCATGCCTGCAAAATCCTCATCCACAACAACATCTTCCAAAACCCCAGCATAACTGCCCTGAACAGTGGATATAAACTTGTGCAGACTGCACATCCCCACGATCTTTTCCCCTTTCTCTGCAACAAAAACTTCTGACGATTCACTATCCAGAATCATTTCAAAACCTTTCCGCTGCCGTTCAGGCATATTAGGAAAGTCACCTTCGAGACCGAGCAGGTAGTCCATCAGCACTATGAGTGACGGGATATCCTGCTTGCCCGCCTTGCGTATAATAATTCCCATAAGGTAATCCTTTTGTAGTATTAATAGTTATAATACCTTATGAAACAGTAATTTCAACCGGTTTCTAAACTTCTATTTTATACCCTACCCCATATATCGTATGGATAATGTTGTCATTAACGAATTCTGAAAGCTTTTTGCGAAGGTTTTTTATATGACTGTCCACTGTACGCTCATAACCTTCAAACTCGTACCCGTGCACACTGGAAATAAGGTCAGAACGGGAATAAACAACTCCCGGATGTTTCGCCATAGTAAGAAGAAGCATAAATTCGCTTCTGGTCAGAACAATGTCCTCTCCGCCAGCAGATACTTTATACAGTTCAGGGTAAATTGTAAGGCTGCCGATGCTGATCGACTGAACAGGTTTTTCTGGACTTGTCCGGCGCAGAACAGCTTTCAGTCTCGCAACAACTTCTCTGGGGCTGAAAGGTTTACATATGTAGTCATCAGCACCAAGCTCCAGCCCGATAAGCCTGTCTATCTCTTCAACCTTTGCAGTGAGCATAATTATCGGCAAAGCTGATTTTTTCCTTATACCACGGCATATATCGAGACCATCCACTTCCGGAAGCATGATATCAAGTATCACAGCATCAGGGGAAATCTTTTCGACGGTCTCTAGAGCTCCCTTGCCTGTACCATGCATATGAGCTTCAAAACCTGCCTGTGACAGATAATCTTTTAACAGGAGGGCGATCTGTTCCTCGTCCTCAATAATCAGAATTCTTTTGTTCATAATTATTTCTCCAGAGGCAGTCTGATCTCAAGTCTCAGCCCGCCCTTTTTCCCTTTACATGCGGACACACTGCCGCCGTGATTTTCAATAATATATTTACATATAGAAAGTCCAAGTCCGCTGCCTCCAGTGGCACGGCTTCTGGAAGAATCAACACGGTAAAGCCTGTCAAAAAGACGTGGAAGATGCTCCTCACTCACACCGGGTCCAGTGTCTTCAAAAGAAATTAAAACATCATCACCGTCAACAACACACTGAACATAAAGAACCCCCGGACTTTTCGCATATTTTATGGCATTCTCCAGAATATTTATGAAAACCTGATTAAGACGCACTAAATCAACCTGAACCATAATATCTTCATCATAAGATTCAAACGAAATACTGAACCGAAACTCCGCAAGACGTACTTCATAAAAATCAAGAAGGCTGGCAAGTTCGTGTGCAATATCTACGCTGACTTTCTGTAAATGCATCACTCCTGACTCGGCAAGAGTGATATCGTGCAGCTCATTTACAAGCCTTTTCATACGTATAGTATTCTGATATACAGACTCTATCGTTTCAAAATCGGGTTTCCTGACACCATCTTGTATCGCCTCTATACTGCCTAGAATAACAGATAGAGGTGTCCTCAGTTCATGAGAAATATCGGATATCCACCTTGCCTGACTCAGCTCATATTCTTTCAGAGTATTTGTCATCACATTAAAGTTATCTGCAAGATCAGCAAGTTCGTCATTAGAACCTATCTCAACATCAACATCAAAATCCCTTTCAGCAACCCGCCTTGTGGCTATATTAAGCTCTCGGAGGGGAGCCAGCATGTTACGTGTAAGCCATAAAGCTGTGAGTGTGGCGAGAACCATGACTATAAGCGTTGTAATCATCAGAAGGTAAATCTGACTTTCAAGAAATTTCTCTGCAAACGGGTTAGGAGGTAATTTTCTGAACTTAAGTACGCCAAAATAAGCAACAGGCTTATTGTCTGCTACAACTGGAAATATATGCATATCCTCAGGAGGATACTGCCCGCCGGCAAGATATCTCATATCCGTATCATAAAAAGTAAAAACCTCATGTTCTTTAGGAAATCTCGGCATTGCCTCCATAGCATCAGGAGAACCAAGATCCTTTGCCATCTCTCTGTCGCCTGCCATAAAAGCAATGTGAAGAGGAACTTCTTTACTTATAAGCTTTTCAAGACTTCCATGAGCCTCATAATATTTGCCTATATTTACAGCAAGAGTACTGAATTCTTTAACTTTTGTTTTTTCAAGATATCTGTGAAAGTTTTTTTTGCCAAAATAACCTATTGTGACAGCAGCAGTGAGCAGACTGAGCAAAATTGACAGAAAAATTATTCCGAAAAATTTATAAAAAAGCTTGAATTTCAATTTTTTCACCTGAGATTATGTTAGTCAAAGCAAGTATCTTCTTCAATATAAAGATTATTTATGAATCCACTTAACACACTGCCTTCACATTTTATACATAATTTAGTTATAACATTAAAAATGAACTATGAAAGAGTGACAACTCTATATTTCATAATCTCAAAATTAATTTCTACACACCACTAAAAAGCCGGACGCTATGCCCGGCTTTTTAACTTTTAGCTAACAGAAAATGTAATTAATTTACGCTTCTAAGCTAATAGAAGAGTATTCAGCATCTTCTGATAATGACTGACTGATTGTTTGAAGATAATCAGCGACAGTTGCTGCTGAATCATCGTCGTCATCCGAGTCATTTGAGAAGAGCTCATCCTGCAGAGAATCAAGCAAAGAAAGGTATGCGTTTGTAGAGGAAGTCTCTTCATCCTCAAGAGAGCTGAGAAGCTCTTCTATTGTGAGGGTATCATCATCCTCTTCTTCAGAACTGCTTGGTGGTGGAGGAGGCGGCCCCCCGCTCCCATTTTCTCAGCAGTATCATCAACACTTTCAAGCTCTGCCATATCTGACGGTTCCGGTCTGTTTGCATCCATAAAGCTTTTCAGCTCTTCGCTGGTATATGTTCCGTCTCCGTCTGCGTCGTATTCCGAGAATTGTTCTTCAACGTTTATACTTTGTCCTGTTTCCTCTGCCAGATTACTCATCAGAGTTGTCAGTTCAGATTGATCGACACTTCCGTCCTGACTGGTATCAACTGCGCTGAAGAAATCTCCTGATGAAGACTTCTCTGATTTAGTGGAATTGCTAGCGCTCGCTGCCGTGCTCTGATAGTAATAACTGTAACTGTCTGCCTGACTGATATACATCATGGCCTCCGTCTTTATGTCACGCCGTGGTATATACATTTTCTGCATCTACTAATAACGGTACTTTTATAGATTATTTTACGAATATGAAAGAAATATGGATAAATACTGTGGATATTATGATATTTCGACCGAAAACGGAAGAAACGGCTCAGGAATGCTTTCCATATAAAAAAGATGACTTATGCAGCTACAGTCACTGGAACCGAACCCTTTCATAGGTATCTCTGCACCGCCTTCAATAAACCTCCGGGCAGTTCTGTGCTCCGCATCGACACCTTCATTGGTATACCAGACAGCTTTTGCCCGCATATGTCGGCGAATGTAATCTATATGCCACCTGCATTTCTTTGCTGTTTTAAAATGTCTGCCCAGTCTGCTTTTCAGCCCGCCGCCTCCAAAAGCACTGCCGACATAAGCGTAAATACCGGGCTTAACCGCAAGTTCACCGAAACTCCCCACCCGAACGGTCAGATTTCTATTACATTCCAGAAATAATACATAGACCCCTTTTTCGGTGGTGATACTCTCTTTTATCTTTTTCATGATCAATCATTTTATCAGGAAATCTGCTACAATAAAACTATGAAAATATTAATCACAGGCGCAACAGGCTACATAGGCAGAAGACTCGCATATGAACTTATTAACGACGGGGCGGATCTACGCATTTTTGTGCGTAACAGTGCCAAGCTGGATAGAAAAATCCTCAGTTCATGCGAAACTGTTGAGGGATCAACATTTAACCCTGACTCTCTGCGGGAAGCCCTGAACGGGGTACACACAGCATATTATCTTATTCATTCAATGGGAAAGTCCGGCGACTTTGAAGATATGGACAAACAAAGTGCCGAGCTTTTCCGAAAAGAATGTATCATCGCAGGTGTGAAAAAGATCATATACCTCGGAGGACTTGGCGAAACAGAATCTGCAAGCAAGCACCTCCGAAGCAGGATGGAAACAGGTGACACCCTCGCTGCCGAACATCATAAAATACAGACAATCATTTTCCGGGCAGGCGTCATTATAGGTTCCGGCTCTGTCAGCTTTGAAATTATACGCAACATCTGCCAGAAGCTCCCAGCTATGGTTACTCCAAAATGGGTGGATACAAAAACCGAACCGATCGGTGTGGAAGATGTTCTCCGTTACCTTAAGAGCGCAGGTCTGCGGACATTTCAGCCTTCTAGCGGCAAAGTAGTAATAGACATAGGCGCAGAAGTTCTAAGCTTCAAAGAGATGCTCGAAAAAGGGGCTGAAACAATGGGGCTGAAAAGGCGTGTTTTCAAAGTGCCGATATTATCTCCGAAGATGTCATCCTATTGGCTTATAGTATTCACGCCGGTGAATTTCGGAGTTGCCAAAGCTCTTGTAGAGGGTCTTTCAAGCGAAACAGTAAAGCTAAACGGCAATGCTGAAAAGTTGTTCCCTGACATTGTACCGGAAAGCTATGAAGCCAGCTTCAGGCGTGCAATAGAAGACATACATAACAGACAGGTAATAAGCAGCTGGTGCGACTCAAGCAACGGTAAGGCATGTGACCTCCCTTTTGTTCACGACATAAGTCACGCTGTCTTTAAGGACAGATATGTTAAGGAAATTGGCAAAAGTGACCCGAAAGACGTTTTCAGAAATATCATGACCATAGGCGGTAAAAACGGCTGGGGTGCTTACGATGTATTATGGCGGTTAAGAGGTTTTTTAGATAAATTAGTAGGCGGCTACGGCATCAGCCGTGGGAGACGTGATGATTCTGACCTGCGTATCGGAGACTCGCTGGACTTCTGGAAAGTTGCTGATCTCGTCCCTGAAAAACGCCTCCTCCTGTCGGCACAGATGAAACTGCCGGGAACCGCATGGCTGGAGTTCCAGCTTATAGACGGCTACCTCATACAGACAGCATTCTTTTACCCTAAAGGGCTGCTTGGAAGGCTTTACTGGTACACAATGCTCCCCTTTCATAAGCTGATATTCAGACGTATGATAAGAGAGCTCGTAACAGACACTCAAACATAGACTATAATGAAACTCTCAGAAGCATTATCTAAGCCGGAGCTCAGTCTGACAAAGGGTCTTCACCATCCTGCCATGATGCAAGATAACGCTCGTGAAGATGGAAGTCCTCACCTTTATGCTCTGTAAAAGTAACATATATATTCTGATGCGGTATCCCCCATATGTCATAGATGATCCCCATGAAGCCAAGGGCAAGTGACCGCCTCTGAATGAGCTCTCTACCTTCTCTTATATCCGCATTGACAAGAGCAACTCCTTCTTTGTTGTCCTCCACCCTGCCGATAAAAAGATTATAGGTATCGTGCTCCCTTATGGAGACACTGATATGGTCTTTTCCGGTACCCATGACCTCTGAGAACAGAGCTTTGATTTTTTCATTAAAAAAGATTTTATCTTCTGATGAAGCTTTACGGTTTATATCAAACTGAAGATGGGGCATGATTCTCACCTCCGGAGATTATATTTATATATTATAACCTCCGAAGAGAGATAATCATGTGAAAATTCTATTTATATGCTCTCCGTCTGTTTCAGCAGAGCACTTTTTATATCTTGCCGGAAAGTTTTCTGGCACGGCTGGTGTGTCTCTCCTGAGCAGAGAGAATTTTCTTGCGAAGACGGATATTCTTAGGAGTAACCTCAACAAGCTCATCATCCGCTATGAAATGAATCGCACGCTCAAGAGTCATTGGTGTCACAGGTGTAAGAGTCAGCGCATCATCCTTACCGGAGGCACGCACGTTTGTAAGTTTTTTCTCTTTACAAGGGTTGGCATTAAGGTCGTTATCTTTGTTATAAGAACCGATAATCATACCTTCGTAAACAACATCCCCCGCTTTTATAAAGAGTTCGCCCCTCGGCTCCAGATGGAAAAGACCGTATATAACGCCTTTGCCGGCTCTGTCAGAAACGATGGAACCTGTGAAGCGTGAAGGTATCTCTCCCCTGTGAGGCTCATACCCCTGAAGGAGTGAGTTCATAATACCTGTACCTTTTGTATCGGACAGAAATTCATCTCTGTACCCGATAAGCCCGCGGCTTGGTATAGAGAATTCGATTCTGGCTCTGCCTGTTCCATTGTTTACAAGGTTGGTCATCCGTCCTTTTCTTATGGAAAGCTTTTCAGTGATAACGCCGACAAAAGCTTCATCACAATCGATAAAGAGGTGTTCGATAGGCTCACAAACCTGACCGTCGATCTCTTTAAAAATAACTTCCGGTCTTCCTACACAAACCTCAAACCCTTCTCTACGCATTGTTTCAAGGATGATAGCCATCTGGAATTCACCACGGCCTTTCACAATGAAGCAGTCTCTCTCTTTATCTTCTTCAACTTTTATAGCAACGTTTTGCAGAGTTTCTTTGATAAGCCGGTCTTTTATACGGTTAGACTGTACGAGTTTGCCCTCCTGACCGGAAAGAGGTCCGTTGTTAGGCAGAAACTGCATAGCAACAGTTGGTTCATCCACAGTAATGCGGGGAAGTGCTTTAGGAGCATCTTTCGTACAGATTGTGTCACCAATGAGAATATCTTCCACACCGGAAAGCACAATGATCTCACCCGGGTCTGCAACAGTCACTTCCTGCATTCCCATTCCTTCATATATCTGAAGTTTGGAAACACGGAGAGTTTGTTTAAGTCCATCAGGTCCGAGCCTGACAAGTGTTTCGTTTGATTTAGCAGAACCGTTGATAACTTTCCCAACAGCAAGTCTGCCGAGATATTCAGAATATCCGAGGTCGCTCACAAGCATCTGAAATGGTTCGTCAGCTTTGTATGAAGGTCCGGGGATCTCTTTCACTATTGCATCAAAAAGAGGTTTAAGGTCTGTACTGTCGTCTTCAAGCTCTTTTTTGCATATCCCCTGTTTGCCGATAGCGTAAAACACAGGAAATTCTATCTGTTCGTCATCGGCGCCAAGGTCGATGAAAAGGTCGTATATCTCATCAAGCACTTCATTGATACGGGCATCCTGTCTGTCAATTTTGTTTACAACCACTATGATCTTCAGACCTGCCTCAAAAGCTTTACCAAGCACAAAACGTGTTTGCGGCAAAGGTCCTTCTGAAGCATCAACGAGAAGTATCGCTCCATCAACCATAGAGAGAGCTCTTTCAACCTCTCCACCGAAATCGGCGTGTCCCGGTGTGTCGAGGATATTTATTTTTGTTTCTCCCCATAAAACAGAACAGTTCTTAGCAGAGATGGTTATACCACGCTCACGCTCAAGATCCATACTGTCCATGAGTCTGTCATCAACTTCCTGTTCAGCTCTGAACATACCGCTCTGCTTGAACAGTGCGTCCACAAGTGTTGTTTTTCCGTGGTCAACGTGTGCTATGATTGCTATGTTTCTAAGTTTCTCGTTTTGTACTTTACCCATGATCTTAAAAGGCTCCTTAAACTATTTACAATACCACTGTAGTCCTCTGACACAGAGCCAGACAGTATTCACTACTTTTCGCAATAAAGAAAGACATATTTTATTTTTCTGGATAAATTATAACTTTTTAATACATATTCCTCAACTATCTCACATTCCGCCGGCATCCCCTAAAGCTGAGAAAACTGCTAAAATTTTCTTTAACTTTTATATAACAGGCTGATACACTCTATAATATTACATCACCACGGAGGAGTATATGTTCGTAGATAACTTGAAATTTATAGAGAAAACACCAATGGATGTTCCCGGAGCAGTTAATGTAACGAAACAAGTGCCGATAGGCAGCGCTGAAGGGTGGGAAGATCACGTTATGCGCGTATTTACCATAACAGACATGGGAAACACTCCAAAACATAATCACGACTGGCCGCACATTAATTATATAATAAAAGGCAAAGGCATCCTGCATATGGACGGAAAAGATAACCCTGTTGAAGAAGGGAGCGTCGCATTTGTCCCTTCCGGTGTTGAGCACCAGTTCAAGAGCTCTGTAAAAGGGGACTTCACATTCATCTGTATCGTCCCGAATAAAGGGGAATATTAAGGAGTTTTATCCTCATTCTGAGTTGTTAATTTTAACAAAAAAGTATAGTTTAATAAAACCAAGTTAAAACAACCTGAAAAGGAGGGTTCCGAATGGATTCCAAAAAAGGAATGAAAAGGCGAGAATTCCTTAAAAAAGCAGGGGTGACAGCTGTTGCCGCATCCACAGCTTTTGCCGCGCCTAATGTACACGCAAAAACAAAAACATATAAATGGAAGATGGTAACAACATGGCCGCCTCACTTCCCTGTGCTGGGAGAAGGTGCAGACGACCTCGCAAAATGGATTACAGAGATGTCAGACGGACGCCTGAAGGTCTCTGTATATGGTGCAGGAGAACTCGTACCCGCTATGCAGGCTTTTGACGCTGTTAGTCAGGGGATGGTTGAAATGGGGCACGCCTCTTCATATTACTGGGCAGGAAAATCACCCGCAACACAGTTCTTCTCTGCTGTACCCTTCGGTATGAATGCGCAGCAGCTTAATTCATGGATTTATCAGGGGGGCGGTCAGGCTCTCTGGGACGAGCTTTATGCTCAGTTCAACCTTAAACCGTTCCTCTCCGGTAACACAGGGGTGCAGATGGGCGGGTGGTTCAACAAAGAGATCAAATCCCTCGACGACATCAAAGGGCTGAAAATGCGTATCCCCGGGCTGGGCGGTAAAGTTATCGCGAAAGCAGGCGGTACAGTTGTGCTTTCAGCCGGCGGGGAAGTGTACACTAACCTTGAACGGGGCGTTATTGACGCAACAGAATGGGTCGGACCTTACCACGATTATAAAATGGGATTTTACAAAGTTGCAAAATTTTATTACTACCCTGGCTGGCATGAAGCCGGTTCGTCTACTGAGCTTTTCGTTAATAAAAGCAAGTTCGAATCACTCCCTGCCGACCTCAAGGCAATAGTTGAGTCCGCATGTGCCCGTGCGAATATATCTATGCTCACCCACTTCGAGTCCCAGAACAACAAATACCTTCAAAAGCTTGTAAACGAACATCATGTTAAGCTTAAAAAATTCCCTGACGATGTTATAGAGAAATTCAGAACGCTGAGTGCCGAAGTCATCGGGGAGATAGTCGAGAAAGACCCTATGAGCAAAAAAGTTTACGAGTCATACAGTGCGTTTAAAAAAGATATCACTCAGTGGGCAAAGCTCTCTGAAGCAACTTTTTATGATATGAATAAATAACTATCGATTCACTACAGCCAAAAACTAAAAAACATTAAAGGCACCTATTTTACGGGTGCCTTTTTTTAATTAGCAGTCATAACGCCCGGCAGCCATGTCACCATCTCCGGAAAAAGAATCACAATAGTCAACGCCACCAGCTGTATAATGATAAAAGGTATGATTCCTTTGTATATGTGAGCAGTTGTAACATTAGACGGGGCAACCCCCTTCAGAAAGAAGAGAGCAAAGCCGAAAGGCGGTGTAAGGAAAGAGGTCTGAAGATTCATAGCAAGCAGAATCCCTATCCAGAGCAGGTCTATCCCCATATGCTGAAATATCGGAGCCACAACAGGAACAATGATAAACGTAATCTCTATGAAATCTATAAAAAAACCTGCAATAAAAACCACAAGCATCACTACCGCTAAAAAAGTATACGGTGAAAGATTTGACCCCACAATAAGCTCACGCAGATAAACATCACCATCCATACCCCGAAAAACCAGTCCGAAAGCTGTTGCCCCAACCAAAATTGTAAAAACCATACTTGTAAGGGCTGTTGTCTCTTTCATCACAGCCAGAAGAGTCTTATACTTAAACTTTCCCTGCACAGCCGTCAGGAATGTTGCACCGAATGCACCCACAGCAGCGGCTTCCGTAGGAGACGCTATCCCTTTAAAAATAGAACCGAGGACGCAGAGTATCAGAGCAAAAGGCGGAAGAAATGCTCTCAGAAGACGGGCGATCATAGCCCATCCGGTAAACCCCGCAAGCTCCTCAGCAGGCATAGCAGGAGCCGCTTTTGGTCTGAAAAGAGCTACTGTCATAATCCAGATAAAATAAAGCCCCACAAGCATAAAGCCCGGCAACACCGCTCCCATAAACATATCACCAATGGAAACACCGAGAATGCTGCCCAGAAGAACAAGAACTATAGAAGGCGGAATAATCTGCCCTAATGTACCCGCAGAGCAGATAGTACCTGTCGCCACTTCGGGGCTGTACCCTCTTTTAATCATAGTCGGCAGGCTCAGAAGTCCCATTGTAACGACTGTTGCACCAACTATACCTGTAGACGCAGCAAGCAGAGCCCCTACAACCACAACAGATATGGCAAGACCGCCTCTGACACGTCCGAAAAGGAGCGCCATAGTCTCAAGAAGTTCCTCAGCGAGACCAGACTTTTCCAGCATAACCCCCATAAAAACGAACAGAGGCACGGCAATCATAACGTAATTCGTCATAACCCCCCATATCCTCAGAGGGAGAAGATTAAAAAAGTCCATTCCGAATGTGAAATACCCGAAAATGAGTGAGACTCCGCCGAGTGTAAACGCAACAGGAAACCCAAACATCAGCATCGCAAAAAGAGTTATAAAAAGTAAAAGAGGCATCATCTCAGCCATTATTGTCCTCCTGTCTGCTGCCTGCAAGAGTCAGCAGAGAGCGGGAAGCAAGCGCAAGCCCCTGTAAAAAAAGCAGACCAAAGCCGATGCTTATAACTGATTTAAGCATCCACCTGTTCGGCAGCCCTCCAGGGTCAGGAGAAACCTCGTGAAAATGGTAAGAATTAATAATAAAAGGCACACTGGTCTTAATAACAAGAACACAGAATGGCAGAAGAAATACAAGCGAACCCACAAGATTGACAAGAGCTTTAGCCTTCGGGGTAAACCTTGAATAAAGAACATCAACACGGACATGGTTATCCAGCTTAAGCGTGTAACCAGCCCCCAAGAGGAATATAAGGGCAAAAAGATGCCACTCCAGCTCCTGAACAGCAACAGAACTGTTCTTAAGAACGTATCTGGTAAAAACATCATAGCTGACAACGACAACGAGCAGTGTCGTTATCCATGATGTCAGATATCCGACCGCAGAATTAACACGGTCTGCAAAATTGCTTATAATTATAAAGAATTTCAACGTGAACTCCTGGAGCTATGCAAAGGATTGTGTTTTGCAATCATGTAGTAAAATTTAAATATTCAGTATTTTTACGCCACATAACGGGATAATTCAAGAAAAAACGCCTTAAATATACCATAGCGTTTCATTTTTGGCATACACCCCATGATCTTAACTTTATGTTCATATATGAAATATCACAACAGTCAATATGTACACATATAAATTATTATTTATTGACAGTAATTTATTTCTTGATTTAATTATCAAAACAACGCAGACTCCGGCTTGATTACACGGATGTGAAACATGTTAGAAAGATATGCAGAGCTTAACACAGCAGAATTTGGCAGAATGTACGACCTTATCCCTTTTCTGGAAGGCTCAACAGCGGAAAGTTATGAACACCAAAGACAGATGCTTTTAGAAAAGCTCGCAGGACTTGTACAGTGGGGGCACCGAGGGACAAAAGCCGATGTTTCTGCCATGTCGGAAGGGTGCAGACTTTGCGGTGAAGGTGTCTGGTCATGTCTTTTTATCAATGGTAAATGCAACTGTGACTGTTTCTACTGTCCGGCATCCCAGAACGAAGAATGCCTCCCTACAACCAATGCTGTCTCGTTCAGTTCTCCTGCGGAATACACTGCCTACCTCAAAGAGTTTGGCTTCAGAGGCGCAAGCATAAGCGGCGGGGAACCTCTTCTCACTCCTGAACGCACATTGTCATATATTAAAGCGGTAAAAGATGAATTCAAAGACAAGATATATATGTGGATGTATACCAACGGCTCCCTTGTCACGAAAGATATCCTGCAAATGCTGAAAGAAGCCGGACTTGACGAAATACGTTTCGACATAGGCGCAACTGACTACGACCTCTCAAAACTAAAATCTGCCGTGGGGATTATACCATTCGTCACAGTTGAGATACCTGCTGTTCCCGAAGAGCTGGACAACATGAAAACTGTCATGCATGAACTTGCAAAAATCGGAGTGAATCACCTGAACCTCCACCAACTGAGACTGACTCCGTATAACTTTCCGAATCTGATTGAACGTGACTATCACTATATACATAATGAATCTGTAACTGTCGCTGAATCAGAGCTTACAGCGCTTGAACTAATGCTTTACGGAAAACAAAACAGCATAAATCTGCCTGTCAATTATTGCTCATTCCCCTACAAAAACAGATATCAGGGCTATGCTTCCAGAAAGCGCAGCATAGAGCAGATGATAAAAAACTTTGAAACCATAACGAAAAATGGATATATCCGCCGCATCACAGTGGCGGCTCCTGATATACAAGGTTCACTGACGGCGCCCAGTGAAAAAAACGGCGACAGCAGCATAAGCATACATCAGGATGATATATCTGAGATAAGCCATAACGCAGATATCATCATATCTTACTTCTCAGCAAGACAGATTCACTCTGTAAGCTACAGAAATCCTTTCAAAATAATCCACCTGACAGACAGCAAAGATGTCGTTATAGAAAGATTCCGTGTTTCAAAGGACATCCGCACAAACGCATCAGATTTTGCAAACGGAATACTGCCGGATGAGTGCAGACGCTTTGAAGTCTTCTCTGAAGGGCTCTTGGACTACATTTAACCCTGTTACAATTTGTAACAATTCATTGCATTTCAGACACACATTCTACACTTTATCGGCATATCTTATATATATGAAATGAGAAGGAGGGCTTATGCCTTTTTTACGGTCTATCTTTACAAAACTTCTATTTATCATAATAGGTACTGCAGTTCTGATACATATAATACTTCTGGGGGCATACCATATATACGCCACAAACAGCAGTTACAAACTCACAGCCAATGCCATACAATATGCGGACTACATAAAAAAGGATCTGGGTACACCTCCTGACCTGACTGAAGCCAGAAAAATCACTCAGAAAACCGGCATATTGATCAGCTATAAATCAGACACACAGCAGTGGTTCACAGGAACCCCCGACGATATCCCCAATAAGAATAAAATGCATGTGGTTAAAGAGAAAGAAGGCGTCACAATCGCATACTCACATGATTATGCCGTTGTTACATTCAAAGACCAGAGCAGCACAATGGAGATGGTTCTCGCCCCGAACAGCAGCCAGACCAAAATGGTCAAAATATACGGATACTGCATCTTAGCACTCATTCTGCTTGTTTTTCTTGGTGCGTATATGATCATCCGTATGCACATAAAACCTGTAAAGCAGATGTATGAAGCAATAGGTGAGGTAAAAAAAGGAAACTACGACTATAAGATCAAAAGCAGAAGTAAGGACGAACTCGGACAGCTCTGTAAACTTTTTAACGAACTCACCGAAGAAATTTCAAGAGCGGTAAAAACAAGGGAGAGACTGCTCATAGACGTCAGCCACGATCTTCGGACCCCCATCACCAGCCTGAAGCTTGCTGCTGAAATGTTAGCTGAATCAGATGTTAAAAACGACATCCAAGATGACCTCAACTATATGGATGAAATGATTTCATTGATCCTCGACTCCGTACGTCTGCATAATATGCACAACATAAAACCTTCTCTGGAGTGTTTCAGTCTGAACGACCTTGTTAAAAAGACTGCTGCACAGCTTCCGAAACACGACAAAGCTATCATTTTTGAAGATAGAGTAGATGCTTTCATAAACGCCGACACAAAGCTTACAGCTATGGCATTTAAAAATATTCTTGAAAATGCTGTCAAGTATTCTGCCAAGTCCAAAGCCCCGATAGAGGTCATTATATCAAAAGCTGACTGCAAGTATCTGCTCACAGTAAAAGACCAGGGTATAGGAATATCCGAAGGAGACCTGATTCACGTTACGGAACCTTTCTACAGGGCAGAAAACTCAAGGACAAGAGCAACAGGCTACGGACTGGGGCTAAACTTATGCGAAAGGATTGCACAGGCACAGGGGGGGGAATTGGCAGTAACAAGCGAACTTGGCAAGTGGACCAAAGTGGAGCTAAGTTTCCCTGATACAACCTGTTACAAATAGATACATTACAGCAACCATTCAGGAATTAAAAAAATATATATTTATTCACGGAGGCAAAAATGGAAAACAAAAATACAAAAACAGAGGAACAAGTTCTGGAAGCCTTTCATATGATGTGGGACGAATACCCCTCTCCTGTAATGCTTCTCTCCCGCAGGCACGATATCATTACAGTTAACAAAGCAGCAAACACGATGGGAATACCTAAAGGTATAAAATGCCACGAACTAACTCCCGGAGTATCTCATGCAAAATACTGCCGTGCCGCTGAGGCACTTAAAACTAAAACAGCCACCAGAGCGGTCTGCAAACTGGAAACAACTGAACAGGTTATCGATTCCTATTGGATACCGGTACACGAGGGGGGAGGATACCTCCTCCACTTTGGCAACGACATTACCGAGTATGCCGATGATAGTCTGTTTGCCTGAAACCAAATAAGTGCCGCTCTGAACGATAGGGGCGGCGCCCCTTCTTGAAAAGGAGAATTCAATGAAAAACCTGAACGGTATTGCATTTCTTATAACAGCCGCTATTTTTATATCAGCAGTCGTAATTGCTGTAATATATAATATTTGAGTACAACTTATGAAAACAAGGATAATGATTATAGATGATGACAGCAAACTAAACAGGATGCTGAACAAATACCTTTCCCAATATGCCTATATCGTCGACAGCTACACCAATCCTCTGGAAGCTATAGAAGCTCTGGAAAACGATGAGCCGTCCATAATCATCCTTGATGTAATGATGCCTCATATCAACGGTTTTGAAACATGCAAAAGGATCAGAAAGATATCTGATGTACCTATAATAATGCTCACTGCCAGAGGAGATGTTTCCGACCGGATAGCCGGTCTTGAATCCGGCGTTGATGACTATATGTCAAAGCCCTTTGAGCCGAGGGAACTTGTAGCAAGAATATCTGCAATATTAAAACGGACTGAACGTCAAATCTCCCCTAAAAAAGAGAAGGGCATCCTCGAATATGGCAATCTGAGAATAGACCTGTCAGCAGGCAGAGCATACCTCAGCGGGATACCAATGGAACTTACTCAGGGCGAAATGTCTGTGTTAAGCCTTTTTGCCAGACACCCATTTAATGTCATGGACAGAGATGCCATCCAGAACGAACTTAACGGCTCCGACTGGGATGCGTATAACAGGTCAGTGGACGTAACTGTCAGCAGGGTAAGGGCAAAGCTTGGTGATGATCCGAAAAATCCTTCATATATCAAAACTGTGTGGGGAACAGGCTATATGTTCATTGCTGAACCACCAAACTAAACCTATAAGATAAGCACTTCATAACCTGATACGATTGTTTCTTTACGAAGAGTCGCACCATGCTCCATAATTTTCTCAATGGGGGACGCAAACGCTGCCCCACAGCTAAAGACGAAGCTTTTTATCAAAAACAAAAATTAAACTTCATGCGCGCCTAGTAATAAGTTGTGTTATTCTTTTTACAAAAGGTGACTTATGATAAAACAAAACATTATAGTTATACTAACAATTTTATTATGCATGGGATGCAATTCTGCTCAAAACAGTAAAGATGCAGAGTCTTTACAAAAAGCACGATTATGTCTTTATAACGGCGAAGCCAGCACACTCTTTTTCATTGCTGAACAGCAGGGCTTCTTTCTTAAACACGGCATTGATGCAGAAATAGCCCTCTATCCAACAGGCAGAGACGCCATAAATGCAATGCTTAACGGTGATGGACATTTTTCTGTAAGCACAGAATTTGTCGTTGTTAAAAAAACTTTTTCCAGAACAGACTTCAAAATACTCGCATCAGTCACAGATGCTGATATCAACAATGCGTCAACTAAAATATCCAGCGGAGTTTTTGCTAAAAAATCCAGTGGTATATCAAAACCATCCGACCTAAAAGGGAAAAACATAGCAACTAACATCGACACCATCACGGAGTTCTTATGCGGTGTGTTTCTCGAGCAAAACGGTATGGCTTATACTGATGCAAATGTTTTAAACATAGCACCGAATGAACGGATAAACTTTGTTAACAATCCTGATTTCGATGCCTTTTTTGTATGGGAAACATCTATTTTTAACATATTTAAACCTCAGACAGACAAGCTGAATTACTTCCCTATGCCTTCATCAATGCCGTTTCACTTTATATTAGTTGTTGACGAAAAATACCACCGGGAAAACCCTGAAGTATCAGTAAAAATACTGAAATCACTTTATGATGCTGAGGAATGGGCTCAGAACAACTATGAAGAATTGAAACAGTTGGTTAAAGAAAGGTTTAATCTTTCGGATGACTACGCCGTCAATGCCCTGAAGCGACATAAACTTATAATAAATTTCCCATATACACTGCCAAGAGCAATGGAAAACCAGATAACATGGCTGAGTAGATACAAACACTACGGAGCAGACGAAATCATAAACTTTTCGACACTCTTTGACACAGCCCCTCTCAAGAGGGTTAAACCATCTTCTGTAACCATTATCGAGTGATGTACTATGCGAATACAAACCATCAATGCCATAATAACTATCCTTTCCCTAGTATTGTTAACATATTTTTCAGTCCTGCTCATCGATCTCTCCAAAAAGACAAAAGCGGCGGAAATCAGAAATAATCTAAGCAACGAGCTATCGATGCAGATGAATGATCTGGTAATTCTCATATATGAAATCGTTCTGTTCGACAGTAAACAGGCAAAAACAAAATGGCTCGACAAGTATGCACAGACAACCCAAACAGTAGAGAAACTCACTGAGTCTCCGGCACCTAAGCTGCTGGCTCGCAAAATGCACATTAAAATGCTCCACGAACTATTGAAAAATGTATTTACTGAATATCTGAAAATTGCAAATAAAACAGGCAATGATAATTACTATAAATATCAGATTGATATCCAGACATCAAATATATTCTCTATTTCCAGCGAGCTGAACAAAAATGTTCTTGTTCTGCAAAAGCAAACAGTAACAGAGCTTTCCAATTTGACTCAGAAAGTTAATAAAGAAGTTCTGATGTTTATATTTTCTTTAACAATATTTCTCATTATGGCATTTATATTTCTATGGAAAAGGGTCATCAGACCAATTGTATTTATATCCAAAATCCTTCCTGAATATGCTATCGGTTCCGACCTTGAACCTTTAAAATGGAAATACAACGATGAAATAGGAATATTTGTAAACACGTTCAACGATACGCTTGAAAAACGTAATGAATGGGAAAATGAGCTGACTCTTATCAACAGACAGCTCCTCAATACGAATAAAGATCTGGCGAAAGCGCGCGATGCCGCAGAGCAGGCAAGCAAGGCTAAAAGTTCTTTTCTGGCAAATATGAGCCACGAGATAAGAACACCTCTGAACGGCATCATTGGTCTTACAAAACTTATGCTGGATCTAGAGCTCTCCAACAAACAAAAGGATTATATGAGAAAGATAGACCGCTCTGCAAAGGCTCTGCTGGGTATCCTTAACGATGTCCTTGACCTATCAAAAATCGAAGCCGGGAAACTGCGTATTGATAACCATGACTTTGTCTTTGAGAGTGTTTTCAAGAGTATTGACGACCTTTTCACAATTAAGATAGAAGAAAAAGGTCTGGAGCTGTTTTTTGAAATTGATCCGGAAATCCCTCAGCACCTCACAGGCGATCCCCTGAGAATCAAACAAGTCCTGATTAACCTAGTCAGCAATGCAGTCAAGTTTACCGACGAAGGAGAAATACACATAAAGGCTGAGGTGACAGAAATTACGGACAGTGACATCAGTATCTTGTTTTCTGTCAGAGATACGGGGGTTGGCATACCTGCAAATGAACTTGAAAAGATATTTACTGCCTTTACTCAGGTAGACGAAACTTCTACCCGCAGATACGAAGGGACAGGGTTAGGGCTTGCGATAACGAAAAACCTGGTAAGCATGATGGGTGGAACTGTCACCGTAGAAAGTGATATAAATATGGGCAGTATTTTCAGCTTCAAACTTACCTTACAAATACCTGTAAATGCTGTTTCAAGCAATCCTAACAATCTCTACGGGATGAAAACCCTTGTCGTGGACGATAAAGAAACATCAAGGGAAATTCTGCGCAAAATACTGGAGTCATGGTCATTTGAAGTTTATACAGCAAAAGATGGTGAAAGTGCCTTAAAACTTGCCCAGGCAGAACATGAAAAAGGCTCACCTTTTCATTTAGTGTTAGTAGATTGGAAGATGCCTGGCATGGACGGATTCGAAACTGCTGAAAAGATCAGAGAATTCAGCAGAGACAGCGGTATTCATGATAAAATTATAATGATAATGGTCACAGCTTATGAGAAAGAACTCACAGAAAAAATGTCAGGAAACGATAACTTTAACTTTGTCCTGAGCAAGCCTGTCACTCCGTCAATATTATTTGACTCCATTGTGAACATTCAATATCCGAAAAACTCTGCCGAAGCTGAAACATACAATGAAGTTGCCAAGGCTTACCCGGGGAATGACATAGGCGGCAAAAGCGTGCTTCTGGTAGAAGACAATAGCGTAAACCGCCTTGTTGCTCAGGAAACATTACAAAAGTTCGGACTAACAGTTGAGGTTGCCCTGAACGGTAAAGACGCTGTGGAAAAAGTTAAGTCAAAAAAATATGATGCCGTCCTGATGGACATACACATGCCCGTAATGGACGGTTACCGTGCCACTGCAGAAATAAGACAGATATTTGATAAAAAACAACTTCCCATAATAGCGCTAACCGCTGATGCACTGGATACTCACAAGGAGAAATGCTTTGCAGTGGGCATGAATGACCATTTGTCCAAGCCTATCAATATTGAAATACTTTTTAAAGTATTATGCAAGTGGCTTCAGGTTGACTACGAAATACAGGAGATGCGCCCTTCTGATGAGTATTTTCAGCAATTGACAAAAAATAAAATCACTTGCCTCGATATAGAATCAGCCGGAAAGCGAATAAACTATGACTGGGAACTTCTGCGGGCAGCAATCGCAACTTTCAGAAACGACTACAAAGATGCAGCAACAACCCTGAATAAGCTAATGGAAAATAAGCAATTCGAGCAGGCAGAAATATTTCTCCACGAGCTTAAAGGTGCCGCCGGATACATCGGAGCAGTGACAATTGTTAAAATGGCAATAGATCTCCGGCAGGCACTGCTTGATGAAAAACTGGATTCGACAACGTTATTGACACAAGAACTTTGCAGTGAGCTTGATAATGTCATTATAAATATAAACAATATCGATGCAGACACATATCAAAGCAGTAATAATATCCAGTGTTCTGACCAGAGGATCAAACAAGTTTTTTCAACTGTTTTAGATATAATATCCAACTTCAAACTTGTACCGGATGAAACAATGACTGAGCTTTCAAGCGTGCTCCAAAGCTACCCTATTATATTTGAAAAACTGGAGTCTGAAATAAATGATTTTGATTATTCCAAAGCAGAAGTAACGCTTAAAAAAGCCACCTTACAACTCGGCATAGACATGGAGGAATCAGATGATTAAATTAACTCATTCATCCATTTTAATAGTTGACGATTCACCTGAAAATATAAGAGTGCTTGCTGACCTGCTGGGTAGTGATTTTGACATTAAAATAGCTAAAGACGGGGCAACAGCGTTAAAAATACTTGCATCCCCCCCTTATCCTGACCTGATTCTACTCGATATTATGATGCCAGGTATGGATGGCTATGAAGTTTGCCGGGAAATTAAGAAAAGCTTTAACACACGTAATATTCCGGTAATATTCATAACAGCAAAATCTTTAACAGAGGATATTGTGCTTGGGTTTGAGCTGGGTGGAGTTGACTATATTACAAAACCATTCAACGAGAAGGAACTCATGGCAAGGATTCAGACTCATCTGGAACTGAAATCTATCAATGAAGAGCTGGAAACACTTGTCAAACAGGAGACATTAAAACGTCTGAATCAGGAGATGACATTTAAGCAGCTATTTGACTCCTTGAACTCTTTTATCTCAATTATAAGCATGGATTACAAATATATTCAGGTTAACAGACAATATTTAAAATTTTTCAACAAAACAGAAAAAGAACTCATCGGACAACATGTTAGCACAATCATAGGGGCAGAGAAATTTGACTTTATCAAACCCAAATTCCAGAAAACACTTAAAGGCGAAATAGTGCAGTATGAAGGGGAAATATTTATATCAGAAGGCAAAGCAATAAATACTGAAACAACACTGTCACCCTTTTTAAATGATGAAGGAAAAATAATCGGCATTATCTCCAACACAATAGACATCACAGAAAAACTGAACCTAAAAAAAGAGCTGAATATACAGGAACAAAAACTTATTCAACAGAAAAAACTTGCGGATATGGGACAGATGATAAATGCCATAGCCCATCAATGGCGGCAGCCGCTAAATGCCCTCGGGCTGATCGGGCAGGAGATGGTTGAAATACTCACTGATAACAACCTCAACGATAAACTGATGAAGGATTATGACAAGGTATATAGCAAACTTATAGACCACATGTCCAAAACAATTGATGATTTCAGAAATTTCTTCAAATCTGATAAGTCAAAAGTGAATTTTGACGTGACGCTTGAAATTATAAATCTGGTGAACCTGATAGTCACACAGTTCAAAACAAAAAATATAGATATCGCTTTCTCCTGTCAATGCGATCAGGAAAAATTTCACTATACGAACTATTCTGAATACCCCGGTTGTGAAAGTCAAGATGTCATGGTAAACGGCTATGTTGGAGAATTTAAGCAGGCATTGATAAATCTGCTGTATAACGCAGCAGATTCGATAGAAGAAGAGCTGCAAAACAACACAGCAGATAAAAAAGGTCTGATAAAAATCAACGTTACGAGCACAAACAGCATAGTTAAAATCAAAATAACCGACAACGGCACAGGGATACCTAATGAAGTCCTATGCAGAGTTTTTGATCCGTATTTCACCACTAAGGAAGAAGGCAGAGGAACCGGTATCGGTCTTTACATGACCAAAATTGTGATAGAAGAACACCTTAATGGAAAAATCGCAATTGAAAACCAGAAGGACGGCGGTGCTATTGTTGAGCTTTCTATCCCCGCTGCAAAAAAACCAGACAACAGAAAATAGGTGGTTCCGTCGGCACCCCTCCAGCGGAACCATATCACCTGTAGATCTTTAAGAAAGTATATTCAACACGCTCCTGACGTACAGTTCAACACCCGGTGCAAGACATGACTCGTCAAAATTAAAATGATAGTCATGGTGCCCCGCAGTCAGTTCACTGCCGAACATAACAAAAGTACCTTTTCCGCCACTTTTCTGAACAGCAGTCATCATGTGAGAGTAATCTTCGCTCCCACCCATATTAGTCTTATCAATAATTTCATTTTTATCAAAAAAGTCCATGGATTCAGCTATTTTTTTAACTATTTCCATCATCTCAGCGTCACTTTCTCCGCTTTTGGTTTTCCCCATCAGCTTAAGGTCGTACTTTACGCCATACATTTTAGCAGCGCCGTCGATAACATTTTTGGCACTTTCAAACATAAAGTCGTCAATTTCTGATGTTTCGCCCCTTGTTTCCACTTTTATAAGAGCGTTGGGAGGGATAACATTGCGCCCCTGCCCTGCATTAAGAACACCAACGGTGATGCGTGATGCACCTTCACCGTGCCTTGGGATAGCATGCAGGTTCAGTGCAGCGGCGGCGGCGGCAAGAAGTGCATTTTTCCCAGCTTCCGGAGCTCCGCCTGCGTGAGCCGGTACACCGGTAAAGGTCACATCGAATTTAGTAGTGGCAAGAAACTTGTCAGTGCTGCATATGAACTGACCTGTTTTAGTCGCTCGGAAACCAATATGCCCACCCAGTATAAAGTCAACACCATCAACAACTCCCGCGTCCACCATAGGACCGGCACCGCGTACGCCCTCTTCGCCAGGCTGAAAGATAATACGGACAGTTCCTTTTATCTGGTCTTTTAATTTTGTCAAAACCTCTGCAACGCCCAGCCCGATAGAAGCATGTCCGTCATGACCGCAAGCATGCATAGCATTCTGGTTTATGGACACAAATCCTTCTCTGTAAGGAAAATGGCTTTCATCCTGCACTTCCGAAATATCATTGGAGTCAATATCAAAGCGCAAAGCCATAACCGGACCTTCACCACATTTAAGCTCGCCAACCACCCCAGTCAGCCCGCCTTTCATCATCTGGACAAGTTCAGGGTCAGCCCCTTGCTCCACAGCACGCTTCATATGAAGCTCAAGGTCTTGCTCAGAGGGAACCCCCATCATGCTTTCTTTGCATATGACATCTTTCCCCAGCTTAATTTCATAACCCAGCTCTTTAAGCTTAGAGGCAATGATGGAAGTTGTACGGAACTCAGTCCATCCAGACTCCGGATGTTTGTGAAAATCACGCCTGTACTGAACGAGCTTTCCTGCTATACCGTCAACAATCTCTTTTACTCTATCTGTCATAATCTCATTCCCCAGCCAGCTTAATTGTGGCTTTCAGTAATAGGTCTGCCCCGAAACAAACCTCATCCATAGAGGTATGCTCCTCGATGTTATGGCTGATACCCTTCGCACTCGGCACAAAGATCATCCCAACCTCTGTAAAGTGCGCCATATTCATAGCATCGTGCCCTGCACCGCTAGGCATAGAAAGGTATGATATCCCCATCTCATCTGCAGTTTCCTGAAGGGTGCTAATCACCCTGTCAGACAAAGCGACAGGCTCATCATTACATAGCTGTTCGTACTCTATATCGAGATGTCTTCTCTCAGCGATGTCGGCAATCAGGTCTTTGACAGCCTGAACAGCTTTATTTTTATCTTCCATGGATACATCACGAATATCAATCCCGAGCTCAACTTTTCCCGGAACAACATTCATAGCACCGGGAGTTACATACAAATAGCCGACAGTACCGACTGTTTTTTCACCCGCCTCGGAAGAAGCTATCCGCTCAACACCAAGGACAAGCTCACTAGCACCGGCAAGAGCATCTTTACGCATTCCCATAGGGGTATTGCCGGAATGGTCAGCCAAGCCTTTTATAGTAACTTTAAAACGTGTAGGAGCGGCAATGGAAGTCACTATACCCACGGGATATTTTTTGGCTTCAAGAACGGGGCCCTGCTCAATATGCATCTCCAGAAAAGCATATATACTTTTCGGGTCAACCTTTGCGGATTCGATATGGTCGGCATCATAGCCACAGCCTTTCAAAGCCTCATAAAGCGAAATGCCGTTCTTGTCTTTTAGTTTATTAAGTAATGCCAGATTCAGTTTGCCTTCCATAGCTTTACTTCCCAGAGTAGCTACACCAAAGCGGCTTGACTCTTCGGAAGAAAAGTTTACGACTTCGACAGGTCTTCTGGTTTTGACATTCCCGTCATTCAGGGTTCTAACTATCTCAAGAGCTGACAAAACGCCTATAACACCGTCATAATGCCCGCCTTCAGGGACTGTATCTATATGAGACCCCACCATAACAGCAGGTAGGTCTTCTGTCCCCGCTCTGCATCCGCGCATGTTTCCGAAAGCGTCAATGCTTACTTCCAGCCCTGCGTCTTCCATAGCTTTTTCGAGCCAGGCTCTGGCAGCCATATCTTCTTCAGAGAAAGAAACTCTTGTAACTCCTCCGTTTTCCAGAAGCCCGAACTGTTTCAGCTCAGCAAAGTCTTTTTTAAATCTTTCCGGATTGATTTTCATGCTGGTCATCCTGTATTTAGAAAATGAAATAAACTACAACAACAGCAATACACATACCCAGAGCATTGCGTTTGGCAAGTTCTATGGGGTTAACTTTTGCGATTGAGGCACATACAATGGCAGCACCTGCAAGAGGTGACATAGTTCTTCCTATTGCGCCCGACAGAGCAGCCATACTGCCCATGTTAACAACTTCCATTCCGAACTGATTCGCGTGAGGAGTCACAGCTTCGTTAAATGCAAACGCTGCCGCATCACCGGAACCGCTTATAAGACCAAGAAGGAAAGGACCAAATGTCCCACCCAGCTTGGCAATGCTAGGTGTTGTTGTCAGTGTCTGAATAAACGCATCAACAAGACCTATTGCCTGCATACCGCCGACAAATACAGCTGCTGCAATGATGATCCCCATTATGTTTCCGTAAGCAGATCCCATCCCGTCGAAGAAACTTTTAGTAACTTTTGTCGGAGAAGTTCTGGTTACGGCGAGAGCCAAGAGGCACCCTATGATCATCGCCTGAGCAACGCCCATCTTAAGAGCCGAGACGAGACCGCTTGAGCCGAGCACAAGTATTGTCAGAGGCACAAGGGGAACTATTGCATAGAGAAGATTCGGTTTTTCTATCAGAACTTCAGTTTCATCGGCTTCAGGAATATATCCTTTATGCTCTTTCATAAAAAAAGCTACTACTGTAAGACTTAAAGCTCCTATCACCCCTGCTATTATATCTGCATGGGCGTGAACACCTATAACACTCATAACATCTACCCCGCCGAGTTTAGCGATGAAAGGGTTATGAGAAAGACCGGGACTGAGCATACTGCCGAATGTCCCTGCAAGAACTGCTGTAGCACTTAATGCCGGATGAACTCCAGCAGAAATAAGAATAGGGATAAAAATAGACCCTACCGCAGCCGCTGTACCTGCCGCACTGGGAAGTGCAGTATTAATGCCGAATGTTGCAAGTGTTGCCGCAGGGATCAATAGAAAACGTGCTTTTGCAATCACACTCGCTACAGTCTGGATAAAGTGCTGATCGCATTTGGTAGCCTTCATGACAAACGCAAACCCCATAACAGAACAGATCGCCTGTATAAGACCGCCTGTTGTCATGCGTTTTGCGAAACTATCAAGCACAGACAGAGGATCCATTGCGATACCAGCCATAAGCAGACCGGCCGCGATGAGAACCATCCTTGTATCATACTGCTTAACAAGAAAATAAACTGCTGCCAAGATAATGATTATACCAAGTATAATGTTCATAATATAACTCCTTGTGTCTTCTATAAAGTGTACACTATATTCTGCGTACTTTTACTCTCTCTAAACGGATATAAATTTCGGATGCATCATATTTTCAGGTGAAAGTATTTCGTCAAGTTTCTCTTTTGAAATAAGTTTTTTCTCGAGAACAAGATCATACACTGATGCGCCTGTTTCAAGTGCTTCCTTTGCCACAGCAGTCGAATTTTCATAACCAATACAAGGATTAAGAGCCGTTACTATCCCTATACTGTTTTCCACCATCTTTCTGCAAACTTCTCTGTTTGCTGTAATACCGGAGATACATTTATTTGCAAGAGTGATACAGCCTTTGTCCAGCAGCTTCATTGACTGAAAAAGGTTATAAGCAATAACCGGTTCCATAACATTCAGCTCAAGCTGTCCGTTCTCTGATGCCATAGTGATGGCGATATCTCCGCCGACAACCTGATACGCTATCTGGTTAAGAACCTCAGGGATAACAGGATTCACTTTCCCCGGCATAATAGATGAACCCGGCTGCATCTTAGGAAGATTTATTTCGTTGAATCCTGCACGGGGGCCAGATGAGAGCAGGCGCAGGTCATTGCATATCTTAGATAATTTCACAGCAAACCTTTTAAGAGTCCCGGATATCTGCATGTATGCACCTGTGTCCCATGTTGCTTCAACAAGGTTGGCAGATGTTTTGAGCGGAATACCTGTAAGGTTACGAAGACACTGAGTAGAAAGACGGGCATAGTCGGTGGGAGCATTAAGACCTGTTCCTATTGCTGTTGCACCAAGGTTAATCTCATGCACAAGATTATGAGTTTCAAATACACGATCTATGTCTTCGCTGATTGTTGTGGCATAGGCAGCGAATTCCTGCCCAAGTGTCATTGGCACTGCGTCCTGAAGCTGTGTACGTCCCATTTTCAGTACATCAGCAAATTCCTCACCCTTTTTAGCAAATTCTTTCTGAAGAACAAGCATGCTCGCCATAAGTTTTCTAAGCTCAAAATGAAGGGCTATTCTGAAAGCTGTAGGATATGCATCATTTGTTGACTGAGAACAGTTTACATGGTTGTTCGGGTGACAATGATTATAGTCCCCCTTCTCAAACCCCATTATCTCAAGCGCAACGTTGGCTATAACTTCATTGGCGTTCATGTTGGTAGATGTTCCTGCACCACCCTGAAAGACGTCCACAACAAACTGATCGTGGAATTCGCCATCAATTATTCTGTCACAAGCTTTACATATTGCGTGAGCAACATCAGAAGACAACAGCCCAAGCTCAAGGTTTGCCATTGCTGCTGCTTTTTTAACATATGCCAAGGCATCTATAAGTGATGATACTGATGAAATAGCTACACCGCTAAGCTCAAAGTTTTCCTTTGCACGAAGAGTCTGAACTCCGTAGTAGCAATCGTTGTCAACTTCTCTCTCGCCAAGCAAGTCGTGTTCTAAGCGATATTTTTTGGACATTTTCTTTTGCTCCCGCTCATGACTGACATTAGTTATTTGTCACAAGCAAACTTAATATAACAATAAATAAAGCAATAGAAATGCCAAACAGATCGAGACCCATAAAGCATTCATAATAAAAGGCATATGCTCAGAAGAGTATTTATCGAAGGGGTATAACCACAGCGATACGAAATTCTGACCGATAGCAGTAATCCTTAAATATCAAGGCATTACCAGACTTCCCCAAAGTTATAGCTATTACAAAAGTTATAGGGGTTTTTTATGCATCCACATCGGTCATCTTTTTAAGACGCTTGCTAAGGGCTGGCTGTGAAACGCCAAGGAGCCTAGCAGCAATGGACTGGTTATTGTTACTTCTTTTCATAGCTTCATTCACTAATATATTAGAGATATCGCTCAGTTTGGGCAACGGCTTATTCGGATCGAATATATTACCAGAAGGATCCTTCACAAGAACAGTCTCAGCAGGCTGTCTGTCTATGGCACGTTTAAAGGCATCCATCGAAAGCATCTTACTTTTATGAGTGCTCATGGCGTCAAAAACCATACCTTTAAGCTCGCGTATATTACCCGGGAAATCATAGTTAGCCAGCAGTACAGGCAGCTCGTCAGGATAAACAGGCTTAACTTTCCCCAGTTCATCGGCTGTCTGCTGTATAAAATGATCAAGAAGAACAGGGATATCATCCTTACGTTCCCTGAGCGGCGGGACATGAACATGATGAGCGCAAAGTCTGTAGTACAGGTCTCTGCGCATCTTTCCTGATGCCTGACTAACTTCAAGATCCTGAAGGGTCGCAACTATCACTCTGGCACTAATGCGCTTCGGGATATCGCTGCCAAGAGGGAAATATTCACCCTCCTGCAAAAGCCTGAGCAGCTTAACCTGTGATGTAACACTGAGATCACCTATCTCATCCATGAACAAGGTCCCCTGACTGGCATTTTCAACAAGCCCTTTCCTTACAGAATCAGCCCCGGTGAATGCACCTCTGCTGTGCCCGAAAAGAGTGTCTGAAAATACCGAATCATCCAGCCCGGCAACATTAACAGTCACCAAAGGTCCCTTCCTGTTACTAAGCTCATGTATAGATCTTGCGATCAGCTCCTTCCCTACTCCGCTCTCGCCTGTTATAAGAACCGGTTTGGAGCTCACAGTAATTGCCTCTATATATTGGAATATCGAAAACATCTTCTGATTACAGGTTATTATATCTTTGAAAGCTTCCGGTCTGTCCAGTCTGCCCTTCATAAAGCGGCTGATAATCTCTCTATTCTCACGTTCGAGATCAACAGTTTTAATAGCTCTCTGTATCCCCTTGAGCAGGCGTTCTTTCTCACCTGTTTTAACATAAAAATCAAAAGCACCGTTCTGCATACTCTCAACAGCAGTATCAACCTGATTCAGCCCAGAAACAATTATCACAGGGATACCGGGATATGTTGAGACTATCTGCGGCAGGAGTTCCTTTCCGCTTATATGCGGCATGTTTATATCAAGGAGAATAAGTCCGACGTTTTCGGACTCGAGAATCCCCATAACCTCCCTGCTGTCCTGACAGCGGATTACGTTATTTATCCCACCGTCCATATTGAGAGTCATGCTCATGATCCTCAGCCATGCGTTTTCATCATCCACAAGAAGCACACTGAATGACGGATAAAGAGTTTCTTCCATTGGTTATTCTCCAGCTAAAGCAGGCAGAGACACAGATACTTTTGTACCCTCCCCAACCTTTGAGTCAAATTTTATTTTTCCCCTGTGTTCGGAGATAATGGTGGCAGAGATAGAAAGCCCCAGCCCTGTGCCCCCTTCGTTACGCTTCGTAGTGTAAAATGGGTCCAGCAAAGAGTCAAGCTGGTCAGCCGGTATGCCAACCCCATGATCTTCAACTTCCAGCACCACTTCATTATTTTTCTGAGAGTAATATGTTCTTGCGTATATAGTCTGGCTTTTATCATCCCTCGCTTCACAAGCGTTTATGATAAGATTGATTATAACCTGCTCAATACGACGGCTACTCCCCATAAAAGCGGGGATATTATCTGCGCAGGATATTTTAACTTCGCAATTCCTTTTTTTCAGAGAACCCTCAATAAGTCTAACTGCCGCAAAAAGTACATGATTCAGGAAAACTTTTTCTGTGAGCTCATCATCACCTTTTTTTGCAAACCCTTTAAGATCATCAACAATCTGCTTTATGCGGCTTGCCCCCATTTTAATCTCTGTAAAGACCTCTCCAGACTCTTCACGAAGCATGGAGTAGCGCAGTCCGCCTATGGAAAAATCCCCCTCATCTTTATATCTCTCTTCGAGGGTCGATTCTGCTGTCTGATAAATCCTTTCCAGAACAGACAGATTATACAGTATAAGTCCGGTGGGATTGTTAATCTCATGGGCAACACCGGAGACAAGAGTTCCCAGAGATGCCAGCTTATCAACCTGAATAAGCTGCTGCTGCTGGCGTTCAAGCTCTTTTGTTCTTTTATCCACCTCTTTCTGAAGAGACCTGTTCCAAAAAGTAACGGTACAGATCAGCAGAAGAAGTGTACTCAGAATCAGTCTGCCGACTTCAATTCTGGTATTCACTTTCTCATCAGAGCTATATGGACCGAGCCATTTGGCATAAATCTCAGAATCAACACCTCTGGTGTGCAGACTTTTAATACCCTCAACAAGCTTCCTGCTAAGCTCTGTATTCTCTTTGAGTGCAGCAAAACCATATTGAAGGGGTGGAAATATTTCACCTGCCGGAACAACCATGCTCCTGCCATAAAGTTTTTCCAGAAACATCAGCTGTCTTTCAAGGTCTCTGGTGGAAATATTAGCAAAAACAGCGTAGTCATAATCATTCAGAGCAAGCTTGCTTAATGCCTCCGCACGGGTATTGACAAGAGTAACGTTCGCTTTAAACTCATTCAGCTCCAGATATTTATCAGTCACTCCGCCCTTCGTGACCAAAATCTTTTTACCTTTAAGCCCTTCCAGAGAATTAACCGGATAATTATCTCCGGTTTTTGCGAAAATATTCTGATGTATTTCAGTATGGGGGTAGAAAAACAAATCATGCTTCCGTGCATAAACCTCACTCACCCCTTCCAGAATGCTTATCTCTCTCTGTCTGAGAAGCTTGAGGTTTTTATCAGGGTTCGCCAGTTTTATGTCAACGCTGAGCCCCATTTCTCTGGCTAAAGCACGGATAAGCTCAACATTATACCCCTGAGGTTCAACGTTTTCGTCCAGAAACTCATAAGGCGGATTACTGCTGCTCCCCCCTGCAATAACAGTTTGATGGGGATTTGAAACCTTCTCCCCCTGAGTGGAGAAACCCGGCAGATAGACAATTTGAAGCGACAAAAGAAGCAGGAAGAACAAAACTATGGGCACTTCACACCTCATAAAAACATATGACTACTATTTAAGATAGATATTTACAGCATCTATTGTCAACTTTATATTATCCCGCACCATGTTACACCTCTTAATAGATTCCCACGTGTAACCCCGTGGCTCTATTGCTCCGCACGTGATTAACAAACTTCGTCCATTATATTCCCCGCAATGACTTATAAGCTCGAAAGCTGTGACTAGCTCATTCATCCACGCATACAAAGAGGGCATCAACCAATAAAGGTCAATGCCCTCAGCGCAGCTTTAACTGTAACAAGCGGTATAACTATGTTATTCATTTCCCTCTTTTTTCGGTGATATTTCTCACTATAGAGCTGAACCCCACAACTTCGCCACCCTCTTCTATCATCTGCATAGAAAACTCTATAACGAGCTTTTCACCACTTGCAGACAATGCAGGGACTGAAAGCATTTTATCAGCATAGGCGCTCTCTCCTGTCCGTGCTGTTTTGTTGAAGCCTGTCCAGTGCCTCTCTCTGTGCCTTTCAGGAATTATTATATCCAGATTTTCCCCAATTGCCTGTTTTGCCGAAATCCCGAATATCAGCTCACATCCTCTGTTCCAATACTGTATTGTCCCATCTACAGAAACATACATAATCCCGTCACTGGTCTTTTCTATCATCTGTTTAAAAAAATCAGTCATATAACACTCCTTACATTTTATCTTCTCTTTTCGGTACTTGCGCCTTTAAACCGCCCAGCTCGCACGACAAAGACGGCTGTATTCAGAACAAAACGATCATATTAACTTCACGCTTAATGCAGCATGCCCCCCCTATTCACTGAACTAAGCTTTCTCGTATCCCCTTACTATCTGTGGTTTTCTGAAAAGATACAGCACAGGGACATATACCAGATGCATAAGTCTGGTAAAAGGGAGTATCGCCATCAAAAGAAACCCCAACATGATATGAGCAGAGAGTACAGCCGGAATACCGGTGACATATGCTACTGACGGACGAAATATAATCAAACTCCACAAATAACCGGACATGTTAGATGCAAACCAGCTTATCCCCCACCTGTGAGCCACCGCAACGGAGATCCCGAGCACAACCTGTATACAAAGCAGCAGCAACGCTATATAGTCGGCTGAACCGGAAGACGCAAAGAGAGTCTCCTCCCCCACCCTGCGAAGAAGAAGTATTGTCACCCCAAAAAGCGCAGCGAAACCGCCGCCGAGAGCCACGATTTCAAGCAACATCAAAGCCCCTTTAGAAGAAGAGATATTTAAAATCAGCCATGGAAATACCAGCCCGATTAAATGCCCTAACAAAACAGTCAGTATACCGAAATGCCAAGGCACAATTCCCCAGAAGAGCTTCTTTTTCTCAAAAAAGCCCGTTGCCGGAGCAGATATTCTCAGCCCGGCAAACATGATATTTGTCACCAGCCCCAATATCATCACCGAAAGACATATATATGGAAAGATTATAAACATAAAAGTATTAAGCATCACTCACCTCCTGATTCTCTGCAAACAGACAGAGCTCTTCTTTCAGCCCGCACAATACAGGCAGGTATACACTACCGGAACGGGTCAGCGCTGTTTCAATCTTTTCTACTGCCCGCAGAAGGATACCAGACATCAGACAGGCATCGTTTAACCCGCCTGTTCTTCCTGCTGCATCCTGCAAAGCGTTCAGCAGATCAGGCAGATAATCCGGCGATGCATTCCCGCAGGAGCCGCCGTAAGTCTTTTGAAAAGACGCAAAACCCGCCAGAATATTACTGCGCTCCTTCTCTTCTTCAGTCAGATGCACCGTTATCATCAGCGAAGACTTCTCGCTGAAATCAAACGAATCAACATACTCCTCTTGGAGATTGCCAAATTCATAATATTTCAGATGAGCTGTTCCCGCTCTTTCTAAACTGTCTACCCCGTTGGAAAAGACGGCTTTTTCAGACGGATACCTGAGCAGTTCACTATATTGGTCAAATATTTTCATTACTGCCTCCAGCTTTTCTTGCCCCTGACACCAAACCCCACTTCTCCCTGCCTCTTATATGGATCTTTGCTCTCAGCATGGGAAGACAGAGGTATAACCATACGCTCGTTGAGTGAAGCCTGAGTGATCAGGTGATAAGCCTTCTCTATCTGCTCTTCTGAAAATGCTGAATCTTTTAAAACTTTTTCAGCACCATCTCCACCAAACCTTTTTTCTCTCATATACTTTCTGACATCCGTAAGTTTGTTCTGTATCTCCCTCACCGGCTCTGTATTCCCAGCAGAGAATAGCTTAGCAAGAAGTGTCAGCGGTATTTTCATCATATCTGAATCAGGGAGTCCGGCATGAGCCTCAGCCCCCGCTGTAACAGGTGAAAGCGGCGGCACATAAAACACTGACGGAAAAGTTCTGTATTCCGGATGGAGAGGCAGTGCAAGCCCCAGCTCTTTAATGTAAGCATATGCAGGAGACTTTGAGGCAGCTTTGAGCCACTCATCGTTTATTCCCGCTTTTTTTGCCTGACGTATAACATCCTTATCATTCGGGTCGAGGATGCAGCTTTCGTATGCCTCCATAAGATCGGCATCAGCAACAGTCATCACCTCTGCGAATCTATCCATGTCCACAAGCAAAACGCCTATGCTGCGTATTTTACCTGCACAGGACTGAGAACATATCGTTGGCTGACCGTTTTCTATACGTGGGTAGCAGAATATACATTTTTCTGATTTCGAAGTATTCCAGTTATAATATACTTTCTTATAAGGGCAGGCAGAAACGCAGTACCTCCATGATTTACATTTCTCCTGATCTATCAGAACAACCCCGTCGTCCTCTCTCTTATATATAGCACCTGACGGGCACGATGCCACACACGCGGGGTTAGAGCAGTGATTACAGAGTCTGGGGAGATGAAACATAAACACACTCTCAAACTCCATCATAAGTCTTTGTTCTTCTTCAGAAAGGTTCGGGTCGGCAGATGCATATTTATCAGAACCGCCCAGATCGTCGTCCCAGTTCGGACCGCTTTTAATCTCCATGTGCTTGCCTGTCACCTGAGAGATCGCCCTTGCGGTGGGCTGAGTTTTGCTTTCAGCCGCATCTATCAGATGTTCATATTCGTATGTCCACGGCTCATAGTAATTTTCCATCTTCGGCTGATCAGGGTTATAGAATATCTTAGCGAGCATCCCGAACTTGCCGCCCAGTCTGAGCCTGAGCCCATCAGAGGTAACATCCCACCCCCCTTTATATTTATCCTGATCTTCCCACTTTTTAGGAAATCCGGTTCCCGGCTTTGTCTCTACATTATTCCACCACATGTATTCGGCACCCTTTCTGTTCGTCCACATGTTTTTACATGTAACTGTACAGGTATGACAGCCGATGCATTTATCCAGATTAAGAATCATTGAAAGCTGAGCTTTTATATCCATATCAGAACTCCACCTTATTGAGCTTTTTCACAAATACATACGTGTCTCTGTTAACACCTATAGGTCCCCAATAGTTAAAGTAATAACTGAACTGCCCGTATCCGCCCACCATAGCAAGGGGTTTCAGCCGGACTCTTGTAAGGCTGTTATGGTTGCCCCCCCGTTCCTTTGTGCGTTCCGACAGAGGCACATTTATAGTGCGCTCCGTTGCGTGATAAATGTAACAAACTCCTCTCGGTATTCTCACAGAGACAACAGTTCTGCACACAACGGTTCCGTTCAGATTATTAACCTCTACCCAGTCGTTATCTTCAATGCCGTGCCCCTCTGCATCTTTATTGTTCAGCCATATAACCTGACCGCCTCTGGAGAGGGTGAGCATTCGCAGATTATCGTAATATGTGCTGTGAATATGCCACTTGCCGTGGGGAGTGTGATAGTTCAGCTTAAGCCCTTTTGCAGTTTCATCGATCTCTTCGGTTTCGTTCAGAGAGTCTTCCGCCAGATTCTCTTTATAAACAGGGAGCGCCTCCCCAGCCATTTGATACCATTCATGATCCAGATAAAAATGCTGTCTTCCGGTCATGGTTCTCCATGGCAGCCCGAATTCAGTATTTATAGTATACGGGGCATAAGGTCTCCCCTTGTCTATTATCCCGCTCCAGCAAGGCGAAGTATGGATTCTCCTCGGCTGTATTACGATATCTTCCATACTCATATTGTTCTTCTCCGAGCCTTTCGTCAGTGGAGAAAAATCTATGCCGGTATTAGCTCCCAGAGCTTTAAAGCTTCTTTCGGCAACTTTACCATTCCCTTCAGGAGCCATATGCAGAATAGCATTAACAGCCTGCGAAGCCTCTTTGATAGAAGGACAGTCCTCTCCTGCGGCAGTGATTTTGCCATTGATGGACATCAGCTCGGAATACTCTTCGGAGGAATCCCAACTGACCCCATGTGCTCCCAGCTGCTTACCTGCATTAGGTCCCAAAGCAACGAATTTTTCGTATATCATGCCGTAGTCCCGTTCAGTAATCACAAATTTCGGCATAGTTTTCCCCGGAACAGGCTCGGTTTCGCCGTATTTCCAATCTTTCACAGATGTTTGTGTTACTTCATCAGGCGTATCGTGCATAAGAGGAACCGAAACAAGATCCTTCACCGGACCGTCGAAATGCAACGCCGACAGATCGGAGAACTTCTCCGCTATCCCCTTGAATGTGTCCCAGTCACTGGCTGATTCCCATAGAGGAGGTACTGCTTTTTGCAGAGGGTGCACAAAAGAATGCATGTCTGTGGTGTTCAGGTCGTCCTTCTCATACCATGTGGCAGCGGGCAGGATAATGTCGGAATACATGGCAGAAGTGTCCATGCGGAAATTTATATCCACCACCAGATCAATCTTCCCTTCCGGTGCCGGCTCTTTATCTGAAACAGTGCGAAGGTCTTTTTTTACTTCTCTGGCTTCAAGCCCGTTTGACGCGCCAAGCACATGCTTCATAAAGTATTCATGTCCTTTCGCACTGGACGACAGAGCATTTGCCCGCCATATAAACCATACTCTCGGATGGTTTTCCGTCCTGTCAGGCTCTTCCACAGCAAAATTCATCTCTCCGCTTTTGAGCTTTGCAACCAGACTCTGCACAGGGTCTTTCCTCATGGCGAGGGTCAAAGGGTTTTCCCTGAAGCTCGGATAAAACGGAAGCCAGCCCAGTCTGACGGCTTTTGCGCTGAAATCTGCGTTATGTGATTCCTGAAATTTAGTTTTGTCTGGCACATCGAAATATTCAAACACACTCTTTTCATAACGCCACTGGTCGGAATGCATATACCAGAAGGAAGGTGTATTCTGTAATCTGGGTGGTTTCTGCCAATCGGCAGCCATAGCTATAGATGCCCATGAGGATATCATGGCAACTTTCTCCTGCCCTACATAATGAGCCAGCCCGCCGCCGTTAACACCAACCGATCCGGTCAGCAGAAGCCCCATAATAGCAGACCGATACATGAGGTCGCTGTGAAACCAGTGGTTAACCCCTGCGCCTATGATTATCATAGATTTACCGTTAGTCTTTTCAGCGTTACCGGCAAATTCTTTTGCAACCTGAATTACAGTCTCCGCCTTTACGCCTGTGATACCCTCCTGCCATGCAGGGGTATAGGATTCCGTGTCTTTATAAGATTCAGGATAGTCACCGCCAAGCCCTCTGCCGACACCTAGCTGTCCGTTCAGAAGGTCAAAAACAGTTGCCGCATATCTCTTCTCTCCGTTAATCATGACCTCTTTGACCGGAACCTCTCTCAGGACTGCTTTTCTGGTGGATTTATCTCCGTAGAAGACATCGAAGCTCACATGAACTCTCTCGCCCCCTTCAAGCATACTGAGTGCAGGGCTGAACTCCCGTCCTGTAACTCCGCAGATATGTTCAAGTCTCCATTTCTGTTTATCAGTGCTTTTCTCTGCCCATCTGTAGCCCATTGAGCCTTTCGGAAACATAATCTCACCGGACTTCTCGTCCAGCACTGCTGTTTTCCATTCCGCTCTCTCCTCTGAGGCGCTCTCTGCCACATCGGAAGCCCGCAGAAATTTACCACCCCTGAATCCCGTTGAATCTTTTTCAAGCACGACGAGACAAGGCAGATCAGTAAATTTACGTGCATATTCTTCAAAATACGGAATTTTCCGTTTATGATAAAATTCGGACAGAATCACATGGTTAACAGCCATCCAGAAAGCTCCGTCCTCCCCTTTTTTCACCGGAACCCAAAGGTCTGCCGTATTTGACACAGTGCTGAAATCCGGAGACAGAACGACTACTTTTGTCCCTCCATGTTTAGACTCTTTCAGGTAATGAGCGTCCGGAGTTCTGGTAACGCTCACATTTGACCCCATCACAACAGTATACCCGGAGTTATACCAGTCTGCGGATTCGCAAACATCTGTCTGTTCCCCCCACACCTGCGGAGAGGCAGAAGGGAGATCACAGTACCAGTCGTAAAAACTCATAACAACACCGCCTATCAGATTCAGGTATCTTGAACCTGCGGCATAACTCACCTGGGACATGGCTGGGATGGGCGAAAAACCTATTATCCTGTCAGGACCATATTTCTTTATCGTATAAATGTTTGAAGCGGCTATAATCTCATTGACAACCTCACGGTCTGCTCTTCGGAAGCCCCCCTTTCCTCTGCTCTTCACATAGGCATTGCGATTGTTTTTATTCTCCACAATACTTGCCCATGCTGCTACAGGGTCAGAGTTTTTCTTTTTTGCATTCTCCCACAGATCAAGCAGAATACCCCTGATATACGGATATTTCACCCGCATAGGATTATACAGATACCATGAGAAGCTAGCACCTCTGGCACAGCCTCTCGGCTCAAGTCTGGGGATATCTCCGCCTATCTGCGGATAGTCAGTAGCCTGTATCTCTCCGGTTACAAGACCGTCTTTGACATAAACATTCCAGCTACAGCTTCCTGTGCAGTTTACCCCGTGAGTACTGCGCACAATCTTGTCGTGCTGCCATCTGTTGCGGTAAAGCTCTTCCCAGTTTCTCTCTTTATTAGACTCTATAAGCTGAAACCATTCAGGTTTTTTAATTGTTTTCATTTATTCTCCTCCAGTTGGGTGTTGCTTCTGAAAACAAGCCGCCCGATAAACAGCAGTATCAAAAAAAGCGCGAAAGCGGATATAAGGATATTGCTCCCCCCTTCGACTGAAGCTTCATCAGGATTGAGTCCGGCAAAAGCCTGCACCAGCGCCTGTATCTCCTCATCCGGGATGTCCGAATCTGCGTATACAGCGTCCATAGGCTCTATTCCGCTTGCTTTTATAAAATCTGCAATAACCTCTGCGTCCTCTCCCATGTCAATATACAAACTGCTTAGATCCGGCCCCCATGTTGAAATAGAGTACCCGCCTGCAGCAACAGAGTGACAGGTTGTGCAGGAGGGGCTGCCATCTGAAAACGGTTTGCCGAAAATATCAGCCCATGCACATGTAGCAGCACCTAAAACTGCTAATGTTATCAAAAAGATTATTTTTCTCATTTTTTCTCCTCAGATTCAGGGGTTTCTGATCTCGGCTCCCTTGCGTTGGTAGTACCACCAGTTGAGCACGAGACATATAAAATAATATGCGCCAAATCCGTAAAAGGCGTATTCAGGTGTTCCTGCAGCTATCTGCTGACCAAATATCTTAGGGATGATAAATGCGCCATATGCCGCAATTGCAGATGTCCAGCCAAGTACAGGCCCCGCCTGATCTTTGCTAAATATGTACGGGATACTTCTGAACGTTGAACCGTTTCCTATACCTGTTGTTATAAAGAGAATCATGAACATTCCGAAAAACGGCCACCAGAAAACCTCCGGCATCGGACTCCCCTTTGCTGCCTTTATAAAATACGCAACGGCAAAGGTTGCGGCTATCTGGAGAATTGTGCTGACGGCTGTTACTTTCGCTCCGCTGTTCACCTTGTCGGCAAGCCATCCGCCAACAGGTCTTACGAGTGCTCCCAGAACAGGCCCGAGGAAAACCCACATGAGAAAATCAGGTGAATTCGGATTTCTGTATGCCAGATCCAACGGGTCGGTATAGACAAAAATATCCTGACAGAGCTTAGGAAAAGCCGCAGAGAATCCTATAAATGAACCGAATGTCATCGTATATATTGTGGTCATTATCCAGTTATGCTTACTTTTAAATATTGCGAACTGTTTGCTGAGGTTAACCTTTATCTCAGGCGGTGTGGCATATTTCATCAGCAGCAGTGTCATAACCACCACAACCGGCAGCACTATCCACATATTGACATTCAGCCCCAAAAGCATATATGCGCCGATGCCGGAAGTAACAATGCCTATACTGGTCAGATAAAGAGTTTTGACCATGGCAGGAAGTGCCCGAGGCATTTTCGGAGTTCCTGCATCCACATTATTCATCAGAAAGAATGAAGCCGCGATAGTCACGACAAGCGGGATAAGCCATATCCACCCGGCATTCTGGATTCCTGAAAAAGCTGTTCCTGAAACTTCTATGCCATCACTGCCCACAGCGCTGAAAATAAAAATCCCTACGCTCCAAGGGATAGCTTTCTGCATTACCCCAACACCCAGATTACCTATCCCTGCATTCAAGCCAAGAGAAGTCCCCTGCATACGTTTCGGAAAGAAATAACTGATATTACTCATAGACGATGCGAAATTCCCACCACCGAAACCTGATAAGGCTGCAAGTACAGCAAATGTTATATATGGGGTTCTGATATCTGAAAGTGCATAGCCTACTCCCACAGCAGGAATTAAAAGCAGCGCAGTGGTCACGAAAATCACATTCCGCCCGCCACTGATGCCTATCAGAAAAGAATTTGGTATCCTGAGAGTAGCGCCGGACAGACCTGCTATCGCCGGAAGTGTGTAATAGAGGTTATTAATTTCTTTCAGAGCAGCATTGATCTCATCCTGATTCATTCCGTGAGTAATCATCCCGAAGTTATAACCAAACTCTTTAAGCTTAGTGGCTATTATGCTCCACATTATCCAGACAGCAAATGCCAGAAGAAGGGCGGGTATAGATACTAAAAGATTTTTTATAGCAATCTTTTTCCCTTCACGCTCCCAAAACGAACGATCTTCAACATTCCATTTCTCAATGTTAATACGCATAAAAAACTCCCTTAAACTGGATGAACCAGTATTCTTTACATAAAGTTAAACGACAGAACCATACTGTCGGATTTCTGGGAAAATTTATGGCATCACAAAATAATAATAATAATAACACTCACCACGATCAATTATAACACTATTATAGTATCAATAATTGATCTGGATCAAGAAAAGGACAATTCAGCCTATCTCCTGTTTTTAAGTATTTCATCGAAGTACGAATACAAAACATAGTTATAATAATATATAAAGTTAATAAGTTTAATCAAATAATAAACTATCAATTCGAGATGTGATTATTCTTTTATAATAAATGAAAATCAGAAGGGGTTCGGCACTCTCCATATGAGCACCCTTAGATGCCGGACTACGAGCTTAACAAGTCTGCTTAATCATACTTAAGCAACTTAACGAAAAAAGGGCATCGATCAATAAAGACCAATGCCCTTTGCATATCGGGATGACTGGATTTGAACCAGCGACCCCCTGTTCCCGAAACAGATGCGCTGCCAGGCTGCGCCACATCCCGATTAAGTTTTTGTATTCTATAAAAAACATGACAAAAAAGTCAACACACTAATCTTAATTAAATATTAACTTTTTTAATAACATCTCGAACCGTAATAATAAAAATATTTCAGCATATGAAACTATTTTTGCGTCATATGATATTTTACGCAAAGCAATCTTACTATCATAGGCATGCTTACTAAAATCACGGAGGCATTATTATGAAAGCATGGTCTTGGGTACTCATTATGTTGTTAACAATCTCCGCCTATGCGGAAGACGATATCACGCTGGACACTGTAACAGTGACAGCTCAGAAATATGAACAGGCAGAAAACAAAACACCTGTAAGTTCAACTGTTTTCTCTGATATAGATATTGAAGAAAAAAATATTTCAACCCTCAAAGACCTATCGATGTATTCTGCAAATGTATCTGTAAAGGCAGATAATGTCGGCAACTCCACTGTGATAAGAGGCATGGCGCCTCTAACAGCGACTATGAACGGTCCGGCGGGGATATTTATTGACGGTATCGCCATGCCGTCAGTTTTCATGCAGCAGCCTAATATTTATGACATATCCAGAGTCGAAATACTCAAAGGTCCGCAGGGGACATTATATGGCAGAAACACAGAATCAGGCGTCATAAACATTATCAGCAGCAAGCCCGGTAACAACCTGTCCATGGGGGCAGAAGCTGAATATTACTTCTTCGATAACGGCGATACCCCTTACGGTACTAAATTCAAGTTTAACGTCAGTGGTCCTGTTGTCGAAGATAAACTTTTTGCAGGCATATCATTTGCAACAGACAAAAATCAGGGCTATTACACCAACGAATTTAACGAAGACGACGAAGCCGGAGAGTTGAACAGAAAGGATATATCTCTGAAACTGCGGTCAACACCAAACCAAAAAACAGAAATCTACCTTTCTTCATATTATTTTGATGCTGACGACAAAAAAGGAAAATTCAGATACACACAAGGGGCAAATGCTACCGATGAATACACCATCAACTACAACGACAGATATTCACAGGATTACAATGGCTCTGTAAACAGTCTGAACATCTCATACAGTTTTGCAAACATTCAGCTTTCCTCCCTCACGGGCATTACGGCATACTCACGGAATTTTTCAAAAGACTTTGACGGATCGGCATCTTCCAGAGGGCTGACCAATTTCAGCATCGATGATGAATCCTACAGCGAAGAACTCCGCATAAGCTCCACAGACACTAAAACAAAATGGATATTAGGACTGTACGGTTTCAAAGAAAACTCAGAAACTCTCTTTGAAAAAACTTTCATGCAGGATAAGCGCAAAGCAAACATAAACACATCCGGAGCGGCAGTTTTCGGACAGATTAGCCCACGAATCACCAAAAAAATATATGCTGACATAGGTATGCGTATCGAACAGACGCACCTTGATGTTGACATGAACCGTAACTTCAAAACAGCCGGGCTAAAATACAGCGACGATGAAGACTTCTTTGAATTCCTGCCGAAACTATCCTTAAACTATGAAACTGAAACAGGGATAATCTATCTTTCCGCCGCAAAAGGCTACCTTGCCGGCGGCGCGAATTACAATCTTGCAACTTCTGACGAAACCCTGATCTATGACGAAGAAGAGACCATGAACTATGAACTTGGTTTCAAATCTGTCCTCGGAAAGGGGAGGCTCAAAATATCCGCTGCACTTTTCTATATCGACATGAAAGATAAGCAGGTAACTCAAATCCTTCCGGGGGAAATGGGCAGCATGAAGGTGGATAATGCCGCCGATGCTCATTCATACGGAGCCGAAGTTGAATTTAAGGCTGTTATAACAAAAGGTCTGGAATTTTTTACGTCTGCCGGATACACAAAAACAGAAGCGGATGAATGGGTTGACTCTCAGTATAACAATATCACCAGGCAGGATGAGTATTATGATTATTCAGGTAATAACCTGCCGTATGCACCGGAGTATACCTTTACAGCAGGACTGCAGTACATACATACCAACGGGTTGTTCATAGCAGGAGAAGCTGTGTCCACAGGGGCATACTACCACGATGGCGCAAACAAACTGAAAGAGGACGGCAACACCCTCTTTAACCTCCGGACAGGTTATATCGGGAAAAATATTGAGCTGACCGTTTGGTTTGAAAATCTTTTAGACAAGAGATATACAGAGACACAGACTCTATGGGGTTCCGTCGCAGTGGTGGAGGATGCCCAGCCAAGAACTATAGGGATAAAGGCGGGGTACAGATTCTGATGATTAAACCAGACTATAAAACACTGCTCAACGAAATGAACGGAGCTGTCCGGTGGCACCTGTTCGAAACGTCAATAAAGCTGAAAGTATTTGACTATTTACAGGGCTGGCAAACTGCCGGATTTATAGCCGGTAAACTTAACACAGATGAGAAAAAGACTGAATTATACCTCGATGCGTTAGCATCATGTGGATATCTCATAAAATATTGCGGGAGATACAGAAATGCTGACATCAGTAATAAATACTTAACGACGCACTCCGGTCTTTATCAGGGAACACTGATCCTCTCTCTATCTTCAAGGAGACTTGCAGGTATTGATAACATTTCAAAACTGCTGAAAAATGATGCTGACGACATGTATCTGGGAGACGAAAAAGTCTGGACAGAAGCTCTGAAAACACTTATCCCATTTCAGAAAGCAGTTGCCAGTGAAGTTGTTTCACTCATCAAAGGACTGAAAGGCTCGGATAATTTCTCATCAATGCTGGACATTGGCGGTGGTCCCGGCTTTATAGGGCAGACAGTAGCCCAAAGCCTGAAAAATATCCACCTGACACTTTTTGATCTTCCGAAGGTTATAGAGCTGGCAGAACAAAACGCAGAGATCAAAAACATAACCTATCTCGCCGGCAGCTATTCAAAAGATGACATAGGGAGCAATTACGACATCATATGGGCGAGCAGATCCCTTTACTATGCAGACGACATCTTCCGGCTCGTTTCCAAGATGGCGGATGCTCTGAAAGACGGAGGCTACCTGATATGCCTCCACGAGGGCGTTTATAACGAAAGAACCCAGCCGCAAGAGATAATACTAAACAGAATAGGTGTTGCTCTGAAAGGTTCAGATGTCTCCTTTGAAAGAGGAGAGATAGAATACGCCGTCCAAAAAAGCGGACTTCAGATTATCTCAACTATCTCCACTGACGATATAGGCGGAAGCGGAGACATAATAACTGCGAGGAAAATATGAAAAAAATATTTCTGATAATTTCTATGCTTTGTACACTAACATCCTTTGCAGGCGAGCACCTGACAATGTCCGGACCTGCAACTCTGGAAAGCTGTCCTATGATGCTAATGGCAGAAGAAAACGCTCTTTCCGTATACGGGGTCACAGCAGAATTCATACCATGGACATCACCAGACCAATACCGGGCTATGCTCTCATCTGAAAAGAACTTATATGTAATAGTCAGCACACTTGAATATGTCAGACTGAACAAACTCATCGAAAATGCACGGCTGCTTTTCTCTGTTGAAGGTAGCCCCATATGGTTTCTAGGCAAAAAAACAGGTGTCACTCTTAAAGAACTGGAGAGCAGCATTATTGCTCTTCCGTTCAGAGGAGACATGCCGGAAATTCTCCTCATGATGCTTATGGAGAAAAGCGGAAATGATTACAAAAAAACAAAAATTGTCTCCGCAGGAGGCGGTATAACCTCAGCACAGCTTGTAATGAGAGGAAGAGCGGACTATGTTGCAATTCCTGAACCTATAGCGTCCAGTATAGTAGAGATATCCGGGAGAAAAGGGCTGAGAAAACTCAGTTATTCCCTTTCGGTTGAAAAAATATGGCGGGAACTTTATCAGTCTTCCCCTCCTCTGCTGGTTAGCAACATTATGAGTTTCAAAAGCAGCAGGGAAGCTGATGACGCATTCAGGAAAACATACAGCAGATATTATGGAAAGTGTGTCACAAATGCAGAGGTATCTGCAAATCTTTTTGTTAAATACTTCCCCGCCGTCAGTAAAAGCGGCATTAAACAACTTATAAGCAGCAATAACATCAAAATACATACGGCAAACGAAATTACAGAACAATTAAACGAATTTATCAGATTAATGGACAAACAGATCAAAAATGAATTCTAACAGAAAGATACAAACTGCCGGTATAATATTTGTTCTTCTCCTGTGGCAGACAGCATCCGTCTTATCAGGAGAATTTGCCGTAGCATCCCCCTTTAGTGCTTTTCCCGTAGCTTTTCGTATGATAACCGACTTCTCGTTTCTGAAGAATCATATGCTTATAACAGCTGTACGGGTGATTTCTGCACTTGTATTAGGGTCTGTCACAGGTTTTATTCTGGGGATTTTTGCAGGTAAATATCCTCTGATTATGCAGTTCATAGAACCGATGAGAAGAGTTCTGACCACAATCCCCGGAATAGTGGCAGCAGTCCTCGCAATGCTGTGGCTCGGTCTAGGCAGTGCTATGGTGATTTTTCTGAACAGCATGTTCATTATCCCTGTGGTTTATATCAATGTCGCCGAGAGCATAAATAAGTGCGACAACACCTACATTGAAATGGCTGATGTATATCAACTCAGTACATTATCAAGGATAAAAAACATATATATCCCCATTGTCAGCAGTGCCCTGTCAGCAGCTCTTGTTCTTGTCACAGGAAACAGTATGCGCATGACAGTGCTCGCAGAAGTTCTGGGAACAGGCGAAGGGCTGGGTTTTGTACTGGGCATATCCCGCGCAAGACTTGACATGCCGTCGCTTTACGGCTGTGTTCTGATATCCTTTGCTTTTGTATGGGCAGGAGAGATCCTTATCAAATTAGTTATCCAGAGGTACTGCCGTGCATAAATTTATAGCAGAACTGCACAACATCAATCTGACTTTTAAAAATCACAATGTTTTTTCGGATTTCAGCCTGAAGATCAGCAATAACTGCATCACAGGCATATCCGGCAGAAGTGGAAAAGGGAAGACAACACTGCTTAGAATCCTCGCAGGGCTTCAGAAACCAGACAGAGGAGAAGTCATTTTACGGTATAATAAACAAGGATATGTCTTTCAGGATTATAGACTACTCCCATGGATGAATGTGCTTGAAAACATTACTTTGCCTGTCAGAGGTGAAATATCAGAATCAGATGCCGTAAGCAGGGCGAAGCTGTATCTTGGGAAATTGGGTCTGAGCGGTTCTGAAAACATGCAGCCAGCAGAGCTCTCCGGCGGAATGGCACAAAGGGTGTCGCTGGCAAGAGCGATGGTCTACAAACCGGATATAATGTTTCTGGATGAACCTTTCAGTGCTCTCGACTATGAAATGCAGTCACAGGCATCAGAAACAGTTAGGGCGTATGCAGCAGAGCATAAAATTAGTGTCCTGTATGTCAGTCACCATATTGAAAATCTACGGCTCATGTCAGACACAATAGTAGAGCTTTAAACGCTCTTTCTGTAAAGTTTCGGCGAAAGACCTTTCTCTCTACGAAAGCTTTCGCTGAAATGACTGGAAGAACAAAAGCCAGTACAGTAGGCAATTTCTGTGATAGTCATATCTGTGGTTCTGAGGTAATGCTCTGCCCTATGCACCTTTTCCTGCCTGATAAACTCAAAAACACTCAGCCCCATCTTTATCCTGAAAAGCCTGTTCAGTTTTGTATGGCTCATCCCTGCCATATGTGCAAGTTTTGCCAGAGAGTGCTCTTCGCTAAGATTATTCCGGATATAGTTTATCACTTCCAGAACAATAGATTCTTCCCTACCCGCCGACTGGTTATAACAACTTTTAAAGTTGTCTGTGAGAAGGTCTGTAGCCCCCGCAAGCTGCATAAGCCTGCCAGTTTCTCCTGCATATCTGCAATCTATTATTTTCCGGCACAGCATAAAGGAAAAAGGAGAAAGATAAAATAACACCTCCGTCTTTCCAGGCTCTGGCACATTTATAATGCACCCGGTATCAGACATTATATTCTCCAGTCTGTGACGACAAACTTTGATTATCAGAGCTTCGGTATCAATGTTTTTCGCTATCCGGCGGTTTATCTGTACGTCGTTAGTCTGAAAAGCATACACAGCACCTTCAGACATAGGATGCCAGCCGGAGGCTCCGGTAAAAGTGAGATTCAGCTCGCCTTTCAGAACATAAACAAAATTTACTACTTCACCGGATTCTATAACTGACGAATGGGAGTCTTCAGATGTTTTCAGACTGCTGTGGGTCATAGTGAAGCCATTGTCGAGCCTGCTCCTCCGGATGTTACCCACAATTTTGTCCTGTGATCTTAAAACCCACTTTTTACTGCCTGAAACCGGTTTTCCGCAAACGACAGCTGACATATTTCCCCCAGAGATTTATTGATATTGATTATTAATATCATACAACAAAGTTTAAAACAATGCTGATATAGCAGGAGAAGAAGCTATTTATACCTTAGTAATTGTATGATTAAATAGTAGATTTAAACAGGTGAAAGGGCGGCTCTTACACCGCCCGAATCGTATAGGTTATTTCATCAGTTCCTGAGCAGGGAGTATCGCTCCCTTATACTTCTCCGTTATGAATTTCTCAACGGCAGGCGAAACAAGGATTTCTGCAAGTTTCCTGAGTGCGGGTTTATCAAAATCAACTTTTCTCACAACAAGAATATTGCTGTAGGGTGAGTCTTTATCTTCGATAAAAATTGCGTCTTTCAAAGGATTCAGGTTCCCTTCGAGTGCATAGTTGGTGTTAATAACCGCAGCGTCAACATCAGCTAGCACACGTGGAAGCTGAGCAGCGTCAAGAGCCTTGACCTTCAGCTTCTTAGGGTTGTCTACTATATCCTGAACAGTTGCGGAAACTCCGGCTCCGTCTTTTAGAGTAATGAGCTTTGCTTTGGCAAGGAGAGCAAGCGCCCTCCCGGCATTAGAAGGGTCGTTAGGGATGGCTACAATAGCTCTTTTTCTGAGATCAGCGATATTGCTTACCTTACGTGAGTAAACACCGATAGGCTCTATGTGAACCTTTGCAGCCACTGACAGATTCAGGTTGTGATCTCTGCTGAATGATTCCAGATAAGGGATATGCTGAAAAAAGTTAGCATCCAGTTCACCTCTGTCAAGGGCAAGGTTAGGCTGGACATAGTCTGTGAAGGAGATAATCTTAAGCTCAATCCCTTCTTTCTCAAGCATCGGCTTAATATACTCCAGTATCTCGGTGTGCGGGACAGGAGTCGCGCCGACCTTAAGAACAGTCTTTTCACCTGTTTCACAATAACCTGAAACACCCACCAGAACCAGAAGAACAGTGAGCACTGTTGTTAATACTTTATTATGTTTCATTCATACCTCCTGAGGCTTTCAGCCGTCAGCATTTAATTTTTATGGGACAGTTTAACCGCCAGCCTTGTGCCGAACGTCTGCACAAGCTGAACAAAGATTATGAGTATAGCCACTGTAACTATCATTATATCAGTACGAAACCTGTTATATCCATACTGAATGGCAAGGTCACCCAGACCGCCGCCGCCGACAGCACCAGCCATTGCGGTGTAGCCTATCACGTTTATAACAGTTATTGCCGCTCCGAGGATAAGCGATGATTTTGATTCAGGGAGAAGAACCTTAAAAATTATCTGGAAAGTCGAAGCCCCCATAGACTCTGCTGCCTCAATCACACCGTGAGATACTTCTTTAAGAGAAGACTCCACTATCCTTGCCACAAAAGGAGCAGAAGCAACCACAAGGGGGACGATGGCGGCAGTTGTGCCTATTGATGTTCCAGCAACTATCCTTGTAAAAGGGATAAGAGCCACCATAAGGACTATGAACGGTGCTGAACGCAGTATATTGATCAGAGTTCCGAGAACCCGCTCAACCCAGGGTGCAGGCAGAATATGGTCTTCTGATGAGACCACAAGCAGAACTCCCACCGGAAGCCCTATAATGTATGCCAGAACACAGGAAGCCACTACCATATAAAGCGTTTCCACTGTCGAAGGCCACAAAAGCCCTATTATATTATTAAAATATTCGTAATTCATAACTATATCCTCTGAATAACGAGATTATTGTCAGTAAAATATTGATGAGCATTTGCAAGCTGCTCTTCCGTACCCCGAAGCTCAAGAAGGAGGTTACCAAAAAGGGTGCCGTGCAGATGGTCAACATTACCATATATTATATTCACAACCACATCGCTTGACTTGATCAGTCCGTTTATCATAGGCTCAGATGCCGAATTCCCGTAAAATGATACTTTGATAAGCTCAGAATCTTTATGGGGCTTAAGGGCGCTGAGGATATCATCGGGAAGTTCTGTTCTGAAAATATCTGCCACAAAGTCCTTCGTTACCTGTGTTTTCGGAGAGATAAAAACTTCCTCAACAGTACCGTGTTCTATACACTTAGACTCTGCAAGCACGGCGACATGAGTGCATATGTCTTTGATAACATTCATTTCATGGGTAATGATGACAATAGTAAGCCCCAGATTCTGGTTGATATCTTTTAAGATACTCAGAATCGACGAGGTGGTTTTAGGGTCGAGAGCAGACGTTGCCTCGTCACAAAGCAGAACTTCAGGCTTTGTTGCCAGTGCTCTTGCTATACCGACTCTCTGTTTCTGCCCTCCGGAAAGCTCCGACGGGTATGAGTCTGCTTTATCTTCCAGCCCGACAAGGGGGAGGAGTTCGCTCACCCTCTTTCTGATTGCGGTCTTGTCCCAGCCGGCAATCTCCAGCGGAAAACCTATATTTCCAGACACAGTCCTTGACTGAAGCAGATTAAAATGCTGAAAGATCATAGAGATCTTCTGTCTCTTCTGCCTGAGCTCTGTCTTTGAAAGAGTAGAGATATCCTGTTCTGAAATTAATACTTTCCCTTCGGTAGGCTTCTCCAGCATATTAAGACATCGAACCAGAGTGCTTTTCCCCGCACCACTGGAACCGATAATCCCGAAAATTGACCTTTCAGGTATATCAAGTGAGATATCCTGAAGAGCCTGTACTCTTCCGTTCAAAGTGTCATAAGACTTTGACAGGTTTCTGATCTGAATCATTATTCCCCCGAGTCAATATTCTAAACCAACTTATCTATTTAATCTATCTTTTTTGTAGTTATTTTAAAATTTTGTCAACAGTAATGTAAACTTGATTGCCTCAGAATGCCAGTCATTATACGTACTGCACCTCAGCAGATAAGAAATACTTCTGACACATGATAATAAACATCAAGCATAAACTGAAAACACCTGGTCCCCATTATATTAAGCCATCTGGCACTTTCAGCAAGGCATCCCGTGCACTAATATTATCTTATTTATTAATTTTACCGGAGGACTGCATGTTTCTCAAAAGAGGATTATTCACAAAAAAGCTATCTCCATGGTTAACAGGGTCACTAACGGGGATAACGGCAGCAGCGTGTTGCGTTTTCGCAGGAAAGACCCTTGGAGCATCCGGAGGTTTTGTCACTATCGACAGCTACATAGGAAATTATTTCAACACAGGATGGGCAAAACTTCCATATTTTACTGCTGCAAAACCACCTATTTTATCTTTTCAGATAATCCAATATATAGGAATGCTCGCAGGAGCGATTATCTCTGCTCTTATGTCAAAAGATTTCCATATCAGATCCCTGCCTGCTAAAGAATGGAAACCAAATTTCGGCAAAAGTGTTGTTAAACGTTGGATAATGATTTTTATCGGCGGAATACTTGTGGAGCTTGGAGCATGTATTGCCGGAGGCTGCACAAGCGGACTGGGCATATCCGGCATTATACAGCTTTCTCCGGCTGGTTTTATCTTTTTCATATCCGCATTCACAAGCGGCATAATTACTGCCGGAATACTCTTCAGGAGGACTTGACATGCAAAACTTTGCTCTCCCCCTTATCATCGGTTTTATATTTGGTTTTTTACTTCAGAAAACAGGACTCGGGCATTATGATAAAATCGTCAATCAATTCAGATTTAGAGATAATACGATGCTTAAGTTTGTGTTGGGAGCCTTAACGTCAGGCATGATGACCATAGCAATATTCAAATCTGCCGGACTGCTGTCACCGGTTTCTATGCCGGACACATACATACTTGGTAATGCATCAGGAGGGCTCATACTAGGTATCGGGATGGTTATAGCCGGAGCATGCCCAGGTACACTGATAGCAGGGATCGGACAGGGCAACATAGACTATCTCATTCCAGGATTATTGGGGTTTCTCGCAGGAGGACTGCTCTTCGGATATCTGTTTAGTTTTTTTGCTGTCAACATAGCTACCGTAGCATTCTACAAAGGAATATCCATTACAGACATCACCAACCTAAACAACTACATATTTGCTTTTGCTATGCTTGCTGTGAGCGTTGCAGCTGCAAAATTATTACGTTAACAAAAAAGGATAAAAAACATGCGTAAATACATAACTATTATACTTATTGCTGCAGCTCTCATTATGTCAGCAGAGTCAATACGAAAAAATGACATACAACCGCATACCGATATTTCAGACAGAAACATCGAACCATCATACATAATTACAGCAGAGGAACTTTACGAACTAGATAAAACAAGGCGTGCTGTAATTATCGACACAAGAAGATATCTGGAATACTCCATCACACATATCCCCGGCTCGTTAAGCATCCCTCTGAAATATCTGGGCAACAGACTCAGCATTCTTGCCGGAAAGGATAATATAGTTCTAGTTTCAGTATCCGAGCAGGCCGAAGCGGAAGCCCTCTCAATTATCAGAGCAGAACATTCTGACATGAATATAAAACTACTGAAAGGTGGTATAAAAACCTGGATAAAACACAACTACCCAATCAGCATTAAAATGCCGCATGGATGCTGACATTTCTCTTAACAGTCAGCAAGGACGTCATAAAGATGATCAATCTCTGCCTCAGTGTTATACAAACCAAAGCTTACCCTAACCATACCGGGTCTTTTGTCCTGAGAGAGTGAGGAGTATTTTACAACTTCGTCAGAAGATATATCGAGCAGTTTCTGGACATATGGCTGGGCACAGAAGCATCCGCTCCGGACATCGATACCGCCGTTAAAAGCAAGATGCGCTGCAAGTTCGCTGTGATGTATGCCGTAAATATTAAATGGGATAACACCAATATTAACAGCTTTATCGTATTGGTCGGAATATATGCATATGTTTTTGACTTCTGACAATCTTCTATAGGCATATGCAGCAAGCTTTTGCTCATATTCGTGTACTTTGCCCATACCAATATCATTCAGAGTGCGCAAAGCAGCTCCGAGGGCAACTATTCCCATGACATTAGGAGTACCTGCCTCATATTTTAACGGAATATCATGCCACACAACAGAATCATACGTAACAATGTCAGCAGTTCCTCCACCTGAAAGATCCGGGGGATTATTCTCAAACACATGTTTATTACCGATAAGAACGCCTGTCCCGAATGGAGCATAGAGCTTGTGCCCGGAAAAAGCCATATAGTCAATACGCCTGTCTGTTTCCGGAGGATTCATATTTACTCTCATATGTGGTGCAAGCTGTGCGGCATCCACTAATATTTCTGCTCCACACCTATGTGCTGTCACTGCTATTTCATAGATTGGGTTAACATAGCCTGTGACATTGGATGCCCCAGTAACGGCTACAAGCCTTAAGTCTCCGGAATATAATCGGCACTTCTCCTCAAAATCGTTAAGATCAAGCCGCCCTGTTCTGTCAGTATTGATATAAACGACATTAAAATTACGCCGCCAGGGCAGATCATTTGAATGATGCTCCATCCCTGAAACCAGAACTGTCTTCCGACCTGCCGAAGCCAAAATGTTTGAAAGTCTGTTAATGCTCTCAGTTGTATTTCTCGTGAAAAGCACAGTCTGGTCAGCCTTTGAGACGTTGAAGAAATCTGCAACATATTCCCTCACAGAATCAAACATCTCTGATGTTCTCTCCGCTTTCCTGCCAGCTCCTCTGTGAACAGATGAATAGCACAGGGCAAACTCATTAACAGCCTCCATTACAGGCACAAAGGGCGGGGTTGTTGCAGCATTATCAAAATTAATATTGCAGAGTTCTGCCTCAGAATAGTTGTTTTTAACTACAAGATTCTTATATTGTGTGTTGTCTGTATTTTTTATCATAATTCCTAATGTATCCGATTAATGTTCAAAAAAAAGGACCAGTATGTACATTGTACAGAGGTCTAAATATATAAAATAAGTTATAGTGAAATGCATCTAACAAAATGTTATCAATTTACTGATGCTGGATTATACATACAAAATAAGTAAAGATATTCTGCTTGGGCATGTTTATGCATCCGGCATGCAGGGCACCCCCTATACAACTGCAAAAGTATTTGATATAATTATAACTTAATTTATTACGCAGGATTAAAAACTATGGAAATAAAAAAACCGGTTAACAGAACTCTGTCTATTCAGGTTGCTGACGAACTGGAGAAACAGATTGCAGCAGGAAACTGGAAAGTCGGCAGTAAAATACCAAGTGAAACTGAGCTGATGGAGCTGTTTGGTATAAGCCGCAACACACTTCGGGAAGCGATACGCTTTCTCGTCATCTCTGGTGTCTTAAAAACAAAACCGGGTAACGGAACATTTATCATTACTGAAAGTGTTTTTAATGCTTCTATCAAAAAAAGGATGGAACACGAAAGCCTCAACTACATTGTTGAGACAAGAACAATTCTCGAACCGAAGATAATTGAAATGGCAACCAGAAGAGGGTCTGATAAAGAGATCGGAGAGCTTCGTAAATTACACAACCAACTTATAAGCAATTACGAAAACTCATGGGAAAACTATGTGGATGCGGACACCAAATTTCACCGCCACATAGCCAGAATGTGCCATAACCCTTTTTTAGAAGACCTGTACCGGGCTATTGCAGAGTATCTGCCAGAATACATCATTGAAAATTTTCAAAAGTTTTGCGACGAAAACCTTGACCTGTTTCTCCATAAAGACCTTATAGATGCAATCGAAAATAGAAACACTGAAAGAGCTGTGGAGCTAACAGAGTATATGCTTGAGCTTGAGATGGATATGGTCGAAAATGCTCCACCGCATACATCATAGATTCTCACGGGTAAAACCGTAGCTTTATTGCTTCGCACGTGCCAAACAAACGAATTTACAACTTCTTTGTAACAGCTAGAGCATATGCAAAATACGTCACTGCGAAACCCGCAGGGCTGTGGCAGTCTCGGCACTCGTTAGTTAATCCTGAGCTTCGTCATTACATTCCCCGCAATGACTTATAAGCTCGAAAGCTGTGATTAGCTCATTCACCCAGACATAAATGCGTGGTATATGTCTTCGACTGCATAAAAAAGAGACCGGACACATAGTGCCCAGCCTCAATAATTAACCGGTGCTCATAATTTTTTTTAAACTTTAGCACCGTTTGCTTTTATCATTTCGCCGGCCGGACCTTCAAACACACGCCCCCATCCGGTAAGAACCGCAACAGTCAGCACAAAAAACAGACAAACGGTATAAACCATCCCTTTTGAAACCTCTAATGCCGTAAGCGGTTCAACAAAATCATAACCCTGAGTAAGCTGGACAGTCAAAAAAATGTAGCAGCTTATAAAAGGTATGCTCACAGGCAGAGAGTTTGAGAATCCGTCCAGAAGATTTGCTCTTCTATACGGATGAATATTCTTTTCTTTGCCTATGCGGTTGAAAATAGGTCCCATCGTAAGTATTGCAGGGTCCTGCGCACCGCCCATAAAGGTTGTAACGACAGTCATAGTCATACCAAGCATAAATTCCGCACCTCTGGAGGTATTTGCAAGTCTGCTGCTGAGCATTTTTTCAATGACAAAATCAATAGCCCCTGCTGATTTCATAACTCCCATGATACCAAACATGGATATGATCAATATAACCACCCCGACCATACCTTTGATACCTGAATATAGAAATCCGCCCGGAGTGCCATTTACAACGCTGAATACATCCTTCGGAGTCAGTATGCCAAACAAAAGGGCTACAGCCGTTCCTACGGTAAGCCCCACTGTCATAGCCCTGAAGATATTGCGTGTTCTGATGGAGATGTAAAGGGCAAGAGCAACAGGAGCAAGCATAATAAGGCTTTTAGCATTCATGCTTTTTGCCAGTAGCTCTTCGGCTCCTTCCCCCAGAGAATATCCACCTGCAATGAAGTAATATATTACGATCGATATAACTGCACTGACAAGAGCATACTTCACTCTGGTTGACACACATCCGCCAATGTCTGCCGTTCCTTTCCGGTTTTTAAATTCCTGCGTTGATGCCGACAGAATTGTCGTATCCGATATCGGAGCGACGTTATCACCAAAAATAGCCCCTGCAAGAATCAGCCCTGCCATTATCGAAGGCTCACACCCAAGAAGTATTGAAGCCGGATAAAAAATAGGAAATCCGGTAAACAATGCAGCAAAAGATGACCCTGTTGCAGTCGAGATTATACACGTTGCCACAAATACAAATACGGCAAACATCCCCCCGTGCAGATTGATGCTGTGAGCAAGCCAGACAAATCCGCTTGAAATGTCACACGCCTTGATCAATGCACCAAACATCCCTACAACAAAAAGTATAACCAAAACCGATACCGAGATAGGGTCTGCAATCCCCTTTGCCACCGCTTCCCAGTATTCGTTAAAATCCTTGCACAAAATCCCGCCGATCACCAGTCCCACAAATGCCAGCGTGGAGAGGGCGATGAAATCAATCCCCTTCCAGATGACAAATAGCGAAAGCACCCCTAAACAGAAGATGATCAATGGTATAAAAGCTGAAAAGATTCCGCCGCGGAAAGCTAGTTTGCTAGTTTCCTCCATACCCTACCTCCTTTCTGATTGCTTTATTAGAACTATCTTGTGAATCCTCATCTATGTCAAAGAAACCGATATAATCACGGATGCTCTCGTCCCAGAAACCCCATTCATGAGTGCCTTTCCACTCATGAAATTCATAGGACATTTTAAGCTCATCCAGCAGCCTGCAATACTCGCGGTTAACATCAAAAACAAAATCATTTGTTCCGCAAGTCATCAAAATTTCCGGCAGGCAGATTTTCCGGTCTCCGGCTTTTCTCGTCAGCGCAAACAGATCCTCACTGTCTCTATATTTCAAATCTTCCCCAAACGCCCCGACACACCCCTGACGCAGTTCTTTCATCAGTTCATAATCCTCATCATAAACCTTCGGTCTGCCTGGATCTTTCCATTCAGACAACTCTTTCAGATGCTCACGACTTCCGATCATTAAAGCGCCGGAAAATGAAGCACACTTTCCAAACTGGTCAGGAAATTTCATAGCAAGCTTAAGAGCTCCGTACCCCCCCATAGACAACCCGGCAATGAAGTAGCGTTCTCTCTCGGTACTTACATGAAACATCTTACCTAATATTTCTTTGAGCTCTATGGAGAGATAAGAGGCGTAGTCGTGCCCGCAGCTCATATCTGCATACATACTCATGTCGGCTTCCGGCATTATAACAGTCAGGTTATTTTTTTGCGCGTATCTTTCGACAGCAGTGAAACGGCTCCAGTAGGTATGATTCCCACCAAGTCCGTGTAAAAGAATTAATGTTCTGGAGGGCTTATCCACTAAAAAGCGATGATTGTCATCATGAGGCAGATATATATGAAGCGGTGTCATTTTACTTAAATGATAGGAATATATATCTCCTCTGAAAAATCCCATTTCCAACACTCCTAATGTATAAACATAGGATGTTTATACCGCGACTTTTATTTTTTGTCAAATTGAATATAATCCTCCAAAGACCTAAGAGACGAGTTTTCTCATATACATGAGTATTATATCAAAAGAAAACCAAATACATTTTCAAAACGTCACTATTTATATGTACTGCTGGGGTAAAACTAAATGCATACCAGTGCAGGTAACGTGAATATGTGATTTATTATTTAGATAGGAGGATGTTGACAGTCTACGACTTTGATATATTTTGGAACTTAATATAAATATCCACAGGCTTTTCCGACGACTCTTCATCGCTTGCAGTTTCATTATAGAAGTGAAGTCTTAAATCAAAAACAGTTTTCTCATCACCGACAATCCTGCCAGCATAAATTGTCTTATTGCTATGCAGCGCAAGCTCTCCATCCACATTCATCATTTTCTCTTTCTCAGGGTTCTTATCAGATTTTACCCTCATACCAGAATCAGCCTTACCATACTCATGACATACAACATCATAACTGTCTTCTCTGAGTTCAAGCATGCGACAGGTGCCTGAAACTGTCATAGCAAACCCGGACTCCAATTTAATCGGTATTGAATATTCCCACACAGCACCAGCCCCGACATCCTCTTGCGGTTTTCGCGGATATCTTTTGAGAACATCAAGGATGTCCTTTGACGAAAATGTATTAGCAATATCTTTCTTAGTTTTCACAATATCAGAGCAAAAGGAATAACCATCGGCATTAACAGTATACGAGAAACCTGCATTATCAGGGTCAAAGGTCTTTTTTATCTTTTCGCGAATCTGCTCGACATCAGCACCTTTACTGCTCAAAGCATTTACCTCTTTGACCTCCCCTACCACATGGTAACTGCCGTCCTCCATCACCTTGTCCACCACAAGGTCTTCCACAAACTGAAGAGTAACAGAATAGAAAGCCTTAACATTAGTCTCATCATTTTCAGCAATCAGCGTTGAAACAGTTTCCTCTAAAACAGATGTCTCTTTATGCCCTTCTTCAAAGTCATTACTGAATAAAGGCTTTGGATCTGAACCTTTATACACAACCTTGACCACATACCCATCATCAGCATGTAGGCTGACAGCACAAAAAAACACAAACAAAGAGACGATGATATTAATTCTCATTATCACACCCTTCCGCTCATACTCTTATACTATCAACCCTTTGTCAACATTATTTAAACGATGCAACATAGAAAAGCAGATAGGTTACAGCATTGTCCGGATAAATGATTGCTGTAATCTATTGCTTCGCACGTGCTTAACACACGAAGTTACAACTTCATTGTCACAGCTAGAGCATATACAAAATACGTCACTGCGAAGCCCGCAGGGCTGTGGCAGTCTCTGGACTCATTAGTTAATCCTGAGATTGCTTCGTGTCATTACATTCCTCGCAATGACTTATAAGCTCTAAAGCTGTGATTAGCTCATTCATCCACCCATAAATGCGTGGTGTTCTGTCTTCGACCGCATAAAAAACAGCGGACAGCAATCACTGCCCGCTGCATTTGTAAATAAAGCATTTGCTTGACTGTAAAATTCTCTTAACAATAACTTATCTATTTTGGTTATTTTCCTTTGCCAGTGAAGCCAGATTTGTATGGTATAAAAAATAATGTATTCACATCATTTACCCTGCCGGTATCTTCATCTGCACCCGTTTAAGAGTGACAAGAATCTTCATTTTAATTATAAAATCTTATAACACATATTAAGATCAGGAATTCTTAACTTATCCTGTACACTTTGCTATCGATAAAAACTGAGTCATTGCCATCAGAATCTTCCCAATCATATAAATTATCTAAAACATTCTTCCGTATAAAACGAACTTTTTTAACTTTTTTGTAGTTACCTTCTCTTTTCAATTCCAGCAAAAGTCTATTTACTGTTAGAGGAGTTGTATAGATAATCTGGGCTATCTCGCTATGGGTGAAATCAACGGGTAACCTGTACCAACCATTTTCAATACCCACCTCGAAGCGATTTATCAACCCTTTGAAAAAACAAAACATTCTATCCTTGGGAGTGCGGGCAACAATATTAGCAAATCCTTCCAGATCAGATTCAATGTCATACATCAAGCTGTAAATCATTTTCTTGTTAAAATCATTATTAGAAAACATATAGTCCCATGCGGTTTCATGCGGAACCTCCAGAAAAACACAATCTCTAATTGCAGTCGCTGAAACGTTAGAAGTGCGGTCTGAAAGAAAAAAAGAATCACCGATCATTGAATTGTGAAAAATAACACTGATAGCTTTATCTTTAGTCGTTTTCTGCATAAGTATATTCTCACAATACTTACTCACTATTCCACTGACTATAAGGCTCAGGTATGGGTAAAATTCTTTACCTTTAAAAATCATCTCACCTTTCCGGTAATTCCTCAGCTTACCGTACTTCATGAAAAACTTTTTAACTGTCTGGTCAACAGCCGGTCTTATCCACGGGACGCCATGGTAACGCAACCTCATCATAACCCCCTAAAGTAAATACCTCGTACTTGTTTCTTAATATTTTATAACATAAAACCGTCTCATTTTTTCGTGCAGAAAACTGAAGTATATATCACCGGATACATATAAGCACCACTGATAACACAAAAATTCAAAACTGTACATATCACTAGATACATCAACATCCACTTAAATTTTGAACCTTGAGTCAAACTTTGTAGGATAAAACAGGCGAACGAAACTGTTCAGCCGGAAGAACTCCTCACATGAGGAAACTATATCAAAGGAGTTATTATGAGAAAATCTTTATCAGTAATCGCATTCATCATGCTTACTGTCTGCAACCTATACGCAGCAGACAAGATCTACAATGTCGATGTATGCGTGGTCGGAGCAGGAGCAGGCGGAACAACAGCCGCAGTCTCTGCACAGGAAGCAGGACTCTCAACAGTATTACTTGAAAAAATGCCTTTCACCGGCGGCGCTGGGAACTTCATGGAAGGGTCATTTGCAGCCGAAAGTTTTATGCAGAAAAAAGCAGGTATAAAACTTACCAAAGAGCAGGCATTTAACAACATTATGCATTACCATCACTGGATGCCAAATGCAAAACTAGTCAAAGCTTTTGTAGATGAATCATCCAAAACTATCCAATGGATATGGGATCACGGTGTACATTTTGAAGAAGTCAAAAGTGCATTCAAAGACAACCCTATCAGAACATGGCACATCTACCCCACAGCAGGTGCCTACTACATCCGAACAATGGTAAACACATACCTAGACAACGGCGGCACTCTGCTTCTCGAAACACCAGGAAAGCAGCTTATTTTTGATAGGAATGGGAAAATAAGCGGCGTTCTCGCACAAAACCAGGATGGTGATCTGATTCAGATCAATGCTAAATACGTAATCCTGGCAACTGGCGGCTATGCTAACAACGTCGAAATGATCGTACAGTACGGCGGCCCGGAATCAGTTCCAACTGGTCCTGAAGGGCGTGAAGGGGACGGTATCAATATGGCTCTCTCTGCCGGTGCAGCTCTTGACGGCATGGGTCCTCTCGAGGTTAACGGTGCAATGCTCATCGCTCCCGGTGAAGCAATATGCAACGGCAACAACGCAGAACTCCGTGCGATGTTCCGCCAGTCGCTTCTTTATGTAAACCACAAAGGCGAACGTTTCTTCAACGAAGAAGTTACTATCGACTGGCCTATGGCAAGTAATGCCATAGCGCGTGGCGGAAAGTACACTTATGTTGTATTTGATGCTGATACTCTGAAAGAGTTCCAGACATCAGGCTACCTCAACCCATGCGGAAACTGGATTAAACGCGGTCAGCCTATGAAACGCTTTGACGAGCTTTTCCCTGAAAATGTCGCAAAAGGTTACGCCTACGAAGGTGCGACCCTTGAAGAAGTGGCAAAAAAGGCAGGAATGGATCCAGCAGTCCTCAACAAAACAGCCGCAGACATGACAAAATTTGCCAAAGAGGGTTATGACGAACAATTCGGTAAAAATAAACGTTTTATTCGTTCAGTTGCTAAAGGTCCGTTTTACATTCTGAAAGGTCAGATCCACCACCTCACAACACTTGGCGGAGCGAAAGTCACAGAGCATCTTCAGGTTGTTGACGAAAAAGAGCAAACAATACCTGGTCTTTACGCTATCGGACATGACGCAGGTGGTCTTTACGGAGATTCATATGACCTTACCATTGGTGAGGGCACATCAAGTGCTTTCGCTATCAATGGGGGCAGGCTCGCCGCAAAAGACATTATTAACAAAGTCAGCAAATAATCTCAACTGGAGGAAAAATGAAACATTACATAGTAACACTGGTCGTGGTTATGCTGGCATCATTCAGCATGTGCGCATACGCCGCAGACAACTACAACCATAACCTTAAACCACACCACGATGAAGCAGGTCTTACCTGTGCAGACTGTCATCAGATTGAACGTCCTATAAAAGCAGCGTCTGCTGATTCTTGTAAATCATGTCACTCAGATATTCGCAAGACTGGCAGGGTTGTAAAATTTACTGAGAGAAGAACAGGCAGAGTAATGGAATTAAATCCGCATGCATCTCATGCCGGACCAATCAGATGTACTCTTTGCCATAGCGAACACAAAACATCCAAGCTTCTTTGTAACGATGGATGCCATGACCACCACACATGGGATCTTATGGTTCCTTAGAATCAACTTCTGGAAGCCGGGGCTGAAACATGCCCCGGTTTAATGACTACAGATTAATTACCGAAACAGGTCAAAACATTATATGCAAGCCAACTTCATGTAAGTTCTTTGTGAAACAGAACTTATAACGATCACAGCTTGCAGCCGGAAATCCACAGTATTAATTGGAGGAGTTATGAGACTTTTATGTATTCTTATTTTTGTTATCATTACCAGTTTTGCCTCATATGCCGCCGACAACCTCGGACAAGCCTTTTCGCAAGGTACATTAAGAGGCGAATTAAGGACATTTTACTTTGACAGAGACTTCGATAGTTCTACAGAGAGAGAAGACTTTGCAACAGGAACTTTACTATACTACAAAACAGCACCGCTGCAAGGAATCAGTCTAGGGTTAGCATTTGCATCTTCCAACAATGTTGTCGTAGACAACGACAAGGATGTTTACGGACTTGTCGGCAGGGACAGTGACGGCAACCATGACAGCTATGCGAAATTGCAGGAATACTATATTCAGGGAGAATGGTTCAACACAGTGATCAAGTACGGAGCACAGGAAATATTCACCCCATTTGCTAATGTACATGATATACGCATGACACCTAAAACATATAAAGGACTTTCTGTTATCAACAACAGCATTAACGGACTCACACTTTCAGGGTACTATCTCACAGGTTTCAGGGGTTGGAGTGACGAAAACTTCATGACAATGACAGAATCCGCAGGTTCTACCGAAGGTGACGACAACGCACTCTGGATAGGCGGTATTAAATATAAGATTCCAACTAAGATTGTAAAAGCTACAGTCGAGGGGTGGGAATACTATCTGGATGATGTTGTTCAGACTACATTCCTCAGAGCAAATGTTGACAAAACTTTTGGTGATTACAACCTTCAATTCACCCCTTCTTTTCTTACACAGAAGTCAAATGGTGACGAATATGCAGGAGACATAGACTCCACGCATTACGGATTCAACACAAGCGTTTCTGCATATGGTGTCAGCCTAACAGGATTCTATGCAAAAACAGAAGACGGCAGCATCTTTGCTCCATGGGGAGATGAGAAAGTTATCATTCAGCAGGTGCTCGCCGCAGATAGAGAAGACGAAAAAGCATATGCGGTTAAGCTGGCATACAATTTCAAAGCTCTTGGACTTGCCGGACTTGACGCATACGTTTTCCACAGCATTTATGACACACCTGAATCAGGTTCGACAGCGTCATCTGATTTTGACGAAACAGACTTTAGCCTTCAGTATAAATTCGATGAAAATTCTCCGCTGAAAGGGCTAAGTGTCAGAGTACGGTATGCAATAATAAACAAAGATACTGAAGAAGATTTTAACGACTTCCGTGTCTATATAAAATACAGCTTTGCCCTGCGCAAATAAAACCTCCTTATGTTTGCCGCAAAATGACCAAAAGTGAGCCGGATGCTTGTACGCAGTATCCGGCTCATCTAACCCGAATAACGAATAAGGGTACAGAATGCAAAGGAAGAAACTATTTACACTACTTTTTTTTATTAACTTTGCTGTAACATTCAGCTACGGCATCTTTGACTCTTTTTTCTCTTTATATTTATTCAGTGTCGGGGTCAGAGGCTCGCTACTAGGCATCCCTATGGCTGTTTACGCCCTTTCAAAAATTTTCCTAAGTGTACCTATTGGAAATGTTTCGGACAAAATATCCTGTAAGAAAACATTAACCGCTGCGATAGGTCTTTATACTCTGATAGCTTTTCTATACTTATTTGCTGATGACATAAGTATTATTATCTTATTGAGATTTTTACAGGGGTTCGCATCTGCGCTACTCCGCCCTACTCTGCTTTCGTACATTAATACTATTGCAGATGACGACAACATAGCATCTGTGTCTGGCAAGTTTGATATCTCATTTTACAGTGCCCTTGGACTTGGTCCCGTATGTGGCGGAATCATAAGGAATTATTGCGGATTTTACGGACTGTTCATAACCATGTCGATTATTTGTACACTGGCGTTGTTTACATCAGCAACATTCATGAAGGATAATGACTCAGGCTCTCGCAGCAAATATCAGAAACAGGAGTTCATAACCCCAAACATATTTGCTTTGATGATATTTATCTTCGGCAGGACGATAGGCATATCAACAGTCTTCACTTTTTTACCTATATTCATAGAAAACAGTCTTCATCTGGACAGCATGCAAACTGGAATTATACTGGCAGCTTCTACAGTTTCAATGACGCTTCTGCTAAGCACTTTCGGGCGGATAGGCGATATCGTGCCTAAGACAGCGCTCATAACAACTGGTGGGATATGTGCATCTTTTTTTATAACCATTCTGCCTATAACATCAGATTTTATATCTATTTTAGTTTTTTCCGCAATACTTGGTATTTCCGGGGCTATGTCACAACCTCCAAGTGTCGCTATGCTTCTTGAAGAAGGTGGAAAGTGCGGAATAGGTAAAGCATCCGGATATTTTAATCTCTCCATGAATGCCGGTTTTGCACTGGGACCTGTTTTAGGCTCGATACTTATGGCGCACTACGGCATAAACACTGTATTTTATATATCGGGAAGTGTTGGTATACTGTTCACATTATCATTTCTGCTAATCAGTTCCGGTTTTAAGGCAGTAACCCGGCCAGATTAAATAACAAGTACACATAGCCTCTACGACTTTTCCTGATTCTCATAATGCTTTTTATCTGAGATGCCTGCCTAGTTTAATGCGCAGCAGCATTGTCTTTCAGAACGAATTTCAAGCGGAGTCCTTTGGCACAGACCCTCAGCCCACGATATCTGACCAGATAACTGACCCCTACAAGAGCAGCGGCAAACCCTGATACAGCACCAACGCCAAGCGCCCATCTGGGACCAAAAGTATCAGCAACCCAGCCTACAAAAGGCGCACCAACCGGTTTGCTCCCCATAGCAATTGCAAACATGATGGCGATAACGCGACCACGCATAGCCGGATCAGTGGTAAGCTGTACAGCACTGTTCGCTGTAGTCGTAAAGACCTGCGCAGAAACACCTATAAGCACCAGAGCCGCAGCAAACAGTCCATAAGACGGAAGAAGAGCCGCAAGAGTAAGTCCCAAACCAAAAAACGCAGCCCCCTTAAACAGAGCCGTAATCTTAGGATCGTCCCTCCCTGCAACAAAAAGTGCGCCGGCAACTGAGCCAACAGCCATTACAGATGACAAAAAGCCAAATCCGCTTGCGCCAGTATGAAATACAGAAACGGACATGGTGGAAATAAATATCTGGAAATTCAGACCAAAAGTACCTATCAGAAAAAACATTATAAGTGCAGTTCTGAGATCAGGTCTTTTCCATATATAGCGAAAACCTTCAAGCATGCTCCCGCGTGTCTGAGTAACTTTCTCACTTATGAAAAGCTCGTCTAAATGTAAAAATGCCAGAGAGCAGAGAACTGCGGCAAAAGAGACAGCATTCAGAATAAAAACCCACCCAGATCCCACTATTACTATAAGAACTCCGGCAATAGCGGGACCTATCATCCTTGCGGAATGAAATGACGTAGAGTTCAGCGCAACAGCATTTGAAAGACCTTTTTCTGAAACAAGGTCAGTAACAAATGTCTGTCTTGCCGGGACGTCAAAAGCGGTGGCACAACCAAGCAGAAAAGCAAATATATACATATGCCAGAGCTCAGCTTTTTCAGTAAGAGTAAGCACACCAAGCCCTAATGCAAGAATCCCCATAACAGCCTGAGTAGTAAGTAATAATTTTCGGCGGTTAAAACGGTCTGCCGCATATCCTGTGAGCGGAAGCAGAAATATCTGCGGACCGAACTGAAGAGCTGTAACTATCCCAACTGAGGTGGCATTGTTGTCTGTCAGCTGAGTGAGCACTACCCAATCCTGAGCGGTTCTCTGCATCCACGTCCCAACGTTTGAAACAATAGCCCCCAAAGCCCACAGCCTGTAGTTATAATTTTTAAATGATCTGAACATCCATTGTAATTTACTCACTCAAGTTTCGCACCTTTGAAACATCAGATTCTGTATTGAAAGCCTTACCATTTCCTGTATTCCAGCCAATTTATTCATAAAAACTGTAAATGTTTCCTTTGCTCCATCAATTATTGATAATAATCGGTTTATGAATTTTTCCATAAACGCCAGAATATTCAGTTCTTCGACCTCATAACGCAGACCCTCATACAGACTGCCTTTGTGACGGAAATCACCATTTATCCGTTCCATATAGCTCAGGATGATAAACCTAACGAGCGATAGTGTTAGGAAGCAAATAGTAGCCTCAAAGGTTCTGGATTGATTTTTCCCAAAGAAAAGCTTGCTCTTGGCATCTTTAAACAACACTTCTACTGCCCAACGCTGACCATAGGTTTCAATTATTTTTGCCGATGTCAAAGATGTATCCGTAGACAGTAGAATAATAGGCTTCTTTGATTTACTTTTCTCAGATGGCTGACAGAAGACCAGCTTAACCAGAGTTGAACCGAAAAAAGCATTGATGGAAGATACAGACACCCGATCTTTGCCAATTGTTACTGTTGCCTTAATCAAATCTGGAACAACACATTCCCATAAGCGTTTGGTTGAGTATACCTTGCCATTTACAGCAACAGTCAATGTCGGTGTAGTTTTAAGCATGGCAATCACGTCATAGCCTATCTCATTATAAATTGACGACACCAGCCTCGGCATACAGTACCAGCTGTCAAACAGAACAGCCCCAGCATCCAGACCCTTCTGTTTCGCCCGTTTAAGCATTTCCTTTACCAGTGTTGGTTTGTCTTTTACTGCTTCCTGTCGACGATGCCACGCCAGCATCCGCTTATCCATTTCAATTTCTGTCGATTGTTTGAATACTTTTCTGCTGCTTCGCTGCAAAGCAAAATCTACAGGGACAAATGACGCACGATCACTCCAGCCAAGCACAACAGCACTGAAGCCTTTCACGCTTTTACCTTTGCTATGGTCAAACACCCATGATACTTCTTCTATCTTTTTGCCGGCTTTCTGAATTACTGTGTCATCAATTACAAGAACACGCTGCTGCCAGCTGCTGAATGATTTGAAATATCTGATCACATTAAGCGATATATCCATCATAAAACGCCGCCAATTGATACTTGTACGTGTACTTAAACGATAAAAAACATCTTTACCGCCTAAATCAAATAGACTGTTCCGGCAATGGGAAACAAAATGGTGAACGCTCTTACCGAGAAAAGTCAGAAAAACTAAAGCCACAAGAATCGAAAACGGCTCGACGCCCTGATTCTTTGAAATACCGCACCTATAGGCAATTGTACGCAGTTGCAAAGCCTTCATTACTCGGAATATCTCAAATTCTTTCCACAATGCCGCTTGTATTTCAGACTGCCATGATTTATTCTCAAGCATAGAAAAAGTCTCCTTGATGTAATTGTTATTGGAAAATCAATATACCATCTATGTGAGACTTTTTCTATTGTTATCCTAGCTATAACAACAAGTTATCGCACTATATCAAGATGCGAAACTTGAGTTACTCATATAATTAATTGTCCCGTGGCACTTTTAACGCTGGATGCAGCATAATGCCGTAATTCGTCCCTATAACGGTTAAAGATGTATTTTCGTATATGCCAGTTAATGTCACACCAAACTCCATTTAATTTAATCATTTAACATTCACAACCCGCTTTAGTATATCAAGGCTCTCAAGCAGCTTCTCCTGCTCTTTATCTGTCAGAGCGGTATTAACAGCTCTATAAAGCCAATCCTCTTTTGCTGCACGTCCGCTTCTTATATTCTCCCTGCACTGGTCTGTTATATCAAGGATAGTCTGTCTGCCGTCCTCCGGGTCAGGTGAAGATGTTATAAGTCCCTCTGCCTCAAGAGATGATATAGTCGCTCCCAAAGACTGAGGGCGCACCCCTTCTGCCTTTGCCAAAGCCGTTACTGTCCCTGGACCTTCTCTCTCAAGACGCAGCAGCACTGATATCTGTGACCATGAGAAGTCCCCCATATGAGATTCCTTTTTAAACTTTCGGCAGAACTTACCTATAAGAATTCTAAGTTCTGCTGAGAGCACGGAAGCAGTGCTTTTCGCTGTGCCGATTTTATTATCCATGACATGCCCCTTATGATCTTATAAAAGTAATATATAAACTATGAAGCAAAACTACAAAGGTTTCCTTAGCATACACCTAAATCAAAGACTTTATTTCGTATATTAACCACATAGATAAAAGGGAATTCATCATGTCATGCACAAGCTAATAACATAGCCTGTGCACAACTATATAAAAAAGTTATTTATAATGCAGAAATAAATATAGAATATTCGGGGCAATTCATCAGACTACTGTCTAAAGACTCAGATAGTCAGAGTCTTCTTCTCTCCGCTCATGGTATGACATTCAGCTTTTGCATCTTCCAGCAGAAAGATTTCAAACTTGCCGTCATTTACAGAATACATTCTCGCAAGATCAGGCATCACATCCAAAGCTTTCTGCTGTGATTCCGCTGATGTGCAAAACACAGCCTTTCCGCAGAGGCGCAGTGTGTTATAATCTTTGTCAACACAACACATCTCAACATTCGGGTTTTCTTTCATCTGTGCATACATGTCTTTAACATTGCTTGTGCAGAAGGCAAGCTTGTTCTGATACTCCATAACAAACCCCATAGGACGCACATGCGGCTCCCCTTGACTTGCTGTTGCCATGTAAAAGACTTTATTGGTTTTAAGAAAATCTAATGTCTCACTCATTCTCACACCTCTTTGTTGTATTTTAATCAATAGCTGATATGATAATAAGTGTTAATCAGGATTATACAAGTACGCAGATAAAAATGATATAGTATGAAATAACTGACTATGGAGCCTTTTTTATGAATGAAAAGCTAAAGGTATGCCCGATACGTTATACTCTGGGAGTAATAGGCGGAAAGTGGAAACTGCCCATAATATGCCTGCTTGCATGTGACACTCCAATGCGCTACGGAGCTATCAAGAAAAAACTGGGCGACATAACAAACATGATGCTGTCTCAGTCTCTGAAGGAGCTTGAAGCCAACGGGATGGTAAACAGAAAACAATACAATGTTATCCCTCCGAAAGTGGAATACTCTCTCACAAACGAAGCAAAAGAACTTTTAGGTGCACTTACTATGTTTGCTAAATGGGGGAATGACCAGATTGATAAAAACGAAAATAACATAACGTCAGGATGTGAAGAATGTCAGTCTTCCTGCTGAAAAAACAAACCGGATGCCATGATTTAACCTGACATCCGGATATAACCGCAATCTGATGTTACCCAGATTCGCTATAGGAGGTTAATTATTTGCCGCTTAAGGCGAAGCTGTATTTTATATACACACGAAAGTCATTGTAATCTTCCGCAGTGTCCTGATCGATAATCGCGTATCTTACCCGCACACTAAAACCTTTCAGATAAGAATCTTCATCGAATTTATACTGAAGGCTAAAGTCTGTTTCATCAATATCTGATGAAGCTGCTGCACCTGACTCCGGCGTGTCATACATGCCGTAGAAGACATAAGCATCAAGACCTCTGAGACCAAGTGCTCCGAAGTTATACCCAAGCTTCACAGCATAGGCGTCTTCATCTGCTCTGCCTGCTGCAATAATCTGCTGGATAATAACTTTCCCGTCGCCCCATGGTGCGAATACCCCGTCATCGGGTGTTCTGGCGTAAAAGCCTGTGAGGCTTAAACCATAAGCAGCCACACCAGCATTAAAACCATACTGAGTTGTGTCAAAATCTCCGACAAGTTCATCACCCTGTGATTTCTGAGTGAGATAGGAAGGGGTGATGTGCAGGTTATAGTCACCTATTTTTTTACCAACAGACCCTTCAAAGTAAGTTGACTGAAACACATCCTCAAGATAGTACTGCCAGCCTGCGACAGATGCCTTCACTACACTTACAGGAAGCTGATATTTTATACCGCCGACAAGAAGCGCACTGTCATCGTCACCAGCACCGGCAGACTCTGATATTGACATGAATTCATCATCGTTCCAGCCCATGAATTCAGTAATATAATAGCCTGAAAGAGTGAGACCATTAACACTGTTATTCACTAAAGAAAGACCTTTATAAGTTTTAGGGCTCATACGTATATCGTGTTTATTCATGAAAGGAGTATTGATTTCCTGAGCACCATATTTTACTACAGTATCAAACCACTCCCCCTGTATATAATATTCCTGCATACGGGTGTAGCTTTCATGGTCTCCGTCATCTCCTGTTGCAAGCAAACCATAGACATTTTTGTCTTCGTCGCTTCCCAGATCATTTGATGATGCAAATGCCAGCCCTGCGCTGATGCCGTGAAGCGGAGCTGTTTTGTAGTATAGAAGCGAACCTACGGCAAAGTCTGCTCTGTCAGTTGTAGCTTCGTCAAAATCACGTTCAAAATAGAAAGTTCTAAGTTCCCCTTTCAAAGTCCCCTTTGAAAATGCTTCTGCAAGAGTGTCCGCCGAATATGCAATAGAGCTGGTCATAATAAGAACCAGCATCGTAACTAAGTTCAAAAAACGCATAAAATTCCTCCAAAAATTATAAATACACAACTTCATTTAGCAGAATAAAATACCTCATTCCGCCTGAGTTAGAACAAAAATGCCTAAATAGCCTATTCCAGACAAGTTAGATTTGTTATCGCAGCATAAGAAGAGTCAAATCCAATACACCTCTGAAATAGTCTGTCTGTATATGTTCCTGGGCTCTACGATAAAATGATTCAAACCATACTTTGATATGTTCATTAAGAAAGTTTTCAGAAGTGTCTGTCAGCTTTACATACAGTTCATCATCCCCCTTCTCCAATGCATCCATTCTTAAAAGCCCGAGAGTTCCGATAAAATCCAGCTGGATACCGATATAATCCTGACGGTTAAGGTGCTCGGCATATGTCGTATAGCCTGCCTCAAGATATATCTCTGTCAGTTTTTTCAGATGTCCTGCTACATCCCTTTTTTTCAGGTAGAGCTCTTCATAAGGAGCTTTTGGACCGTAATCCGGGGCAATACCTCTGAAAAGTTTTGTCCAGTCACGTTTGACAGCGAGGATATCGTCTTCGTCCTTTTCATTAAACTTTTCTGCGAATGATTTTATCTTACCAAGTGCTTCCGCCACTTCAGTCTCATTCACCAGTTCAGGGGTAAGACCACGCATTGCCACAACTGTTTCCAGCTCCGGATTCATATTGTAAAAACTTGCCAGTAGAGAAAATATTTCAGCATCATTTTCTGCAGCAGCAGTTTCAATATCTATAACATCACTCATAACTATCTCCTTTTGATTTCCCGGGCACATAACTATGCCCGGGATTTTGCGATAAACCTGAAGGGATGATATTTTAGCCTTCTATATAAAAGACATTAGGTTTAGTTCCTTCCTCTGGTTTATATGGTTTAGGATTGTATTTCTTAAATACTTTAGATATCTCACTTTCAGGGTCATCAAGATCGCCAAAGATTCTGGCAACACCTGCACAAGTCGCAACACAGGCAGGCGGAAGTCCTTTTGATCTTCTTGGAGCACAAAATGTACACTTGTCCACAGTCTCATAGACATGTTCCTTACTTCTGGTTTCTTCGTAAAGGTTCTGTTCTCCTTTCTCACTCCAGTAAGTGGGTTTCTCCTCTTCGTTAAAGTATCTGGCGCCGTACGGGCAGGCTTCCATACATGCCTGACAGCCGATGCATTCAGATGCGGTTACCTGAACTGTACCATCCGCAAGCTTTTTAGAAGCTCCTGTAGGGCAAACCTCAACGCATGGAGCATCATCACAGTGGTTGCATATCATGGGCATGTATTCATAATGAACATTCGGAAATTTTCCATGCTCAGTTATGATAGTTTTTGTCCAGAAAGTTCCAGGAGGTGTGGCGTTTGTCTGCTTACACGCAACTGTGCACCCCTGACATGCATAGCACCTTCTTTTATCTATTATCATTGCAAGTCTCATGTTTATCCTCCTGACTAGGCTTTATAAATGCGAACAGGCACAGTGTTTGACACGCCTACTGATATAGGGTCACAGTCTGAGATTTTCGCATTTGTAAGTTTGTTATACATCGGGAAGCTGGCGGCTTTCTTGCCAAGTGTTTTAACCAGACGCCCAAGAGCTCCACCGAAACCAACAACTCCGGGAAAGATCATCTCTGTTATGTGGACATCACCTTTAACTTTGCCGTTTTCAGACTCAACCCAGATAGTATCCCCTTCTTTTATGCCTTTTTCTTTCGCTGTGATAGAGTTCAGGCATATTTTGCCGTATGATGGGTCAAACTTTTCACCAACTTCATTGAGATAAGGCATCTGGTCGTCACCAGCAACTCTCATAGGGGAGATAGGTAGTTTCCAGTTAATCGAAAGCAAGTCATATTTAGAGCCTTTTTTAGCTTCAGAGATTTTTTTCGGTCTCCATGTAACCATTGGTTCATAGTATTGAAGCTGATTTTCCATATCAAAGTCAGGGATATAAACTTTATCTTTATATTCTGTAAAGAATTCACGAAGAATATCACCGCTTTCTTTAGTTTTATTAAAGTAAATTGGGTGACGTGTTTCACCTTTTTTAAACCATGAAGAGTTATAAGCGTCAGCAGGAGCCATAACATTAATGATAAGACCATCTTTCTTCATTGTGTCCAGCCCTTTACCAAAGTATGCTTTTGCGCCTTTATCCCATATTTCACTGATGGTATATTTCTTACCGTGTTTCAGATAATCTTTCGGATCAAGTTTGGCAAATGTAACCTCACCAAGGATCACGCCTGTGTTGTTGATGGCGTCGTTGAAGTCATTAATCATACCCATACGGTCACAGAGCTCGATGATAATATTCTGCGGCTGCATTGTGTTATATATGGAAGGGATAGGATCCCTGTACATCATAACTCTTGTGGAAATTGTCTCTTTTGTGTAAACGTCAAAAGCCCCTTCGTATGAGTTCACAGACTCTTTTTCAAGCATGGCGTGGCTTGGCAGAAGTATGTCTGCCATATGAGCCATTTCATCATAGTGATATGCTACTGTTGCAGAAAATGGAATTTTAGATACTGATTCTGCAACAACATATGGTTCTGTCGTGCTCGCAATAGGATTACTTCCCACTGTAAGAAGGGCATCAATCTCGTACTCAAGACCGTATTTATGCGGATCAAGAGCAACTTTATATGCCAGAGTAGGCAGTGTGTGCTTATGAGGGAAATATTCTTTAAGGTTAACATGCTGAGGAGGGTAACTAGGTTTCTTAAGCCTCGCCTCACCTTTCGCTGCCACAACGCCATCCTCGTCAGGACTTAGAAACGGTCCTCGCTGTGTTCCAAGCATACCGCCCGGCACGTCCATAGACCCCACAAGCATATTCAATGTTTTAGTGAGAAGGTCACCGGAAACACCGTCACGGAGGTTTTTAAGTCCTCTCTTACCTTCGCATACAGATGTGCGTTTCGGCAGAACAACTTTTTCGCCTTTACCGTTGACCATTTCAATAGATTCACCGATGCTTGCGTTATCGATGAAATCTCTGGCGATTTCTCTTATTTTTGATGCAGGTATCCCTGATTTCTCAGAAGCCCACTCAGGAGTGTATTGTTTGTAGTGTCTCTTGATAAGGACAAAAGAGGCATCCGCTTTAACACCGTTAACCATAACATTTGCTTTCTCAATGGATGGTTCCTTAAGAGTCTTATCATCAAATGATTTAACTTTTCCGTCAGACGCATCATAGATCTGAGGCTTTCCGTCTTTACCTCTGGCATAGTATCCGTCAGGACCGATGAGGTAAGGAGCGTTTGTTCTCCATTGCAGGAAGTCGACATCATATCTTTTAACATCATAAAGAATACTATTAACAACACCTAGAAGAAAAGCTGTCTCCCCCCCCGGACGGATCGGAACCCATTCGTTTTTGGAAGCGTCAGGGCCGCAGTGAGGGTCAACCATAACGATTTTGATGTCTTTGTCTTCATACATTCTGTCAAGAAGCCCACGTACTCCACCATCGGATGAGGCTATCCCCATACCAAGGTTCATGCCGAGAGCAAGTATGTACTTACAGTGTGTAGCATCGGGTTTTACACCAGGGAAAACACCCTGACAAAGATCAGATGCATAGTGCAGAACACAGAGTGTTCCGTTGCTTTTAATATTATTCGGAGTACCATAGGCATCTGAAAAATAGAAAAGAAATGTTCCGAAAAAGTCGAAATCACCAAAACCTATCTGAAAGATGAACCTTCTGGGGTCTCTGTCACGACTTTTTTTCAGAACTGAAGCTGTTGTATTCAGAGCTTCTTCCCATGATATTTCTACCCAACCCGGATCTTCATTAAGTCCTTTTTTGGGATTAGTTCGTTTCATAGGAGCTTTAACTCTGTATGGATTGTAATTGTGCTGAATGATTGAGTTACCTTTAGCACAAAGAGCACCTTTACTAGTCGGAGTGTTGAAGTTCCCCATAACCTGAACTGCAACGCCGTTTTCAACACGAATCATGTTTGGGCAGGTTCCACGCATGCACATACGGCAGTGACCGTAACGCCATCCGTCCTGCATAAGGTTTTTCATTTTGTTTGTTGATGAGAGCTCAGCCGCTTTAGCGCTGCTGAGGTTTATCCCCACAACAGAAGCAACGCCAGCTATACTGGCTGCTTTCAAAACAGACCTTCTGCTTAATTGAATACTTTTCATGTTTCACCTCAAACTGGTCTTCTATGAATAGCTATTTCATGACAGTAAAGTGGCACATTGTTCTTATTGTTTGAAGGTCTAGAGATTGCAATTCCAAAGGGACAAGTTCAGTAAAAAAACTTATAATCTAAATATAGAAAGGAAGTATTCTGAGAAAAAAACGGCTTATGACCGGACTGATTCCACAGGCGGATACCTTTTGCAGGCAATCTAGTCCCTCTTTTTTCTCAATAACTAGACCTTAAAAAACACTGCAAAATTATTATTAATGATTAGTAATAATAAAGATAAACTGCTCTAACTATAAGATAGACTCTCTTATCTCTTGCAGCTTACACGGAGACGATATGCTACTGACATGGAAATATGATGAGAAGCTGAATTCACCTATGTACATGCAGCTCGCTGACTACATCCGAATGAAGATAAGAACAGGAGACCTGAAAGACGGTACCAAACTGCCCGGCAGAAACTCGCTAATGACAATTTTCGGTGTGAGTAAAACCACACTGCTGTCTGCTTTTGATCAGCTTCAGCGTGAAGGTCTGCTTCAGGCATACCCGAAATCAGGCTTTTTTGTCACATATAACAACGAAGAAAGTAAAATCGACTGGAAGAAATATATAGAAAAAGCAAAACACAGGACAACTATTGACGAATACAGATACTGGGGGGAGTCTGACGGATTGGTAAATTTCAGCCTCAGCAGTGACTTTGAAATGGGACATTACTTAAAAGATGCTATGATAAACGCCTCTGAAAGGGTCATCAACATTGACGCTGCATCAGAAATTTCCAAATACGGGCTTAATTCTCTCAGAGAGTCCGTCAGGGAACATGTAAAACATTTCGGCATAAAAACTGATATCGAAAACATATTGATCACATCAGAAACAATACAAAGACTCTATTTCGTTTATGAAACTCTGCTGAACTCATGCTCTAATTTTCTGTATGAAGATACGAATATTATTAATACCATATCAAATGTTCACTCACTGGGCATGAACATGATTCCTATCAAAATGGACAAAAACGGCATGTCATCCGCTGAGCTTGAGAAGAAACTTATCAAATCAAAATTCTGCCCTATAATACACATCGATCCCACAGACCAGGCTCCCACAGGGGTTGTTATGAGCAAGAAACGCAGGCAGGAGATTATCAATATTATACAAAAATACAGAGTGCCTCTGGTGGAAGTTGATCACTCTGCAAACATATGGCACGACAAACCCACCCTTGCCCCTTTAAAATCAATGGATAAGAACGGAAATATTATCTATCTGGGCAGTATGCTGAAAATACACCCTTTTGACTTCCAGCTTTCATGGATTATAGCAGACAGGTATTTCATAGAACATCTGAGTAATGTTTTTATTCAAAACGGTGTAAAACCCAACTTTATGATGCAGCTTATCACAGACGAAATGATCAAAAATGGTAAGATGTATGAAATGATGGGCGATATAAAAAAATTTGTAAATAACAGGAGGGAGAAAACTCTCCGGCTATGTGATAAATATTTCAAATCAAAGGGATACTGGATAGAAAAGAACTGCTCATTTCACTTTTGGATAGATTTCCCTGAAGTGAACATAAAAAATATAGTTGCCAGAAACAAACTGGAAAAAACAATCTATCCCGGCTATTTTTTCAACCCACAGGATACAAGCCACATTCTGATATGCCCTTCATGCATTAAAGAAGATGCACTGGAAAGGAGTTTCGCACACATCAGCAAACTTGTTGATGAAGCAAGGTAACAATAAGCTTCAGGCACTGTTTATTCCTTCAGTGCCAAGAACCGTGCTGAGTAATAAATATTCCTCCTCTGTACTTTGCCGTAAAACATCTCACCATAATGAAATTTCGTTCCAAGAGGTGCAACATGCGCCTAAATAGTTATCATCAATTTCTATTCGCTTAAGTTCATCAGGCTGAGTTTCATCACAAGCATGTCTCTGCCGTTAACGATAAAACATAAGGAACCTGTCTCATGATTTCAGTCAGCACCAACAGTATTCCTGATTCCTGCTGTTTCAGTTCTGAAGTTGGTTCCATCGGGTTTTATATTATGCAGAGCAGCATAAGGTATTTTTTTACAAACATTGCACGAAGCACCTGCAGAAATATACAGCCTGCCGTCAGATCTAAATATAATATATTACAATATTCATTTAGATGTTTTCTATATAAACAATCTTCATACAAAACAAGGCTATCGCTATTTTCAAACATAGATATATTCATATACTCTCCACACCCAACGACCTAAACAACAGATACTATTAGTATCTACGTAGATCAAACTAGAACAGGCATACGCCATATCAATACACTCAATATCAATATTTGCAAAACCAATAGGATTAAAACTTAACAATTATATGATTTATCCATATATACCAAAACTTTATCTACACTATTATAAATAGGTTATAAAATCTAAAAAACTAACACCAGCCCCTTGACAAGTAAATGTTATGGAAGTATTTTAAATTTATCAGACAACCCATTTAAAATTTGCTTTCAAAAGTAAATTATCACTGTTTTATGCACTATTTCACTAAAAGTTGTCTGATGTCATATGATTGATGCAATTTTGAACAAATGGTGACACATGAAGGTCAAAGTAGAAAAATCGCTGCAATCCCTTGTACAGAAAGAAATATTACGTATCATACGTGACAGACGACTTGGTCCGGGGTCACAGATTCCTACGGAAAGTGAGCTGATCAAGCTCATAGGGATAGGTCGTTCAACACTGCGAGAGGCTCTCTCTAACCTTGTCTATCAGGGGCTTCTGTACAAAGTGCAGGGGAAAGGCACTTTCATAAGACAACTTCCCGTTGTCGTAAAAAACGGTATTGACAACCTCTTCAGCGTTACCGAAGCAATCAAAGCTGTCGGATACACACCTTCAACAAGCAGGCTCACCATGGAGACAAAAGAGCCAGATCCGAGAATAGCAGAGCTGCTGGATATAGAAGAGACCGACCAATGCTACTATCTGGAGCGCCTCAGGCGGGCAGATGATATGATCGCAGCGTACTGTATAGAGGTTTTACCTGTTCAAGTTTTCCCATCCGACATCACGGCAAACGATTTCAAAGGCTCCATATTCACCATACTCAACAATAGCGGACATATCATGTCACACACAGAATCAACACTCAGCCCTGTAGTGCTGACCCCTAGGGATATTCCTGAGCTTACAAATCCTCTGTCGCTTTTCCTTCTTTTCGAAGAAGTTTACTACAACACGCAGGGCAAGCCTGTATGTTACAGCAACGACTATTACAGTGCTGATGTTTTTGATTTTCGTATGATACGGAAACGTCAGCTTTAAAAATACAGTTTTAAGGAGGATCTAATGCCTTATAAACAATTAGATCAAGATAGCGTTATAGAGTACATCAAATCTGTACCTGAGATGAAGCAGGTCTTCTCCTCTTTCGACAATCTGAATGTAAGCGAGATCGGAGACGGAAACCTTAACTTCGTTTACAATGTAACAAATAATGAGAAGCCGAAAGAAACGGTTATCGTTAAACAGGCTGTTCCTTTCCTGAGGATTGTCGGCGAATCATGGCCTCTGCCGAAAGAACGCATGAATTTTGAGATTATGGCTTTGCAGCATGCAGCGAAATACTGCCCTGCCCTTGTGCCTGAAATATACCACGCCAGCCATGAGATGTGTCTCATTATAATGCAGAACCTCACTGATCATAAAGTTATCCGGGGCGAAATCATTCAGGGTAAGTATTTCCCTAGACTGGCAGAAGACACCTCAACCTACATGGCTGAAAACCTTTTCCACACCACTGACTGGTTCCTTGACCACAAAACTAAAAAAGAACTCGTGGGCAAATTTATAAATGTTGACCTCTGTAAAATCACCGAGGACTTTGTGTTCACAAATCCTTACGAAAAATCCGATACTAACTCCTTTAACCCGGAGCTCACTCAGGAAAATATAGATTTCATCCAGAAAGACAGTGAGCTAAAGCTGGCTGTCGCAGAGATGAAATATAAATTTATGAACAATGCCGAAGCTCTCCTGCACGGCGACCTGCACATCGGCAGCATAATGGCGAATGAAGATGAAACTTATGTTATAGACCCTGAGTTTGCCTTCTTCGGTCCGATAGGTTTCGACATCGGTGCATTTATTGGCAATCTGATCATGGCTTACTTCTCACACGAACACCGCCAGAAGCTTCTCGGCAACGAACCGTATCAATACCGAAAATGGCTTCTCGACACAGTTGAAGCTACATGGGAACTCTTCGAGCAGAAATTTGATAAGCTGTGGGCTGACCATCAGGAGAAAGAAAACCTCCCCTACTGGCAGTATGAAGGCGGTAAAGAAGCAGCAGCGGAGCAGCGTAAAAGATTTATCAGAAAGATATTCTCAGACACTGTCGGATTTGCAGCATGTAAAATGATGCGGCGGATACTCGGTCTGGCAAAAGTTGCTGATATCGCAGATATAGAAGACCTCAAAGAGCGTGCCCGCATCGAGCGCATGACTCTTAAAATGGGCAAACAGATGGTAATCAACAGGGACAGCTACAGCTCTATACAGGAGCTCACAGCCCTCGCAAAAGAGTTATCGCCTTTAGTCTGAAAACACGGAGCAATGACTTGAAAGAGAAAAAGCCACTGGTTTCATTAAGAAATATAGGCAAATCATTTGGAGCCACCAGAGCACTGGATGGAGTTTCTTTTGACTTCTACCCAGGTGAAATATTCGCCATGGTGGGAGCCAACGGTGCGGGTAAGTCCACACTGATAAAGATAATATGCGGTTATTACCCCGACTATGAAGGGGAGATAACCATAGCAGGCGAGAACGTAAAATTCTCAACCCCGCAGGATGCATACCAGAAAGGGATACAAACCGTCCATCAGATTATTAATCAGGGTGTAATCCCGAATATGACAGTTGCAGAAAATCTGGCACTGGCGCACATGCTGTCACCGGAGCAGTCCTTCTGGTACAAGCCAAAGGAAGTATCAGAGGTCGCCAGAGAAATTGCTGATAATATGGAGCTTGACCTGGACCTTAATGAAGAAGTGGAAAACCTCTCTCAGAGCGACCGTCAGCTTATAGCTATCGCAAGAGCACTGGCAGCAAAGCCAAAACTGCTTATTCTGGATGAACCCACATCATCTATCTCAGAGAAAGAGTCAGAAAGACTCTTCGAAATGCTTCTCAAGCTTCGGGACAAAGGGGTGTCTATCCTTTACGTATCACACAGACTTCACGAGATTGAGCGCATCGCAGACAGAGTAGGCGTCATCCGCGACGGGAAACAGGGGGATCTCCTTATACGCCCCTTTAATGTGAAGCAGATAGTCACCTCTATGGTCGGCGAAATAGAAACACACAAACGTGCAGCGGCAGAAACCCTTGCCGATGGTGAAATAAAGCTTGAGTTCAGAAACCTTGTGGTAACGGAAAACACTCCTCCGATAAACATGAAAGTTATGGACGGTGAAATACTTGGGATAACAGGTCTTATCGGCGCCGGGAAATCAGAACTTGCCGAGGTGCTCTTCGGCATCAGAAAACCGATATCCGGTCAGATATTGATCGAAGGGAAAGAGTTTGAACCGAAAAATATTGCTGACGCCATAAAAAAAGGTGTTCACCTTGTACCGGAAGACAGAAACAACAATGCGGTTATCCCTGAAAACAGCATCAGCTATAACGTCACAATACCTTTCCTGAACATGTTCTCCAAACTGGGGATAATGCACCCCGGCAGAGAAAACAAAATTACGGAAACAATGATAAAAGACATCGGCATAAAATGCAGCAGCAGCGATGCCCTTATAGAAAGCCTCTCCGGCGGAAACCAGCAAAAGGTTATCGTCTCCAGATGGCTTTTCAAACAGTCAAAAGTTCTCATACTAGATGAGCCTTTTCAGGGGGTGGACATCCGCTCCAGACACGACATATGTAAATATCTAGCCACATCATCCGGCGGGCGGGCAGTCATAGTGCTCGCTGCTGACCTGGACGAAATACTTGAAGTGGCAGACAGAATAGTAGTGCTTAACCATGGCATTATAGCTGGAGAACAGAAATATCAGGATGCAGACAGGTCAACTCTTCTGCACTGGATATCAAGGTCACCGGATGAAATACACATTGGGGATTAACATGGAACGTTTCACATCTTTTTCTATTAAATACGGATTTCTCATTGTCATGGCAGTGCTCTTTGTGGCATTTGGTCTGGTAGAGCCGTCCTTCTGGCAATGGTCAAATCTCTTCTCTATACTCCTCGGGGTAACAATATACGGGATATTGGCGCTCGGAGTAACTTTTACTCTGGTCATAGACGGGCTTGACCTCTCTGTCGGCTCAAACGCAGCCATGTCTGTCATGATGGCGTCATACTCTATGGTTGTTCTTAACCTCAGCGGTTTCGCGGCATTTGTTATCTGCATCATGATCGGTGCGGCAATAGGGTTTCTGAACGGATTTCTTATCGTTAAAGTTAAAGTACCCGATCTTCTTGCCACGCTGGGAATGATGTTCCTTGTGCAGGGACTTCAGCTTATCCCGTCAGGCGGACGTTCCATAGGTACAGGGATGATCCTTCCGAACGGTGACGAGGCAGAGGGGATGTTCAGCGATGCATTTCTTTATCTCGGTCAGGGACGTCTTTTCGACCTGATCCCTATCCCCGTTATTTTCATGCTCGTTCTCGCATTTGTTGTATACATAATCCTGAACCACACCAGATGGGGGCGTGTATTTTATGCCATAGGCGGAAACGCTGAAGCAGCAAGGCTTGTAGGTGCAAATGTAAACCTCTACAGAATGCTCGCTTATATAATTTCAGGTTCAATAAGCGCCCTCGGCGGTATACTCCTCGCTGCCAGAGTCGGACGGGGTGATGTTTCATCAGGCGGCGGGCTCCTTCTGGATGCTGTCGGTGCGGCTCTGATAGGCTATGCTGTGCTCGGCGCTAAAAAACCCAACCCTTTCGGCACTATCGTAGGTGCAATATTCGTTGGTATGCTCCTGAACGGTCTTACTATGCTCAGTATGCCGTATTATATTCAGGATTTTATAAAAGGGTGCGTGCTCGTTGCAGCGCTTGCCTTCACTTTTGGTCTTGCGAAAAAGAAATAAGCATAATGATGCTAAAGGAGAACTCTATGAGAAAAATAATCTTAATCATTGCTGCTCTGGCACTTCTAACGACATCAACTGTCATGGCAGCAGGTCTGAAGGATGCTCCGGCACCTTTTAACGGCACAAAAAAGATACACATAGCACTCATCCGCCAGATGGTAGAAGGCGAGTTCATGCAGATGTACAGAGCCGGCGCACAAAGACAAGCCGACCTCATGGGTATAAAACTGACTGTATTCGGCAAGAATATGGACAATCAGGCTCAGGCAAACTTTATCTATCAAGCTATTAATATGGGCGTTGACGGCATCATTATTGACCACGGACTCACCGAAACAATGGTTAAACCGGCAAAAGACGCACTCGCAAAAGGCATACCTGTTGTTGCCTTTGATGTTGACCTTAAAAATCCGGAAATACCTCAGATAGCTCAGGATGATCATATGCTCGGACGTCTGTCTCTGGAAGCTATGATCAAAGACTTCGACGGTAAAGCAAACGTCGGCTACGTATATGTTCCCGGCATACTCCCTCTGGATAAACGCGACGAGAGTTTCACAAAAATCAAAAAAGAATATCCGGGTATAAAAGAACTTGCCAGGACAGGAACTCTGGAATCCCCGTTCTCTGTTAAAAACGCTGATCAGGTAAAAGCTATTCTTCGTTCCAAACCTGAAATAAATGCTTATTTCGCTCCATACGATGAGCTTGCAAAAGGGGTTATCCTCGCTCTTCAGGAATCAAACATGACTAAAAAGATAAGGGTCTACAGCGCTGACATATCAACACAGGACATTCAGCTTATGGTCAGAGAGGGAAGCCCGTGGGCAGCAACAGCGGCAACAAACCCGGCAGCCATTGGCGCAGTAAGCGTGCGGGCAATCTGTAAAAAGATCGCCGGCGAGCAGCTCCCTGCGGACATACTTATCCCGCCTATGCTCTTCACTCAGGAGATGATCCGTGAGGCAGGAGTAAAAAACATGAAACAGCTCCGTGCGAAATTCCCACAGTTTAACCATGTTGAACGTGCGATGGCTCCGTGGATACCTGTTGATAAAAAAGGATTATTCTAATTACGATTTTATGCCGGTTCGGGGGACTGAGCCGGCTTCTTTCACCGATAACGAAATAATAAAGGAGCAGTTAGTGCAAAACAATGCAAAAGGCAGTCTCCTGCCAAAAACTATAGAATTCATAGACGGCGAACTTTATCTGCTGGATCAGACTCAGCTCCCTGTCAAAACCGTTATAGAGAAACAGATCAGCATTGAACAGGTCTGGGACTCCATCAAGGTTCTGAAGGTCAGGGGCGCACCCGCTATAGGTATAGCCGGCGCATACGGTCTGCTGTACGGCGTTAAGGACATGCAGAATGTTCCGGCAGATAAATTTTTGACCGTACTGAAAGAGAAAGCCGACTACCTGAACTCCTCCCGCCCCACTGCTGTTAACCTCAGCTGGGCTCTGAAGAGAATGGTGCAGAAGGCCGAAAGCCGGAAGGAGCTCACCAGCACACAGCTTTATAAAGTGCTTGTTGACGAAGCAGTTCTCATACACGAAGAAGACAAGCACCTCTGTAAAAGTATCGGTCTAAACGGAGCACCGCTCATAAAAGAAGGGTACGGTGTTCTCACCCACTGTAACGCCGGAGCACTGGCGACATCCGAGCTTGGCACTGCCACAGCGCCTATGTATACCGCTCATGCAGCAGGGGTCAACTTTAAGGTTTATGCAGACGAGACAAGACCGCTTCTTCAGGGTGCAAGGCTGACAAGCTGGGAACTTCAGAAGTCGGGTCTGGACGTGACGCTTCTCTGCGACAATATGGCTGCACACATAATGAGCCAGGGGCTCATCGACATGGTCATAGTAGGCACAGACAGAGTTGCCGCCAACGGAGATGTTGCGAATAAAATAGGCACAATGGGCGTTGCTATCCTCGCAAAACACTTCGGCATACCTTTCTATGTGGCATGTCCGTCATCCACCGTGGACATGGAAACACCAACAGGCAGGGAGATCGTTATAGAGGAACGCGAGGCGGACGAGGTGTGTAACTTCGGAGCACGCAGAACAGCACCGGAAGGTATGAAAGTGCGTAACCCTGCATTTGACGTAACCCCGAACGAATTTGTCACAGGTATAATAACAGAAATAGGAATATTAAAGGCTCCATACTCTGAGAGTCTTGCAAAAGCTTATAAAATATAGACAGAGGTAACAATGCTTAAAGGTATTTCACCGTTTTTAAGCCCTGAGCTTCTTGCCGAACTGCACAGGATGGGACATGGAGACGAGATAGTTCTCGGTGATGCACATTTCGCCGGACACGGGCTGAACAAAAACACTCTGAGAGCTGATGGATTGACAGTGGATCAGCTTCTCGACGCCATACTTCCGCTGTTCGAGCTTGATGCTTACTCTGATGACCCTCTGGTAATGATAACTCCTGTCGAGGGGGATACTCTTGATCCTGAAGTTGAAACAAGGTTCAGACATATAATTGAAAAACATCAGCCGGACGCGCCGGAAATAACACGCATAGACAGGTTTGCCTTCTACGACAGAACCAAACAGGCATACTGTGTTGTAATGACTGGCGAAACAGCAAAATATGGATGTATCATACTTAAAAAAGGCGTCACTCCTCAGGGGTGACAGGAGTTATTAATGCTGCTTTTAAAAGAGAGAAAACTTCTTGTGGAATACGGTAAGAAACTGGTCACAACGAACCTGACCAGCGGAACCGGCGGAAACCTGAGCATATACAACAGAGACGAAAATCTGGTTGCAGTCACACCTTCAGGGGTAGACTACATGAAAACAACCGTGGAAGACATTGTAATCACCGACATAGACGGTAACGTTGTTGAGGGAGATAACAGACCGACAAGCGAACTCTCCTTTCACCTCAGTCTTTACAAGGACAGGGCAGACGTTTGTGCTGTTGTGCATACTCATTCGGTCTATGCCACAACCGTTGCCTGTCTGGGGATGGAACTACCTGCTGTACACTATATGGTGGGCTACAGCGGCAGTAAAGTTCCCCTCGCTCCATACTGCACATTCGGCTCTCCGGAGCTCGCAGAAAGCATCATAGAACACATAGGCGGTTATAATGCTGTGCTCCTCGCCAACCACGGTCTTGTGACTGTGTCGGGCAATATGCCAACAGCTTTTGCAGCAGCAGAAGAGATAGAGTTTGTGGCACGTATCTTCTGTCAGGCAAAGAGTATAGGCAGCCCAATCATACTTGACGACGTAGAGATGGAAACCGTCGTTGAGAAATTTAAATGGTATGGGAAAAAGAAATAATCACTGTATCGTAACTTTCCATTACCATCTGAATTTATGATCGGAATAAACGGCATATATTATACGACACCTGCACAAACAGACTTTAAAATGCAGCGGGGCTGAAATTACCTCTCGACACTTTCAAAAAGCTTGTGCAGCTCTTTCAGGTGCTCGATAATCGGAAGATGCTGCGGGCAATGATCTTCGCATAAGCCGCACTCGATACATTCTGATGCGCTCCCGACCCCTTCTGCCCCTGCAAGGTTTTTGTAATAGATACTCTGTATCAGGTTATTGTTGTACTTCTTTGCCTGATTAAACATGCCGAAATAAGAAGGGATGGGTATATTTTTCGGGCAGTCATCCACACAATACTGACAGGCTGTGCAGGATATTGCTGTAGTAGCCCTAATGATCTCTCCTGCCTGTTCAATAGCCCTCATTTCATCTGCGTTTAGTTGTCTGAAACTGTCACTCGTCTTCATATTGTCTTCGAGCTGGCTCATCTCAGTCATGCCGCTGAGAACAACGGAGACACCTTCAAACGACTCTGCGTAACGCATTGCCCATGATGCCGGAGAAGCGTTCGGGTTAACCTCTTTTAAAACATTCTCTGCATCTTCTGGAAGGTTCGCAAGAGCACCGCCTTTGACCGGTTCCATAATGATAATTTCCTTGCCGTGTTTTCTCGCTGTTTCGTAGCACTTTCTGGACTGGATAACACTATCTTCCCAGTCAACATAGTTTATCTGAAGCTGGACAAACTCAACACAGGGGTGAGCCGTCAATATTTCGTCGAGGAGCTCTGCCTTGTCGTGAAATGAAAAGCCAATGCGTTTTGCCCTCCCCTCCTCTTTCAGCTTTTGTATAAACTCAAAACCGCCGTTCTTCAGAGAATTTTCGTAAGTTAACACTCCAAGATTGTGAAGAAGATAATAGTCAAAATACTCCACTCCGCACTTCTCTAGCTGTTCATCAAAAATTCTCTGATAATCGTCAGATTTTTCCACGATAAAAGTAGGCATTTTATCCGCAAGCAGAAAGCTTTCTCTGGGGTGTCTTTCGACCAGAGCTTTTCTTGCCGCTGTTTCGCTCAATCCCTTATGGTAAGGGTAGGCAGTATCAAAATAAGAAAAGCCTCCCTCCAGAAACCGGTCAACCATCTCTGAAAGATGCGCATAATCTATGTCCGTAAGGTCTTCTTTATTTTTCAGCGGTAACCTCATCAGGCCGAATCCAAGTTTTTTCATTCATCCCCTCCGGTTAAGTGTTTAAATTTCCAGACAATAAAATGCCCAGAACTAATTCTGCCATCTGAGTTTAATACATACAAAAAATACCCGCCAGCAAAAAAAACTAACGGGCTCCTGAGACTGTCAGAATAACTGTATAAAGCAAACTCTCTGAGTTCATTTCACATACCCATCTGCATCTTGCAGTATATAACCAGCATTATCTCAATTATATATGTGGCGTACCCCTTCCCCCTGTCATCTGCTCCTCATAATCCATGATCCCAGAACACTCTTTCAGCTCAGTGTTATAGAAAGAAGCAAGGGCGGCAGGTGTTTTATACAATCCCGGTATCTGATTATTTTTAAGGCTCATTTCTGCAATTGCGGACGGATAAAAAAAAGCGGTTTTTAACAAACCGCCTTAAATACCATATATTTAATAAAGTTCAACTCTTAATCGTTATCCAGTCTGTTATCCGTTCAGAAAGAATAAGCCATGCGGTGAAAGCTGATGATCATGACATTACGTCTATCCATTTCAGGATAGCTTCTTTTATTTCATCTCTGACTTTTCTGGCAAATGCCAGCTTTTCCTCCTCAGATCCTTTTGCAGATGAAGGGTCGGAAAAACTCCAGTGAATTCTTTCTGCTACACTGGGGAAGATAGGACACTTTTCAGCAGCTTCTTTATCGCAAACCGTTATGACATAACTGTACATACGTCCTTTTTTAAAAAAATCAAAAACAGAGTTAGTTTCGTTACCAGAAATATCTATGCCATCTTCCTGCATTACCTTTACGACATAGGGATTCATAACACCAGGTTCAAGCCCTGCACTTTCAGCCTGAAACTTTTCAGGAGCAAAATGGTTTAAATATGCCTCAGCCATCTGGCTTCTGGCACTGTTATGAATACATACGAAAAGAACTTTCTTCATAGCGATCTCCTTTTTTATGCAAATAGTTTTCTTCTGAACCAGAATGCGACATTCACGAGTGCTATCATCACCGGGACTTCGACCAAAGGTCCTATAACAGCGGCAAAAGCCACCCCTGAGTTTATACCGAAAACAGCGACTGCCACAGCGATTGCAAGTTCGAAGTTATTGCTTGCTGCTGTGAACGCGAGTGTTGTTGTCTTAGTATAGTCAGCTCCGGCTCTCTTGCCCATCATGAAAGAAACAATGAACATTATTATAAAGTAAATACAGAGAGGTACAGCGATAAGCATCACATCAAAAGGGATCTGAACAATGAGCTTCCCTTTAAGGCTGAACATCACGACAATTGTGAATAAAAGTGATACAAGGGTTATTGGTCCTATCTTCGGGACAAATTCAGCATGATACCGCTCTCTCCCCATAGCCTTCACACCGATAAACCTTGTGAGCGCACCTGCGATGAAAGGAACTCCTAGATATATAAATACGCTTTTTGCTATCTCTCCTATTGATATACTGACCACAGAGCCTTCAAGTCCCAGCAAAGGAGGCAGGTACGAGATGAAAAACCATGCATAAACGCTGTAGAAAAATACCTGGAAAATAGAATTGAAAGCCACAAGTCCCGCTGCGTATTCCGTGCTGCCTTCGGCAAGCTCATTCCAGACTATGACCATAGCAATGCATCTGGCGAGACCTATAAGTATGAGTCCTGTCATATATTCAGGGTGATTTGGTAAAAATATCACAGCCAGAGCAAACATCAGAACAGGGCCAATTATCCAGTTCTGCACAAGTGAAAGCATTAGTATCTTTACATTTTTAAAAACATCCGGCAGCTCTTCGTAGCGCACCTTTGCAAAAGGCGGATACATCATCAGGATAAGCCCGACTGCTATTGGAATGTTTGTTGTTCCAATCTGAAAGCGGTTAATAAATCCCTCAGCGTTCTCTGAAAAATAACCAAGACCAATACCGGCTGCCATAGCACTAAATATCCAAAGTGTCAGAAAACGATCCAGAAATCCAAGTCTCTTTTTTATCATTTTTTCCCTCAAATTCAGTCCACGCTTCAAAGGTATATCTCACGACAGTCAATTGCAACGATATTTTCAGACACATCGAATAATTAACAATCGCAAACCTTTTTTGTGACATTTATTTTACTTAAAAGCATCATCTCTAAAAATCAGCTCTCTTTACAGGCATAAATTCTTCGGCGTCTTTTAGTTGATTTTCGCTTTTCTTTAACTTATACTTCTAGATATATCGAAACAACGAAAATGTCAAGGATATTTCTAGAGGTGACGAAATGTATAATTACGACAGCGTAACAGATTTATTTAAAAACCTGTCAGACCCAAATAGATTAAGAGTTTTGCTTCTGCTGAGGAAAAGACCTGTATGTGTCTGCGAGTTCGACAATATACTCAAGATCAGCCTCTCCACAATCTCCACTCACCTGAAGCTTCTAAAAGCATCAGGACTTATCAGAAGCAAAAAAGACGGACGGTGGGTTATATACGAGCTTGCTGACAACAGCTCACTTGAAAAAATATTAGCAGATCTCGAATTGTCGCTGAAAGATGATTATCAATATAACGAAGACATGAAAAGGATATCAGAGATAACCAGAGACAACTGCACAAATCAGCAAAAGAGGTAATTTATGAGATTTATTTTATTCACCATAGTTGCGATATGCCTAACTTTTTCCAGTGCGTTTGCTGAAAGCCCATTAAAATACGGTATATCCTCTATGCTGTCAGCATCCAATACTTTCATTCACTACGAAGAGCTGAACAGCTATATAGCAGAAAAGCTGGGTATCACCTCGGAAATAATACATAAAGAAAACTACAGCGACATGAACAGGCTTATTGAAAATCAGCAGGTGGATTTTGCAAGTATATGCACAGGAGCCATGCTGTACCTGAACGAAGGCAGTTATCAGCTGGTTGCAGCACCGGAAATAGACGGAAAAACGACCTACAGCTCACTTATAATAAAAAATAAAAACGTACAGGCAGACCTGCCGGAAGACCTGAAAGGAAAAACTTTTGCTATGACAGACAGGCTTTCAAACACTGGATTTTTATTTCCCACTTATTACTTTTCAAGAAACTTCTCCGCACCTGAGCAGTTTTTTTCGAAAGTCTTTTTCACGGGGACTCACGACAAATCAATATACCTTGTTAATAAAGGCGTGGTCGATGCGGCTGCGGTGGACAATCTTGTGTATGACAACCTGAAAAGTCAAAGCGAAAATAATGTGAGAAATATTGAAATCATTCATGAATCACCTGAATTCGGCATCCCCCCTATTGTTGCATCAAAAAAAATGACCAGTGATGAAATTAAAATACTTCGCCAGATCCTGCTTAATATGCATCAGGACAAACAGGGCAAAAAAATACTCGAAGAGCTTATGATAGACAGATTTACAGTTCCGGACATAAGCGTCTACGCCAATGTGATAAAGATGAGAGACTATGTCGAAAATAATAAGTAAACTGCTGCCAGACTCATTTAAAAACAGATTTCTTGTACTGTTTATACTCTTTGCGGTCATTACCGGCGCATTGAGCACGTCCATCCAGTACTTTTATGACAAAAACGTCTATCATTCCTACGCCTCTGAAACAATTATAAACATACATAAAAGTCTGGAGGGGCGACTGCGTGACGCTATACTTTACGACAACATCTATGCTCTTTTCAGTGCGGCAGAAAATATCAGCAAAAGCGTTTCTGTCATCAGCAACGTATATATAACCGATCAGTTCGGGGTCTACATCACTGATGCGCTCGTATCAAAAAAACTGCCTCAGTCTTTTTCAGGAAATGCCGAGATTTTCGATATTACACTAAAAAACGGCAAATCCGTTGGCAAAGTCATTTATATCATAGACATGAAAGAGATAAGTAAAACAGTTCTGACCCACAGCCTTAGCAGCCTTTTTATTATTATTCCGGTAATAGTTATTTTTATATTTCTGAGTATCAGGTTTATACTCTATTTTACAAAGCCGCTGAACGTTATCTCTGCTAAACTGAAAAAAACAGACATCAGCAATCTATCCATAAAATTTGACCTCCCAACTCACGCTTCAGTAGAAGTTAAAAACTTGGCAGATACTTTTACATCGCTCTCAGCAGAACTGGACAGGAGCATAAAGATAAATATTGAACAAGAGAAGAATCTGGCAAAAGAAGAGAGGCTTGCAGCAATAGGCTCTATGTCTGCCGGACTTGCCCATGAACTGCGTAATCCTGCCATGAGTTTGCAAATGCTGATGCACAGCATCTCAAACTCTAACAACTCACTCGACAGCAAAGATATGGATGTAATAAACAGAGAGGTCTCCAGAATAACCGCAACAGTAAACGAATTTCTGCAGATAGCGAAAACTGTCGAAATAAACCCCGCCCAAACAAATTCAGGCTTAATATGTGCGATGCTGGAAGACCATATAGCAAGAGTGATGAAAGAACGGCTCACACTTGGATATAGTAATGAGCACCTCGATTTCTGCTCTGATGAGATGCTTATATTTAATACTCTGGTAAACCTCATTAACAACTCATACGATGCCGGAGCAACGAAAATTCACATAAGTTTTGCAATGGATGGAGACATCATAACCATAACAGTTCAGGACAACGGAACAGGAATACCGGAAGGGAGCAGGGATAAAATCTTCCGTCCGTTTTACACAACAAAAAATTCAGGAACAGGGCTTGGTATGAGTATGTGCGAAAAAATGGTATCAGCTTTGAACGGCAGCATCTCTCTTGATGCAGAATACATGCAGGGTGCAAAATTTATCATTAAGATTAAGGATATGAAATGAAAAAAATATTAATTATAGATGATGACACATCTCTGACCTACAGTCTGCAGAAGGCTTTTTCAGGCAAATACTGCATATTTACCGCAAATAACGCAACAGCGGGCATGGATTTTATTGAAGCTGAATCAGACATCGGTCTTGTATTTCTCGACTATAAACTTGGTGATGAAAACGGTCTTGATGTTTTGGAGCGCATACGAAAAGGCGGGTATACTGTCCCCGTCATATTCATGACTGCCTACGGCACCAGCGAAACAGTGCTGGATGCTGTTAAGCTGGGGGCATCTGATTTTCTTGTGAAACCTGTCTCTCCTGAAGAGTTTATAAAAACAGTGGAGAGCTATTACCACATACAGGTACAGTCTTGCGGCAAAGGATTTGAACCGGTACCGGAATATAATCCGAATAATAAATTAGTCGGCATATCAAGAGCAATCAGAGATGTTTTAAAACTCGCCGCCTCCGCTTCAATGTCTGACGCACCGGTGCTACTTGTCGGAGAGAGCGGAACAGGAAAGGATCTGATAGCAAACATCGTCCACTCCCATGGAGAGAGAGCTAATAAGCCATTTTTAGCGATCAACTGCGCAGCCATACCGGAAGAACTTCTCGAAAGTGAACTGTTCGGTTATGAAAAAGGCGCATTCAGCGGTGCGATCAGCTCAAAAATAGGTCTTCTGGAGTCGGCAAACGGAGGAACTGTTTTTCTTGATGAGATCAGTGAGATGTCTTTTGACCTTCAGGCAAAGCTTCTGCGTTTTCTGCAAAACGGAACCGTTCAAAAACTTGGAGAACTCAAAGAGATACAGCTCGACGTACGAATTGTGGCTGCAACAAATAAGAATATCACCGATCTTGTGGAAAAGAATCTGTTCAGGTTTGACCTTTACCACAGACTGAGCGTTATAAACATATTTATCCCGCCACTGAGGGACAGACGGGAGGATATAAAAGATATAGCACTGCATTTGATAGCAAAACATGTGGCAAGACACGTTAAAGATATATCATGTGTAGACAAATCACTGCTTGACCTTTTTATGAAACAACAGTGGCCGGGGAATGTGCGTGAGCTTGAAAACAGAATACGTGAAGCAATAATTCTCGCAAAAACTAACTCCCTGACGGCTGATGATTTTAAACTCACACAACCTGCCGATGAACAGGAACATAAAAATCTATTTACCTATTTCTCTGAAAAATACAGAGAAGACATCTTTGCAAAAAGTATCGAAGAGTGCGAAATAGAACTTATAAAAGGTGCCCTCGACAAGTACGACGGCAAGTTGACTAAGGTTGCAGAATGGCTGAGTATATCACGGGTTACACTAAACGCAAAATTAAGGAAATACAATATCACACACAACCAAACGTAAAGAGTCTGTACGTTTTAGCGTAAAGATTCTTTACTTGCACGCCCTTCTGTTTTTACTGCATTCTTTATTTATAAAGGTTTTACCCCTTTTCAATTATTGGCATGCCGGTTGCATATACTCCTGTGACGTAAACTCGTAGGAGGTCTTTATGAAATTAAGAAGACGAGACTTTCTGAAAGCTACAGCTGCTGTGAGCACTGTGGCTATGGTCGGATGTGGAGTACCTAAGAATAATGCTCTTGCTCCAATGGACCCAAAGAAAGCAATAGGCGAAGATCCGGGTAAATGGATTTCTACAACATGTCAGGGGTGCACAACATGGGACCCTATTCAGGTTTTTGTTCAGGACGGACGTGCTGTCAAAGTCAGAGGTAACCCGAACAGTAAAGCAAACTGCGGAACCTGCTGCCCAAGAGCCCACATGGGGCTACAGCAGCTTTACGACCCGGACAGGGTCAAAGTCCCGATGAAAAGAACCAACCCTGAAAAAGGTCGAGGCATCGACCCTAAGTTTGTTCCAATAACTTGGGACGAAGCGCTCAACACAATAGCTGACAAGATGATGGAACTCCGAAACAACGGAGAAGCTCATAAGTATATGCTGAACAGAGGGCGTTATACTTACATGAGAGATATGATCTATGATGCTATGACAAAGATTTATGGTTCCCCTAACAACATCTCTCACTCTGCCCTATGTGCTGAAGCGGAAAAGTCAGGCGCATTCTATACTCACGGATACTGGGATTACAGGGATTATGACCTTACAAGGACAAAATATCTTCTGATATGGGGACTTGACCCACTCGTATCGAATAGACAGGTTCCTTTCAGCATTAAAGTTTTTGGTGATGTTCTAGACAAAGCAACAGTCACTGTTGTTGATCCTAAACTGAATGCTTCCGCTGCAAAAGCCCACAACTGGCTTCCGGTTCTTCCGGGGACAGACGGCGCACTTGCTGTTGCTATAGCTCACGTTTTACTTACAGAAGATCTCTGGCACAAGCCTTTCGTAGGAGATTTCAAAAACAGTGTAAACCAGTTCAAAACAGGTGTGACACTCGATGAATCCGTATTTGAAGAGAAATATACTAACGGCATCATCAAATGGTGGAACATTGAACTCAAAGATAAAACTCCGGAATGGGCAGAGCAGGAGTGTGGTATCTCCGCAGAAGTTATCTATAAAACTGCCAGAGAAATGGCTGCCGCTGCTCCCTCTATCTGCATATGGATGGGACCTGGTGCTGCTATGCAGGTTCGTGGGACGTATACCGCAATGGCTATCGAATCCCTCTGCGGACTCCTCGGTAACCTTGATAACATCGGCGGAACAATGATGAAGGGCAAAACCCATGTCAACAAAATGCCTAAACTCGATGACTACAAAGATGAAGTTGCGAAAATAAAGCACAAATACAAAATTGATCAGCGTGGATATCTCCAGTTTCCTGCACTCAACAGCGGTAAGTCAGGGGGCGGTGTTGTAACAAACAACCTTGCTGACGGTATACTTCAGAAAAATCCGATGGAAATAAAGATGGGTATCGGCTACATGAACAACTTCGCATTCTCAGGCACAGGTGCTCAGAGATGGGAAGAGGCCATGAGCGGGCTCGAATTTTATGTCCATATAACCACAAACGCATCTGAGATGACTCAGTTTGCTGACATTGTTCTTCCTTCGGCAATTACAACTTTTGAAAAGTGGGGATATCTCAAGAGCAAAGGTAACTTACACTCGCAGGTATCACTGCTTCAGCCAGTTGTTGAGCCTCTTTTTGATGTACGTACAGATGAAACCGAGATCCCTTTTCTTATAGCTGAAAAACTTGCAGAAAGAGGTTTTGACAAGCTCCTGCGCTACTACAAAGAGCAGATAATCGATCCGGAAACAGGTAAGGGCGCATCCAATGCGAAAGAGTTCGCTGAGATCGCTGTTAAATACTATACTGCTCCGTCATGGGATGGCAAAAAAGACTTCCCGGGCGACAAGATAAAGGGCTGGGAAGCTTTCAAGGACGCTGGTGTATGGAACGATGCCAGACTTGAATACAAGAAAAGCTGGGGCAAGTTCAAAACTGTTACCAAAAAGTTTGAATTCTACAGCGAAACTCTTAAAAAAGCTCTTAAAGGTCATGCAGATAAACACAACGTCAGCATCGACAAGGTTCTTGATGTATGTAACTACGAAGCAAGGGGCGAAATGGCATTTGTTCCTCATTATGAAGCTCCATTCAGATATGGTTCTTTTGAAGAATATCCATTTACCTTCATCGACCACAAATCCAGATTGAACAAAGAAGGTCGTAGTGCTAATACACCGTGGTATCAGGAATTTAAAAAAGTAGACCTCGGCGATGAAAGCTGGGACGATGTGCTTAAGATCAACCCTGACGATGCCGCCGGATTAGGCATAAAGAACGGCGACATGGTACGCATTACTTCCACCAACGGCAGTTTTACCATTAAAGCGAAATTCTGGGAAGGTCTCCGCCCTGGTACCGTAACAAAATGCTATGGTCAGGGGCACTGGGCTTACGGTCGTGTTGCGGCTCTTGACTACAAAAATGCCAAACCAAGAGGCTTTAACAACAATGAGCTGATGCCTTGTGACTATGACAGGATTTCAGGCAGTACAGCCAGAAACGGCGGCTTCTGCGGCGTTAAAATCGAAAAGGTATAAGGAGTAAATAATGGCTAAAATGGCAATGGTAATAGACCGCCAAAAATGTGTCGGCTGCGGCGCCTGCGGAATAGCCTGCAAAACTGAAAATAATACTCAGGGCAGAAAAGACGGGCAGTCGTTCAACTGGGCGGATTTCATGTTAAAAACAGAGGGCAAATTCCCTGAAGTTAAATTCACAGCCCAACCTGTACTCTGCAATCACTGCACAAATGCTGCATGTGTTGATGCATGCCCGGTAACACCGAAAGCAATGTTTAAAACTGAAGACGGCATCACCATGCACAACGATGAAAGATGCATCGGCTGCCGCTCATGTCAGGATGCATGTCCGTACAGCGTATGGGATCTGCGTGAAGAGGGAGAATACAGCGTAATCAGCTTCAACTCTGATGAAGAGGAAACTCACTCTTTTTATACTGACAAATCAGCTCTCATCCCCGGGTGCACAGCGTCAGGAGCCGAGATGGCGGCAAAAGCAGGCGCAAAACCACCTATGATGACAGCTTACAAACATCCGGAATACGACAATGTCCGGCGCATGGGAATCGTTGAGAAATGTATCCTCTGTTCCCACAGGCTTGCAACCGGCGAAAACCCATACTGTGTGGACTCGTGTCCTTCAGGAGCCAGAACAGTTGGCGACCTTAACGACCCTAACAGCAAGGTTTCCATACTGCTGAAATCCTATGACTATGATGTTCTCAAACCAGAGGCTGGTACAAAACCTAACGTTTATTACATCAGGAATTACAACATAAAATAGTAAACAACCTCCTTACTATGCGGGGCGCTGTAGCGAATGAGGCGTCCCGCTTAAATTTATAACGGAGAAAACAATGACAACAGAGTCTTTATCTATAAATGCGGAAATATCCAGACTTTTTTCTATAATGTTTTATAATCCTGAGGAAACATTTCTCTCTGAGCCTGAAACAGTGAAAGCACTTGCCGAACTTATAAAAGAGAAGGATGCTTCCTTTCGCGATGATGCGGAAAAGCTTGTTAACTCGCTGAAAGAGCTCGATGCACAAGAGCTTATGCTTGATTATGCTGCGCTTTTTGTTGGTCCTTTTCAGCTTCAGGCACCGCCTTACGGGTCGGTGTATCTTGATGTAGCTAAAACAGTAAACGGCGAATCTACAGCAGCAGTTACGGACATATACAGAAAGTTTGCTTTAAACGTGAAACCCGACATGAGAGAACCAGCCGACCATATTGCAATTGAGCTTGAGTTTATCCATACTGCGCTCATTACTATAGGAAACATGAAGGCTGAAAATAAAGACACAACTGAAACTGAGAATGTTTTCAATGATTTCATCTCAGATTATTATCATCCTTTCGTATCCAGAATGTGTGAGCTAATAGAAAAAAATGCATCCACTGACTTTTATAAATCCATAGGCGGACTGCTTAAAACTTTTTCAGATGAGTTGAAATTAGTCCAGGTATAGCCGCTCTATAAACGTCTTAAATTTATCAGGCAACAAGGCACTGTCAGGAATTTCAGGCAGTGCTTTGACACTTGAGTATACAATAAGCGGTCTTTTAAAGTCATCTGGATGATCTGATCCGTGTATCTTTGCATGTCCTGCATGATCAGATGTTATAACCATCAGATACGTAGGGCTTGCTGATATTTTATTAAAAAAATCCGCAAGCTGCTCGTCGATAAAATTAAACTCTTCCATATACTCAGGTGAAAGCCAACCACTTTCAGGTCCCACAAAATCCAGCCCGCTTATGTGCAGAAAGATAAACTGCTTTTCAGCAGGGTTTAAGATGGCTGTTGCTTTTTCTATAGCATCGTCTCTGGAGTATATCTCTTTATCAGTGTAATCATTTGCCAGATAACCAAGTTTAGGTTTGCTGTATATTAGTGCGGTTTCATACCCTGCTTTCTTGGCTGTGGTTAGCATTGTTGGTTTTGAAACTCTCGCCTCACCTTTCTTCCAGATATTATCGACTTTTCCGTTTTTCTCAGGAGAGAGACCAGTCAGCATTGCAACATGTGATATGAGCGTCTTCGGCGGGGTAGTGCTTTTGGCATCCGCAGAGTATCGACCTTTTTTGATAAAGTTATAAATATTAGGACAACTCTCTTCAGAAATAGCATCCGGGTGAAGCGCATCGATTGATATAACCACAACTGATGAATAGTCTTTGTTTTCTGCAAAAGCTAAATTTACATTCAATAACAAAAGGATACATACGATAATTTTCATAACACACCATAAAATATTATAATACAACTAAGCCCCTTCAAATGAAGCTCCGGCACAAAATGCCTGTTCTAAAACCCAAGATAGAACAAATATAATCCTGCGGCGAGAATTACTATTGCCAGCATATATTTAATGACCACCGTTGCCTGATGGTAGCGCTTCTGCTGCAGTATGCGATTGGCAAAGCTTGCTGACGTGCCGCAAGCTATCAACAGTATACTATGTCCGATCGAATATGAAAAAAGGAGTAATACTCCATATGCTGTGTTTCCACTCTTGGCGGCAATCGACAATATAGCCACCAGAACAGGCGTGGAGCAGGGAGATGAGAAGAGCCCACTCAAAGCTCCGGCGACAATTGCCCCTGCATACCCCTTCCGTATGTCTCTTGATATAAAATTACCAGATGGGATAAATTCGAATACGTCCATTATCTGCAAAGCCATCATCGTCATTAATATACCCAAAATGATATACCACACTTTTGATAATGCAATAAAACTGCCGGCAAATGATACAGTAAACCCAAGCAGCGTATAAACCACTGCTCCACCAATAGCAAAGAGCAGTGACAGCTTAAAGGCTTTTGAGCTGTTCCGAACATCTGTTCCGCCTATATAGCCTATCAGCAGAGGGATTCCGCCGACAGAACAAGGCGTAAATGATGTAGCAAGTCCGGCGGCGAATGCAATCAAAGGTGCCCAGCCGGCATTACTGAGTATTACAGATGCAGCATAGTTTAAGTAAGCTTCTATGTTCATTGCGTTTCCATGTCGTTCAGTATGATTCTGAAGTCATCTTCTGCCAGACCGCCTTCATGAAATGTATAATGGATACCGCTGATAACAGCACTTTGAAAATTAATTTTAGACAGGACTTCATGTGAAGGCTTATAGCTTTCGCCCTTCGGATTTATAAAAATCTGTGTGGGAATGACCCTTACGGGGAAACCCTGAGCGAGGCTGCCGTACTTCCAGACATCGACAAATTTTATTATTGCTTTCCCCTGAAGTTCACTGTTCAAGGCAGCAAGTACAGGTGCCATCTTTTTACAAGGGATGCACGAGTCCGCACCGAAATCAATTATAATCGGAATTTTATAGGATATTAGTTTGTTGAGATCAATCTTATCAACGACATTAAGTGAAAAATCGGAGGGGGCTGTGTTTGATTTTACAACTTCGCTGCTGGTATTAGATTTTTTTAAAAACCAAATCCCTGTAACACACATTAACACAACCATAAGAATAAGGATTTTACTAGCATGTTTATTTTTCAACATAGCAAACCTCTGCAGTTTTATTTTTAAAGGTACCGAGGTGAATATACGAAAATATAATATGAAACACCCTGCTGATCTAATTTCATATTATACACTTACAAGTGTTGATCATATAACAGCAAAACAGAAAGTCAATAATTAATTTGATACATTTCGAAATATAGAAAAAGTTACAATAATAAGACTTAGCTAGTAGAATAGATTGAGTTATAACAACATAGATGCCCACAGATAAATCCTTGGTTCTATTGCTTCGCACGTGCTTAACACACGGATTTACAACTTCGCTGTCACAGCCAGAGCATATGCAAAATACGTCACAGCGAAGCCCACAGGGCTGTGGCAGTCTCTGAACTCGTTAGTTAATCCTGAGATTGCTTCGCCATTACATTCCTCACAATGACTTATAAGCTCTTAAGCTGTGATTAGCACATTTATACACGCATAAAAAAGGCAGGGGGGCACCCTGCCTTAGGACATCATATGTTAACAAATAGTTTCAGTTATTTAAGCTTATCTTCTTCTCTCTGAAGCATCATTCCGGAATCTTTCTCTGACTTATCCATATTTTTGGATTTTTTATCAGTTTTCTGATCCCTTATCGTGTTTTCTGCAGGCATTTTCTCCTGAGGTCTTACATTTTTCTCTGACTTATCCTGTGCCATTGCTGTGACTGAGAGCAGCATAAGCATTCCCATAAGTACGATTGACATTGTTTTCTTCATACTTTAACTCCTTATGATTTAGTTAACTTATATAAAGCAGAAACAATGCCAGAACGACACCAGCAGCTAAACTACTGGTAGAACTTAAATATACACCAAAAGACTTTTTACCGGAGTTATAACTAAATTGACTGACTTCTCATACACAAATGAGCATTCTATATTATTGACAATAACTTATAATGTATGAATTTCACTCCATACATTATATTACTGTCTTTTTCCTGTATATAAGCATGTTTGGTATTGCTAAGCCGAACGCTATGGCGCCCAGAATAAATATCGTTTCAATACCATTAACAACGGCCGACTGGAGGGTTTCATTTGTAAGGTCTTCTCCAGCCAATCCGACAACAGCTATCATTGTTTTATAAGCATACACTCCCGGGATCATCGGTATTATAGAAGCAACAGTTATCACCTTCGGATGTGCATTATGCCTTTTTGCCCACAAGACTCCATAAACGCTGACCACTGAAGCCGATACAAATGTTGCCCAGATAATCTCAACCCCCGACTGCATCAGAAGAGTTCTGACAAAATAACTCAATAAACCGCCTATACTGCAAAAAACAAGCTGGTTCTTGGGCACGTTAAACAAGACAGCAAAACCTGTTGCGGCAAAAGCAGCAGCGAGACAGTTAAGTATAAAATTCCCTAATATAAACATACATCACACCCCCATAATGCTCATCGAAAACACCATCCCAAGGGCTGTGGATAAGGTTATCAGGCTTGCCGCAACCCATCTGGCGACCCCCATGTTCTTAAACCCTTTCAATATGTCAGACAAAGCGTTCACCAGAGGGAAACCGGGAACAAGCATAAGTACAGAAGAAAAAACAGCGACAGCTGGTTCATTGCCTAGATTATATTTAATAGACATAGCGGATATGCATGTACACATGAAAGCGGAGCAAAAGTAGCTAACCACAGGGTTAAAAAGACGTTTCTTAAACTCCTGCAATATAATCATGCCGAGAACGGAAGCGGTGGATGTTATGCCGAAAATAACAAAGTCTCCTCCGGCAAGCTTACTGAAACATCCGCAGGACAACCCCACGATAAACACCACCAGCCATCTGTTGTAACTAGGAGTTCCGGGGTTATCTATCAACGTCTCCAGCTCACGAAGGGATATTTTACCGCTTTCCGCAAGAACAATAGCCCGCTCAACCTCCATTACCCTGCTCATATCTATACCTCTGTCCGGACAGCGGACAGTAATAGTTATCCAGTCATCCCCTTTCATAGCAGTAATAACCATAGAGCTTGATGAAAGAGAGATTTCTGTATGATCCATGCCGTAAAGTTTCCCTGTTCTCTCCACAAAACCACGGATAAGAACACTTTCAGCTCCATACTCCAAAAGGTTTCTGCCAACCTTCACGCAAGAACGCAAAACGTCATGCAGTTCATTATCTATCTCCGTCTTTATATCATTCATGACACTTCCTAAATAATCAATATATGCACGCGATTAAAGATTAAAATACCCGTTATTGACATAATTAACCAGTTGTAAATCACAAATTAAAGACTAGCACCGCATGTAGAAGCATAAAAATAAGATATTTTAACCTGATTAAAGTATCGTAGAAGTGAGTATGGCTTTTATGAATTTGCTGAAAAACTTAATTCCTATAATCTTGAAATTATTTAAAATTGATGTACTTTAGGAAGGTCGGGGCAGGGCTGTAAGCCATTAAAATGTCTGAGACTTTTACTGGAAGATCTCACAATTAGCGTTGGGTTGACATATTTAATTTACAAAAGCAGACAGCCCTCTCGGACCCCCGATGTTTTATGCAACATTATTAAAGTTGATATTGAATATCATTATCTTAATCTTATTTCAAGCACAAACTTAATCAACGGTGATCTTTTCTGCCGTTGCATTAGAAATAAATATCCTCAGCCCGTCAGCAGTACATAAAACCATATCAGGAAAATCATCCATATGAACAGATCTGCCGGCTTCAATCCCTTCCAGAGCAAGGACAGTGCCTTCATAAACACCTTTCGCTTCCATAACATTAGCGTAAGTATCTTTGCTGATAATGTGCCTGACCACAAACCTTGCATCTTTCCTGGCAAACGAAAACTGAATTTCTTTCCCCTCGCATTCCCCCAGAATACATGCTGCGTGGGCTTCCGAAAGCCTGCACCTGACACGATGATCAACAAGTGTGACATATTCCATGTGAGGCAGCTTCTTAAGCACTTTCACACTGTCCCCGCCGGCGATCCCGAGCTTAAGCATCTCTTCTGCGATCAGCTCCGGTATCTCAAGGATGAGTTCCTCACCCTGCTCTTTCTCATATACGCTCCGCTGCTGTCCCGAAGCGGATTTATAATACAAGTGTCTTGCCAGCGAGCCGCTTACAGTACGGCTGCCTTTGTCAGTTGACAGTTTCAGCGTAGCGAGGTCGAGAT